>JALHNK010000029.1:19665-27795 GCA_022843565.1 Phycisphaerales bacterium
CGTCGCCCGGTTCTTCGATCCTTCATCGGGCACGATCGAGCTTGACGGCGTGGACCTGCGCCGCGTGAACGTCGAAAGCTACCGGCGGCTCCTGGGCATCGTCGAGCAGGATGTGTTTCTGTTCGACGGCACGGTCGCGGACAACATCGCGTATGCCGATCGAAGCGCGAGCATGGAACGGGTCATCGAGGCGGCGAGGGCCGCGAACGCCGAGGAGTTCATCGTCGGGCTCGACAAGCAGTACGACACCGTGATCGGCGAACGCGGCGTGCGCCTCAGCGGCGGCCAGAAGCAACGCATTGCCATCGCCCGTGCGCTGCTGGCTGATCCGAAGATCCTGATCCTTGATGAAGCGACCAGCAGCCTCGACACTCGCAGCGAGCGGCTGATCCAGGGCTCACTGGCGACGCTCATGAAGGGGCGCACGAGCTTTGTGATCGCCCATCGCCTGAGCACGGTGCGCGAGGCCGGCGTGATCGTGGTCCTTGAGAAGGGGCGTGTTGTGGAGATGGGCACGCACGACGAGCTGCAAGAGCGGCGCGGCGCGTACTACGCGATGCTACAGATCCAGCTCCACGCCGCGAAGGATTACGCGATCTGATGTTCGCCGCCCCGGGCGCGTCGGCGGTGGGGGGTTGGGGGTGGGGGGCGTCGTGGGTGCGTGCGTTCACCGATTGATCAGCGGCGGGGACGAGCACACTTATTCGAAGTACCTTCGGATGAAGAAGTTGTAGTCACCCTCGGTGATACGACCGTTCGGGCCGGCCAGGCCAGCGTCGTCGGCAACGTCGGCGTAGAGCGCGAAGTCGAGGTCATCGCTAAACACCGCTCGGAAGAAGAGGTTGTAGTCGCCTTCGGTGACGCCGTTGTTCACGGCGGTGGGCGCAGCATTGCGCGGCAGGGGACTACCTGAATCATCGGCGATGTCCAGCGCATCGGTGCGGTCGAAGTCGCGTGCGAGCACGACTTGATCTACCGGCAGATAATCAAGCTGTCCCGGCGCCCGCATCTGAACGATCAGGACCGAGTTCTGATCCGGGCAGGCGTACTCGATGCGCATCGTGTGCAGGCCGGCGTTGAGCGAGATTGACGAGGTGGCCTGGATGACGCTGGTGCCGCCCTCGGCGTTCATGACCAGCGTGCCGCCGATGTACATCCGCGTGTTGCCGTAGGACGTGATCGAGAACGAGTGCTCGCCGGTCGTTGCGGCGCGAAGATAGCCCGTCAGTAGCGCCGCGGAACTGCCCTGGGCGTTTCCGGCGGGGGTCACGAATCCGGGTCCGATCGTCAGCGATCGGATGACGCCGCTCGCGGTCGGAAGCAGTTCGTCGAACGCTGGCAAGAATGAATCGGTCTGTACCGTGTCGTAGAACTCGACATTCAGCCCGGGTGAGGACTCGAGCGGGCCTGTCGGGCGGAGCGAGCCGAGGAACTGGCCTTGCTGCACGGCCAGGGCCTGAGCCGCGTTCAGACGACCGGCGCCGAACTCCGCATCCTCTCCCGGTGGGCCGATGTCGATCGCCGAACTTGTGAGGACGGTCTGGATGTCATCGGGCGACACTGCGGAGGCGATCGACCAGATCAGAGCCGCGACGCCCGCGGCTTGCGGCGACGCGAATGACGTGCCGGTGGAGAGTGTGTAGCGATTCTGAGTCATCGTGGTCAGGATGTCGACGCCCGGCGCTGCGAGATCGATCGGCGAGCCGAAGTTGGACTGGGAGTAGCGATGATCAGCACGGTCCAGGGCCGAGACGATGACGACGTCGGGCCAATCGGCGGCGCTGGAAAGCTCGGCCCCGGAGTTGCCGGCGGCGAAGATCAGCAAGGAGCCGAAGGACTTCAGGACGCTCCCGCGAAGGCCGACGCTGGGGCTGCTGACGCCGTTGTACGAAACGCTGACGACCTGTGCGCCGTTGCGCGAGGCCCATTCGGCACCATTGAGGATGTCCGAGAGGAAGGCGGTGCCGGAGGCGTTGTTCGTGCAGCGAACGGGCAGCACCAGAACGCCCGGAGCAACGCCAGCTCCACCGAGGTTGTTGTTGCTCTGGGCGGCGACGACGCCGGCGCAGCGGGTGCCGTGCCCGGTGGAAGAGATGTCGCTGAAGGCGCCGCCGGCGTTGGCCAGGGCGCTTGTGCCGACGCTGTTGTGGCCCGGAAGCACGAGGCTCGCGGCCAGGTCTGGGTGCGCGGAGTCCACGCCGGAATCGACCACGGCGACGATCACGTCACTCGTACCCTCGGTGGTCGACCACGCCTCGCGAGTCTGCAGCGCAGTGTGGTGCCATTGCTGGGCTGTGAGCGGGTCACCACTGCCGGCGGGGAAGCAGAGCCAATCCGGCGTCACGAACTCGAACTCGCCCGTCGCGCGCATGCGCCGGACAAAGTCCGCATCGGTTTCGTTGTCCGGCACGCGGACGATGTGTTCACTTGTGGACTCGACCACGGAGATGAGCCGGTTCTTGAGCTGCGAGAGTGCTCGGCTCGGCAGGGGATGCCCGTCACGCCCGATTCGCGGCCGCAGAATGACGCGCCCCGAGAGCTGAAACTCACCCGGGCGTCCGACGACGTCGGACGGGTCAAGCAGGGGAAGCAGGGGGCGAGCCCCCGGTGCAACGCTGATGACCGCGTCAGTCCCGGATGCGACCGCCGGCGCGCCCAAGAACGCCAAGACGCCGACGAAAATGTGGGCTTGATTGACCATTTGCCCAGCCGCGAGAGAGACGGCCTCACGATGCTCCTCCGACAGAGATATTGTGACACGGCTGGCGGGAGGTTGCAACTTGTTTGGCGGGTTCGGGTGCAAATCGACCCGAGGCTTGGAAAACTGGGCAAACTTGCCACCGGAATTGGGCGCGTGAAGCCTTCATTCGGGTGTGTAGAAGCTGTGGCGTTGTTTCCGCACCACCGGATCATGGATGCCGCGGTAGGATATCGGGTGGGAGCGCTGCGGCGTCTCAGACACGACTTCAGTTCGGAGGCGTTGAATGGCGAGCGGGCGACGACAGAAGCAGCCGGCGGACGCCGCGGGGCCTTTCGCGGGCGATCGCGTCGCGTCGCTGGCGCTGGGCGGTGCTCAGACGCGCGGCGATGAGGCGAAGCCGGGGGCGGTTGGCCATGACGCGGATGCGACGTGGCTTTCTGACGCTGGAGGAGACATCGGACGGAAACTTGCCCGCCGGATCCGGAAGGTCGGCGCGGGCAGGGCGGCGAGCGTTGCCAGGGTCCATCAACTCCGCGTGCTGTGCAGGCGGGTGCAAGCGGCACTCGATCTCTCGCCAACGCCGGTGAAGCCCGCGCGGGTCTCGCGTGCGCTGGATCGGGTGCGGCGTGCGGCGGGGCGCGTGCGTGATGCGGATGTGCTGGCGGATCTGATCGCCAAGGAGCCGTTCGCCGATGCGACCAGCGCCGGGATCGCGGCGATGCGGGCCTGGGCCGCGAAGCGCGCCGAGCGATCGCGGGTGGCCCTGCATCGCGTCGCGAGAGCGGAGCGCAAGCGGATCGATGCGCTCAGCGAGGCTCTGGTCGGGTCGCTGGCGGAGGCGGGGCCATCGGGTGTTGGCGGGGCGTGGCGCGACCGGCTGGGTCAGTTGGTGCGAGCGGCGGAGGCGGTGGGGCGGTCGGACTTGCGGGATGTGAATCAGTTGCACGAGCTGCGCATCGCGCTGAAGCGCGTGCGGTACAGCGTGGAACTGTGCGAGCCGGCGCTCGGCGTCGCGGGCACGAAGGTCGCCGAGGGTCTGGCGGGTTTGCAGCAGACACTCGGACATCTGAACGACTGCGCGATGATCGCGGCGCGAGCCGAGAAGCTGCTGGGCCGCGCGATCCAGAACGCCGGACCGGCAGCGGAGCGCTCGGCGGATCAGCGCGCGAAGGTCTCGGGGCTCCGCAAGATCCTGAGGGCCAAGCGTCGGGCGATGGCGCAGGACGCAACGATTGCTCGGGCGCGTTGGGCCAGCGACGGGCGGTCTGCGCTTTCGGACCTGTGCGATCTCATCGCGCCGCCGAATGGCGTGACGGAGCCGCGCGATCAGGCGATTCAAGCGCCCACGATCCGATTCGTTGACGCGGGAGCGGCCGAGCCGCATCGCGCCGGCGACGGCCAGCGGATCGGCGCGATCGATATCGGCACCAACTCGATGCGGCTGATCATCGCCGAGGCGCACCCGGATGGCAGCTATCGCGTGCTCGATGACGAGAAGGAACTCACGCGACTCGGAGCGGGTCTTGACGCCAGCGGGAAGCTCTCGGCCGGCGCGATCGAGCACGGCGTCGGCACGCTGGCGCGCATGGTGCGGATCGCCTCGGGCTTTGGCGTGCGGATGCTCCGTGCGGTGGCGACCAGCGCCGTGCGCGAGGCGACCAACGGCGCCGAGTTCTGCGCCCTTGCGGAGAAGCGCACGGGGCTGGCGGTGGAGATCATCTCCGCTGAGGAAGAGGCACTGCTGGCGTACCGATCGGTCGCCGGGGCGTTTGATGTCTCGGGCATGACGGTGAGCGTCGTGGACATCGGCGGCGGCAGCACAGAGGTCGTGACCGCCAGCGCCGGGCTGATCGAGCGCGTCGAGCTGCTGCCGATCGGGGCGGTGAAACTCACCGAGCGGTTCGGTGGCGCGAAGGCGGCGGCGGGGCGTCGGTATCCCGAGCTGCGGACGTTCCTGGAGCGGTTCGTGCGTGATCGCGTGAGCGTCGGCCAGATCCAGCCGCAGTTGATCATTGGCACCGGCGGAACGCTGACGACCCTGGCCCAGCTCTCGATGGCCCGCGCCGGCGCCACGAGATCCGCGGCGCCGGCCCCGACGGGCGCGGTGCGCGGGTACGAGGTCAAGCGATCCGAGCTGAAGGACATCCTCGATGACTTGCGTTCAATCAGCCTCGATCGCCGGACGCGCGTGGCGGGGCTCAGCGCCGATCGCGCCGACATCATCGTGCCGGCGCTTTCGGTGCTGCACGCGCTGTGCAAGCGGACGGGCGTCAAGCGTGTTCGCGTTCACGACGGCGGGATCCGCGACGGGCTGCTGCTGACGATGGTCGCCGAGCTGTTCCCGCAGGACGAACTCGCGCGGGCCCAGCGCGTGCTCTCGCAAGCGGGCGACGCGATGGCCAGCGTGCGACGGTTCGCCAGGAGCTGCCGCTACGACGCGCCGCACAGCGAGCATGTCGCGAAGCTGGCGCTGCGGATCTTCGATCAACTCCGCCAAGACGAACGGCGCAACACCGCGCTCACCGACGACGCACGCCGACTGCTCGAGGCGGCGTCGCTGCTGCTGGATGTCGGCTACATCGTCAACTACGACCGGCACCACATCCATTCATACAACCTCATCGTCCACAGCGATCTGGCGGGCTGGGACCGCCGACAGGTGCGTCTCATCGCCGCGATCGCTCGCTACCACCGGGGCAGTGAGCCCGAAGATCGCCACAAGCAGCTCAAGGGGCTGAGCGAGGGCGACCGCACAACGGTGCGCAAGCTCGCGGCGATCGTCCGCATCGCGGTCGGGCTTGATCGAACGCACACGCAGAGCGTGGCGGACGTGCGGCTCGCGCCCGCCGGCGATGTGCTGAGCGTGATCGTCGACTCACCGGCTGATCCGGCGGTCGATGTCTGGGGCGCGCAGCGCAAGAGCCCGATGTTCGCCAGTGTCTTTGGGACTGAGCCGCGGTTTGCCTGGGCCGGCGAGCCCGGCGTCGGGCGCGATCCGGGCGTACATCGCCCGCGTGTGAGCGTCATACCGGCGGCGTCGCAGCGGGCGAGAGCGAGCGGATGAACGCGCCGACGGCGTTCGACGCGACGCTCGCCTCGGCGTGCGACCACACTTCTGAATGGCCCGGGGCGGTCAGGGAACACAGCGTCGCGCCCGCGCCGGCACGCCGGGCGATTTCCTGCGAATCTTCGATCGGGCAGACCGCGTCGGCGCGGCTGTGAACGAGCAGCAGCGGGCAACGGAGGCGGGCGGCGTGCTCGGCGCGATCGAACGAGCCGCCGGGCGAGCGCCAGCGCCGGCCTTGGCGTGCCAGGAGTCCGATGATGAACATCGCGATAGTGAGGGTGACGCCATGCGGCAAGCCGCGCAGGGCCAGGACGCGCCGCGCGGGCGTTTGTGGCAGTCGGTAGGGCGCCTCGGCGATGACACCGACGACGTGGGCGGATCGCGGGTCGGCGGCTGCTGCAATCGCGAGCCCAGCGCCGAGCGAGAAACCCGCGAGCACCACGCGCGGCGGGACGCCCGCGCGCCCGCCCTCGCACACCGTCGTGAGCAGATCCAGAAGGTCCTGCACCTCCGAAGTGCCCATTCGGAGCCAAGTGGGCGTGGGCTCGGTGCGCGACCGGGGCGTATCGGCGTGCGCCGGCAGATCCCACATGACGATGCGGGAGCAGTGGGGGAGCAGGGCGATCAGGCGATCAAGCGAGGTGATGCGCGAGTCGCTCCAGCCGTGGGTGAAGATGCAGATCGGACCTGACGGGTCGTCGGCAGGGATATCCCAGGCTTCAAAGACGCCTCGACCGCGTGAGGAGCGAAAGGTCCAGGTCTCGAATCGGCGCGGGCCGAGCGGGGGGGAGAGTTCGGCCGGCGATGCGGGCAGAGAGCGAGCGAGCGCCCAGGTGTAGCCGCGACGGGGCGGGTGTGTCAGGCTCCAGGCGATGGAGAGGATGCAGAACACCCAGGCGACGAGGCCCCCGATGAGCAGCACGATGAGGAGTCCGGCAATGTCCATGCGGGCTTTCGCGGCTACCGTAGCGCGGGCACGGGTTGGAGGGCACTTTCCGTTGCGAGCGTTGATTCTGCCAGACGCCGGGTTCCTTGCTCGTGAGCAGGCGCTGATCGCGCGCCTGGAGATCGGGCTCGCGGACGAGGGCGTTCGCGTGGTTCACGCGATGCCGCGGAGTTTGGGGCAGGTTGACGTGTCCGGTGGTTCGTCGTTGTACTCGACACCGGCGGTGTACGCCGACGATGGGCTGCCGCTGACGCTGACGCTGCGGGCGGGGGCGCTGGCGCGACTGCTGGAGCGCGGGGCGATGAGCGAGGGCGGGCGCGCGGGCGGGCGGGCGGCGCTGGCGGGCTCGCGGGTGATCGATGTGGTGCATTGCTTCGGCGTGGACTCGATGAAGTTCGGCGTCGCGATGGCGCGCCAGTGCGGCAGCGCCGCGTTGATCGAGCTGTGGACCCGAGAGCACGTGGATGTCGCGGCCAAGATCGTGACGCGATCGGGCCTGGGCGGGCGCGTGCTGTGCATCGCGCCGGATGAGAAACTCCTGGCGGTTGCGCGGGGCGTGCTGGGTGAGAGGCGCGTGGAGCTCGCGAGCTGGGGCGTACATGTCGTTGACGTGATCCGCGCCGACAAGGAGGACGCCGACCCGGTGTCGGTCATGCTCGTGCTCTCCGGTGAACGAGCCGGGCGCTCCGCCCTGGGTGTGAAGCAGGCTCGCGCAGCGCTCGAGGGCCTCGCGGCGTTTGCACGCGCGGGTCGCGAGGTGTTGATCTTCGTCGAGGCCAGCGCCGCGGCCGGTTACCCGATCAGCAAGTGGGGCGCGGAGCTGGGGCTTTCTCACGCGATCACCATCATCCCGGGGCTCGAGGCACGCCGTGACTTGCTGGTGCAGGCCGACCTGCTGATGGTCGCCCAGAGTCTTGGCGAGCATCGCACCCTGCTGCTGGACGCCATGAGCGCGCAGATGGGCGTGCTGGCGGTCGCCGATCCGTGCGTGGGCGCGATCGACGACGCTCACGGCGTGCGCGTCCTGACCGACGCGACGCCCAAGGGCTGGGGCGAGGCGCTGGAACGATGGGCGGCGCAGCCGGAGGAGAACACCGCCCGTGCGCGTCGATCGCGGGCATATGTGGCGGAGAAACGCCCCGGCTTCTCGCACTCGGTCGCGGTCGTGCGGGCGTACGCGCGGATTGCCGATGTCCATAACGAGCTTCGCCTCACGCCGGAGACGCAGTCGCCAGGCGGTGTCGCGTGAGCCGCGCACCGTTTGACCCGAGCAAGATGGGCGGGACGCCGGCGCCCGGCGGCTCGCTGCCAGCGGGCGGCGGTTTGTTCTCCGGCGGCCCGGCGCGAGCCGCCGCGGCGGTGGGATCGACGACCGCGATTTCCGCGCCGGCGACGAGCGTGCCATCGAGCACCGGC
>JALHNK010000029.1:27805-29322 GCA_022843565.1 Phycisphaerales bacterium
GCTGTCACGGGCGCAGGATCGGCTGGCGAGCGCCCGCCGATCAGCGTCGCGCAGCTCGCGGCAATTGTTGAGGGGCTCATCCGTGATCACCTGCCGGGCACCATCCGCGTGCTGGGCGAGATCAGCAACTTCAGCAACCGCACGCATTGGTACTTCTCGCTGAAGGAGGGGCAGGTCGGTGGCGCCGTGATCAACTGCGTCATGTTCGCCGGGCGCACGCGCGGCGTCGGCTTCGTGCCTGGCGAGGGGCAGGCTGTCGTGCTCACCGGGCGCGTGGAGTACTACAAGCCGCAGGGCAAGGTGAGCTTCGCGGTCGAGAAGATCGAGCCCGTCGGCGAGGGCGCGCTGGAGCTCGCGCATCGCCAGCTCGTACAGGAGCTGCGAGGGCTGGGGTACTTCGTGCCCGAGCGGAAGCGCGCGCTGCCGACGTTTCCGCGGCGAGTGGCGATCATCACCAGCCGGAGCGGCGCCGCGTTGCAGGACGTCATCAACACCATGAAGCGCCGCTGCCCGGCGGTGGAGCTGGTGCTGATCGATGCGCTCATGCAAGGCAGGCAGGCGGCCCCGGGCGTCGCCCGCGCGATCCAGTGGGCCGGCGCGAACGCGCCGCGACTGGGCATCGATGTGATCCTCCTCACGCGAGGCGGCGGCTCGATCGAAGACCTCTGGGCGTTCAACGAGCGCATCGTCGCCGACGCGGTCTTCCAGTGCCCGGTGCCGATCGTGTGCGCCATCGGGCACGAGACGGACACGACGATCGCGGAACTGGTCGCTGATGAGCGGTGCAGCACGCCGACGCAGGCCGCGATGCGGCTGACGCCGGATCGCGAGGAACTGAGCGAGCAACTGGAGATGGTGCGCGGGCGGCTTGAGTCTGCTCTTCGACGCGCGCTGCGGCAGCAGCGCGATGCGATCACCAGTCAGCGGAGGCACCTGCAGCCGGTGCTGCGCGCGATGCTCGATGGCCAGTGGCGATTGCTCGCCCAGCTCAGCGCTCGCCTGGAGCGGACGCGTCCGACCGCGGTGCTTCATCGACGCGCGATGGAGCTTGGCTCGATGGCCGATCGGCTGGCCAGCGCGATGCGCAGTCGTTTGGCGCAGCTTGATGGCGATGCCCTGCGGGCGGATCTGCACGGGGCAATGGGGCGGTCGCTCAGCACGCGGCGTGAGTCGCTCGGGGCGATGCACCGCCAACTCGGGCTCGTCGGGCCGCTCTCGGTGCTTGCGCGTGGATACTCGGTGACGACCGATCCGCTCGGACGGATCGTGCGGCGGGTGAGTGACGTTGCACCGGGTGATGTGCTGGCGACGCGTGTGGAGGATGGGGTGATTGAGTCGGTGGTGGGCAGTGATGGGCCGCCGCGGGTGGTGCCGGTAAGGGGGACCGTGGGGGAGGGGGAACGTGAGCGTGAAACGGAAGGCGCAGGCGGGGGTGTGGGGGCGCAGGGTGAGCGAGTGGATGGTTCAGTTGATGCGATCGTGGCGATGACGCCCCGCGCCAGCGAGCGTGGCGGACG
>JALHNK010000030.1 GCA_022843565.1 Phycisphaerales bacterium
GAGGGAAGGGAGGGAAGGGAGGGACGGGAGGGAAGGGTCGCGCGAGGTTGCGGGGGAGGGGGAGGTGTTGGAGCGGGGAGGGGGACGACCAGAATTTGAGATTTCAAATTTGAGAACTCAAATCGAATGCCAAGAACCGACAACTCGATGCTCAACGATGCTCAACGATGCCTGATGCCTGATGCTTTGCTGCTTTGCTGCTTTTGCTGAAGGCTGACCGCTGATGGCTGAAGGCTCCCCTACTCCCCCATCACTTGCCGTGCGCTGGGGGCTGGGGAGAGGATGGTTCGGGCGACGCGGAGGAAGTCGATGGAGGCGCCGATGAGGCCGAGGGAGAAGAGCGATGCGCCGCCCAGGAGCATGACGAACCCGAGGTGCTGGAGGAAGTCTGAACTGGCGTGGGGCGAAAGGTGTGTGCCCAGGAGGCCGAGCAGGTCACCGAGGATGGCGGCGAAGAGGGCCGCGGTCATGGCCAGGACGGTTTGACGGTCCACGCGACCGAGGCGGATGGCCAGCGAGCGGGCGATGAGCGCGACTGCGACAGGTCGGATGCACGCCAGCAGCGAGACCAGGATCACCGCCACCAGAATGCGGTCGACACTCGAGGAAATCGCGGCGACCTGGCCCGAGGTGCCGGGGGCACCCCAGATCTCCTGAAGCGTGCGGATCTGCGTCGTTGAGGCACGATCGATTTCGGCGCTCACCAGCAAGATGAGCGGGATGTGCAGGAGCGTCGCGATCACCGCCAGAGCCGTCATCCACGCGCGAAGGCCGGCTTGCGGGCGCCAGAACGCGACGGAACTGATCAGCGAAATGACCAGCAACGCGCCGATGAGATCGTCCCACCAGGGCGGCACTGGAGGGACGCGGGCGTCGGACCATAAACCAACGAGGACGCCCAGGGCGGGGCGCCAGGACAAGAGCACGGCGAGCATGCCGCTGAGAACCCATGCGACGAGCCCGAGGGCGACAAGCCGGGGGTGGTAGATCGGCTGGAGCTCGTCGGCCAGCGGATCAACGACGGCGAGGATGGTGACGCGCACGGGCGTTCCACACTCGGGGCAGACTCCGAGGACCGAGGCGCCGCGAAGCTCGTAGCCGCACTGAGCGCAGGGGAGAGAGCCAGAGAGTTCGCGATCGAGTGCGCGCGGGGAGCCATCTGTGTGCGCCGATGGCGCGTCGAGAGGCGGAGCCGGGTTGTGCTCGCGCGGGCGATCGGTCATGCGTTGGCTCGCGGAGCGGGGCCGCTTCGTTCAGCGCGTGAAAGTCAGGGGAGCTTTGCGGGCGCGGCCGGGGCGGACGGGGCGGCGGGCTTGGCCGGACCGGCAGGGCGTGCGTCGGGCTTTGACTCCGGCTTGGGTTCGATCACCGGGGGCTGATCGACCACGCGGACATCGACAACGACGGGGAAGTGATCACTTGCGTAGCCCTTTGGCGGCGCGGTGGTGCGGAAGTCCACGCCCTCCGGGCGCGTCGGCATGGCCAAGACGAACTTGCTGTCGCGAACGATCTCACCGGAGACCGAATCGTTATAGATGATGTGATCGATGCGGCGGTTGGAGGCGTGCGTGATGGCGGTGCGGTCCCGATCGGCGTCCGGATCGCCCCAGAGCTCGCGGAGGCCGGCGCGGGAGTAGATCTTCAGCGGCTCTTCGCGGGAACGGGCGTTGAAGTCGCCCAGGATCAGGATGTTCGCGCCGGGGTTCTTCTTCGTGAGTTCGGCGGCGAGCTCGACGGTCTTGCGGCTCTCGGCCTGGCGCCAGTAGTCGCCGCCCCGACCGGACTTCTGGTGGACGACGAAGAGGGTGAGCTCGTAGGGCTTGGCGGGCGTGCCGGGGCCCGCGAGCGAGGCGACCTTGGCGGCGGGGACTTCGACGGTGACGCGGAGGGGCGAGCGCTTGAAGGTGAGCGGCTGGCCGGCGAACTCGTTGGGGCGGTTGTCGAAGAGATCCGGGTGGATGCCGCCGAGTGGGAGGTTCTTCCAGGTCTCGACATTCTTGAGCGGGAAGCGGGAGATGACGGAGTTCTCGATGCCGCGGCCATCGCCGGTGTCGATGGAGACGATGTGGTCGTAGCCGAGGCCGGAGAGATAGGTGTCGCGGAACTCGGTGAGGGCCTCGAGGCTCTCGATCTCCTGCAGAGCGATGACGTCTGGGTCGCAGCGCTTGATGGCATCGGCGGCGGCCTTGCTGTGCTCGGCGGGCTTGGTCATGTCCTTGTCGTCAGCCTTGCCCGTCAGCGTCGGATCGTCCTTGGCGTCAAAGAGGTTCTCGACGTTGTACGACATGACGCGGATGGTGCCGGGCGTGCGCTTGATCGGTTCGGCGCGCCCGAACCGCATGGAGACCTCGGTCGGCGGCAGGGCGGGCTTGGCGGCGGGCGCTCCGGTCGCGGGCGTGCCCGGTGCGGGAGCGGCGGGAGCCGCGGGCTTGGCGGGAGCGCTCGCGGGCGCTGTGGCCGGCTGCGCTTCGACGAGGCCCGATCGGCCGGTGCTGGCGACGGCGAAGATGCCGCCGACGGCAGCGAGCGCTGCGACGATGATCATCGCGGATGAAGCGGCGCCGCGCGCAAGTCGAGGGGAATGACGATCGTGTGAGCGGCTGCGTGGTGACATCGGGATGCTCCGAAAGTGGCGATCAGACGTGTGCGACATAAGGTTGTCGAGAGGGCGACGGCACCGCGGAGATCGCGGCGCGGGCGGGCGAGAACGACGGCGGGCGCGGCGCAGGGCGAAGGCCCAGGGCGCGGGCGAGACGGGCGGGGGGCATGTCGGGAGCGGTGAAGGATTCGATGGGTTTGTTGAGTGCGAGAGCCGCGGCGCGATAGCCGCTGCGGACGGCCCCTTCCATGGTTGCGGGCCAGCCGGTCTGCACCCAGTCACCAGCGAGGATGACCGGCGGCTCGGCGTTGCTCCAGGCGCCGGGGAGCGGCGCGGGGCGGAGGCGCTCCATCTCGGGCGTCGCGGCGAAGGTGGCTCGCTTCTCCTTGATCGCGCGGGCCCAGGTGAGCTTGGCGTCTTTGGCCAGCGGCAAATAGGCCTTCATCTCGTTGACGACGCGGGCGCTGATGGCTTCTTCGTCCAACTCCATCCACGCATCGGCGGCGCTGATCACGGCATGGACCGCGGCACCCTGATCATCCTTGCGGAAGAGCCACTGCACGCCGGCGTTCACGAGTACGCAGTGCGGGCGATCGAGCACCGGGCGATCAAAGCGGAGATGCACGCCCAGGATCGGGCTGTGCTGCACGCGGCTCATCGCGCTAAAGCGATCGTCAACGCTCGCGATCGCGGGATCGATCACGCTCGCGGCTCGCTCGGGCGGCAGAGCACAGATGATGCGAGAGCCTTCGATGGTTTCGCCGCTGGTGGTGCGGACGCTGGTGGTGCCGATGAACTCGACGCCGGCGCCGAGGCGGACGCTGCCTCCGGCGCTTTGGATCAGTCGCTCGGCGTGTTCGTAGAGACGCACGAGCGGGACGGTGCTGACGCCAACATCCGCGGCGTGCGCATCGGCCAGGAAGCCCTCTTGGAAGACTTGCAGTGCGCTCGAGGCCGCGACGCGGGCGGGCTCGAGGTTGCAAGCGCTGACGATGACGGGCGTCCAGAACGTCTCGATGAGGCGCGCCGGCTGTGCGCAGTGACGAAGGAAATCGGCAAAGGTGCGATCTTGCCAGGTGGTGCGATCGACGCGGAGGATCGCGTTCATGGCGCGGGCGAGCTGGACTTTCTCACGCATCGAGATGAACGACGCGGCGAGCACCGCACTGGTGAAGTGCGCGGGCGCGGGCATGAAGCAGGGCTTGATGACGCTGGTGCGCCCACCGGGCTCGATCCAGTACTGCTCGCGCGTCCAGGTCAGGTGTTGGCGGCTCTGGAGCTCATCCAGCAGACGCAGGTAGTTGGTGCAGCAGCCCAGGACGACATGCTGGCAGTTGTCGAGTTCCTCGCCACTGCGGACGTCGGTGAACGAGGTGGCACGCCCGCCGAGCTTCTTGCGAGTTTCAAGGAGCACGACGGGCGTGCCCTGTCGCGCGAGCGTGACGCTGGCGGTGATACCGGCGAGGCCGCCGCCGACGACGATGACGGGCTTTGCGGGGCCTGCGGGTGTCATGCGCCGTCTCCAGCGCGCCGCGGAGCACCCGCGTCAGTCGTCGTCGCGGGCCACCAATCGAGCCCGCCGCGCACGACGGCGGCGGCGGCGATGGTGGCCTTGGTGGCGGACGAGAGGCGGATGCGCCCGCCGCGGACGAGGCGATCGGGGCGGGCGATGATGAGATCGAGCAGGCCCTCGTAGATGCGCGTCATCGCGTACAGCGTGGAGCGGCAGGCGGGGTCGATGAGCTCATCGAGCGGGGACGACGCGGCGTAGTGGCCCTTGGCTCGCGTAGCCAGTTCCATCACCAGGGCCTCGCAGCGCGACGGCTCGCGCCACGCGCGCAGGTCTGCGGCGGTGAGTCTGTGCGATTCGAGGATTTGGCGCGGGAGGTAGACGCGGGCGTGCTCGGCGTCAAAGTCCTCGGCGAAATCGCGGAGGATGTTGGTGAGCTGGAACGCCTTGCCGCGGCGCTCGCTGAGGGCGGTGGCGTCGCGGCATTGGGCGATGGTGACGCCGGCGCGGAAGCCCCAGATGCTGACGCAGACGAGGCCGACGGTGGAGGCGACGCGGTAGCAGTAGCGTTCGAGGTCTTCGATGGATTCGTAGCCGGCGTGATCGATATCTTCTTCGAGGCCGTCGATCATCGCGCGGATGTGCGTGTGGTCGATGGGGTACGAGCGGAGCGTCGCGGCCAGCGCGAGCCACATGGGCGAGTCCGGCGCGGAGGTCGCGGGGTCGGCGGCGAGGATGGACTCGGTCGCGGCGCGGAACGAGTCCAGCTCGCGCCGTTTGTCCGCAAGGTCGCGCGTGTCGTCCACGCGATCATCGCCGAAACGCATCCAGGCGTAGATGGCGAACACTGCGGAGCGGCGGGGCTCGGGCGTGAGGCGCAGGCCGTAGTAGAAGTTGCGAGCGCGGGCGCGGGCGATCTCGCGGGCCGATTGGAACGCGTCGGCGAGTCGCTGGTCGCTGACGCCGTCAAGGCGCGGGACGACGCCCGCGGTGGAGGGCGCAGTCAGCTTCGGGATGGAGAGCGCAGTGGCGGAGCTCACGCGGCGTTCTCCCGTGTGCCCAGCGAAGCCAGACGAGCGCCGGCCATGGCGCGCGCGACGAGCAGCCCCTTGGAGAACTTGCTGAGACGCGGGCGGTGCCAGAGCGTGGCGCCAGCGCACGCGCGGACGCTGGACAGAACGCGCCGCCCGCCGGCGCCGAAGAGCCAAACGACGGGGCGTGCCTCGCGTGAGAGCGTGGGGACCAGGGCGCTGCCTTGATCGAAGAGCTCATCGGTGCGATCGACCAGCGGGCGCATGGCGCGGATGAACGCGATGCGGCAGGCGGGGTCTTCGCCTCGGTCGAGCCAGGAGCGCAGCGTCGCGGCGTCGAGGCCGCAGTCTTGCGCGGGCATGTAGACGCGGTCGCGCTCAATGAGATCGCGGCGGACGTCCTGCCAGAAGTTGATGAGTTGCAGGGCGGTGCAGGTGGCATCGCTCATGGCGAAGCGATCGACGCCGTGTTTGGCGTCGTCTTCGGGGCGGTAGCCAAAGAGCATGAGGACGAGGCGGCCGACGGGATCGGCGCTGCGGCGGCAGTAATCGGTGAGCTGGTCCCAGGTCTGATACTCGGTGACGGTCTGATCCTGCTGGAAGGCGGAGATGAGATCGGCGAACGGCGCGATCGGCAGCGCGTGGCGCTGGATCGTGCGGCCCAGGGCGATGTAGACCGGGTGGGTGGCTTCGCCCTTGAAACATCGATCAAGCTCGGCACGCCACCAGGTCAGCAACTCCGCGGCGCGTGCGCGGGCCTCGGGGCCGGCGCCGGTCTCGTCGCCGAGGTCATCAGACCAGCGGCAGAAGGCGTAGATCGCGGCGAAGTCGTCGCGCAGGCGGGCGGGGACGAGGGAGGAGAGGACGCTGAAGTTCTCGTAGTGGGCGGTGGCCAGGCCGCGGACGTACAGCCAGGCCTCGGGCTCGGTGGTGGTCGCGCCGGCGGCGCTGGCGTCACCGGCGATCGAGCCGGCGCCGGGCCTTGGGCCGAAGCGCTCGACGAGCCGGATGACGGGCGTGCGAGGATCGAGGGCGAGATCTGGCAACCGGGCGACCTCCAAGAGCGGGTGAGCGAAGCGATCGGGCGTGACGAGCGTGGGCACGGAGGCGATTCGAGACCGAGAGGCGTGGCGGGGGACGGTGAGCGAGGTGAGCGGGACAACGAGAGCCGGGTACGTTGGCGATCGGCGGTTGGATGCGACAACGCTCAGGTCGGTGTCGGCACCGCCCAAGGGGACATGGTAACGGGTTGAACCGGATCAAGGCGGCGAAAAACGGCGACGAACGCACGCCGCACACCTACCATGGCCCATGCGGATCATCCTTGCGAATCCCCGTGGTTTCTGCGCCGGCGTTCACATGGCGGTCGACGTTGTCGATCAGCTTCTGGACCTGTGCAAAGAGATGCCGATCTACGTCTACCACGAGATCGTGCACAACAAGCATGTCGTGCAGCGCTTCGTTGATCGCGGGGCGATCTTCGTCGAAGACCTCGGCGACGTGCCCGAGGGCAGCATCGTGGTCTTCAGCGCCCACGGCGTCTCACCCGCCACGCGCGAGATCGCCCGCCAGCGCAACCTCACCGCGGTCGATGCCACCTGCCCGCTGGTGACCAAGGTCCACTCCGAGGCCATCCGCTACGCCAAGCAGGGCTACCAGATCCTGCTCGTCGGCCACGAGGACCACCAAGAAATCATCGGCACCCGCGGCGAGGCGCCCGAGGCCACCCAGGTCGTCGAATCACCCGAAGACATCGCCCACCTCAAGATCATCGACCCCAACAAGCTCGTCTACCTCACGCAGACGACGCTCAGCACCGACGACGCGGGCGTGATCATCGACGCGCTCAAGCGTGCGTTTCCGAGCATCAAGGAGCCGCCGGGCAGCGATATCTGCTACGCAACGACCAACCGCCAACACGCGGTGCGGCAGATCGCCCCCGAGTGTGACCTCGTCCTCGTCGTCGGCAGCAAGAACTCGAGCAACTCGGTGCGGTTGACGGAGATCAGCCAGAACGTCGGCGTCCGCGCCCATCTGCTGGACGACGTGACCGAGCTGCGCGACGAGTGGTTCACCAATACGCCCGGCGGCGGGCGCGACGCGGTCATGCTGCTCACCGCCGGCGCCAGCGCCCCGGAAGACCTCGTGGCCACCATCTGCCGCACGCTCCTGGCCAAGTACGGCGGCGATATCGAGCAACGCGACATCATGCCCGAAGACGTCGAGTTCGGCCTCCCGGCCACGCTCAAAAAACTCATGCGCGAACACGGCATCGACCCCGACGGCCGCAAGATCCGCGTGGGCAACTGGCAGATCACCGAGGCGGCGTACGGGGCGGTGCCGCTGACGGTGAGTGCTGGAGGCGCGGGGGCATCAAGGGAGCCCTGAGCGCAAGCTCAGGTCGAGAACGAGACAATCCAAGTACGCGGAGGACGCGGAGGACGCGGAGGAACGCGGAGAGAGCCGTCAAGGCCCGCTCGCTCGCGTTCTTGGCTTTGACGATGGCGTTCCACCTGCAGCCTGCACACGCACGGCCGCACCGACTTGCTGAACCAGCAAGTCGGTGGCACGAGATCAGTCCTCGTCCTTCTGAATCCCCAGCCGCTCCTCGTGCCAGGCGACTTGGATCGTTTCGAGGATCTTCTCGTTGACCGGGTGCGCCGGGTCGGGCTTGAAGCCCGGGAGGGATTCCACCAGCGCTCGCAACGCCGTGAAGCGCAGCGTGAGCGGGTCCGTTTTCGGATGGGCCTCGTGGAGGGCCAGGGCGATGTCTTCGGTATCGAGCCAGCCGAGTGTCATTGGGAAGGGCCGAGGTTTGAGGGCCGAGGGCCGAGGGGGAAAGGCCAGTGCGAGCTCGCGCTCGCGGCTCTGACGGCCTTGAAGCTGAACACTGACCCCTGACAACTGACAGCTTGCTTAGTGCGGAATCTCTTTCACCGCGTTGCGGTTCCACGACGGGATGCGGAGCGTGATCGGGGCGGAGCCTTGGACGATGCATTGGCAGCTCAGGCGGCTGTTGCGTTGCAGGCCGGGGGCTTCTTCGACGCGGTCTTCTTCGGCTTCGGTGGATTCGCTGAGTTGGTTTGCGCCCTGCTCGATGTAGACGTGGCAGGTGCTGCACGCGCAGACGCCGCCGCAGGCGTGCTCGATGTTGATGCCGTGGGACATCGCGACTTCCAGCAGGTTCTGTCCGAGCGCGGCGTGGACGGTCTTCACCGGGTCATGCCCGCCCGTGAGGCCCTCGGGGTCTTCCATATGGAAGGTGACGGGGATCGTCGCGGTCGCAGGGTCGATGGGGCGGATGTGCATGGGAGGGGTGGGGGAAAATGGCAAATGGGCAAATGGCAAATGAGCAAATAGGACGGGGGCGGGAGAGGGTCGGCGGTGGGGCTGGGGGACGCGGGGCGGATCGTGGCCCGGTGGAGATGCGCGCTCGATTCAGGGCTCCGGAGTTTAGTCATGCTCGGGCCAGTGGCCGAGTGTTTCAGCGCGCCGCCGGGCGTAAACTGACTCCGCATGGGCCACGACTCGACCGCACAACCGGCTTCTCCGATCATCGCCGGGCACGCGATCGCCGCCCCCCCCCGGGCTCATGCTGTCGCTGATCGCGCCGGCGCACAACGAAGAGGGCAACATCGCGCGGCTGGTCGAGCAGTGCGGGGCGGCGCTTCAGAAGACCGGCCTGCCCTTTGAGTTCATCATCGTTGACGATGGCAGCACGGATCAGACCGCGGCCCGCGTGCGCGAGCTGCTGTCGTCGCGCCCGTGGCTGCGGTGCATTCAGATGACCCAGACGCCGGTGGGCAAGGGCAACGGCCAGTCCGCGGCGTTCTACGCGGGCATTCGCGCATCCAGCGGCTCGCTCATCGCGACGATCGACGCGGACCTGCAGAACGACCCGGCGGATCTGTCGCCGATGCTGGAGCTGATGCGGGCGACGAACGCCGACATGGTGCAGGGCGATCGCAGCCGCTCGCGCAAGGACAACGTGATTCGGAAGATGAGCTCGAAGGTTGGGCGGCTGTTTCGCGCCGCCGTCTTGAGCGACGTGGTCCGCGATACCGGCTGCTCGCTGCGGATCATGAAGCGCGAGCCGGCCCTGCGGCTGCCGCTGGAGTTTCGCGGCATGCACCGGTTCATCCCGGTCTCGTTCGCGCTGATGGGCTATCGCGTGGAACAGCGAGAGGTCGGGCATCGCCCGCGCGTGGCGGGCACAAGCAAGTACGGCATGGGCGTGCTCTCTCGCGCGCTGCCGGGGTTCATCGATCTGCTGGCGGTGCGATGGATGGCCAGCCGACGGCGGCCGGTGTCCACGGTGGAGCTGGAGCGCGGCGCGGCCGAAGTAGGCACCGAGGCCGTGGGGGCCGCGGCGCTGGAGAGCGTGGCGATCACGGCCTCGACAACGCGTGTCGGAGCGCGGGCGTGAAGTGGGAGCCGGTGGCGATCATGATCGTGCTGCTGGGCCTTGGGCTCTGGGTGGTCTATGGGCCGAGCACGCCGCACGAGTTGCGAGCCGGGGCGGTGAGCGCGAAGTTCACGATCGGCGCGGCCAAGGGTGAGCTTGAGATCCTCGGCGGGGCCAGCGAGCCCGGCGGCGCTTTGTCCGCGTCGGGTGAGCGGACGTTTCGGTTCCTGCCGCGGGATGGGACTCCGTCGCGGGTGATCGGCGAGCGCGAGCTGCGGGCTGTGGTGGGCGATAGCGTGCTGGACCAGGCGATTGACGCGTCGGGCAACCGGCTGTTTCGCATTCTGAATATCACCGGCTGGTGGAGCTTCGCGTGGCTGACCATCGGCTTCATCGGGCAGATGCTCTTCTTCGGGCGAATGCTCGTGCAGTGGATGGTCTCAGAGCGGATGAAGCAGAGCCACATCCCCGAGTCGTTCTGGTGGTTCAGTTTCTTCGGCGGCGTGATGCTGTTCACGTACTTCGCGTGGCGGCAAGACCCCGTCGGCGTGCTGGGGCAGACCTCCGGCGTGGTGATTTACGCTCGAAACATTCGACTGATCCGCAAGCAGGCCCGCCGCGCGGCCCGATCAACTGTTGACGCCGATGTGAAAGGTCCACCATGAAGCTGTATCTGGACGACGTGCTGCTCTCCTGCCCCACCGACACGCTCGAGAGCGCGCTGGATGTCGCCCGCAACGCCGCCCAGAGCACCGGGCGCGTGATCATCGAGGCCGAGTGGGACGGCGTGCCGATCCCTGACAACGTGCTGGAGGCCGCCGACGCCTCGCCGGTGAGCCAGAGCGAGGTCCGGTTTCGCTCGACCGATCCGCGGGCCCTGGTCGCGACCACCATGCACGAGATGGCCGATGTTCTTCAGCGCGGGCTGGAGGTGCAACTGGAAACAGCCGATGCGCTCCAGAGCGGGCAAATGGAGGTCGCCTTCAGCAACCTCACCGAGGTGCTAGAGATGTGGCAGGGCGTCCGGCGGTCGGTCGAAGACGGGGCCGCCCTCATGGGCGCTCGCGTTGACACGCTGATCACCACCACGCCCGAGGGCACCAGCGAGATGGTGATGGCGCACGTCGGGCGGCTCAACGACCTGCTCACCGATGTCCGCACCGCCGTGGCCAGTGAAGACTGGGCGACGCTGGCGGACCTGCTTTCGGCCCAGAGCGAGATGGACGTGCAAGCGAGGCGGTGGATCGGTATTCTGAGGCAGCTCGGCCAGCAGTTCGCCCCCCCCACCCCCCCCACCGCGCCCTGATCGTTCACGTTTTCGCTTCGGCACGCGGCGGACTGGCGACGGACTCTTGATGCCGGACCCGGAGGACTCACGCCCTTGTGCCCAGCGCGAACCAACACATCTGATGCGATCGACACGCTGATGAACCAGGCCAGTGCCGCGCTCGTCGCGCGCCGGTACTTCGAGTGTGAGCGGCTCTGCGTCGAAGCGCTCGAGCACGCCTTCCGTCGAGGCGAGTTCGCCCAGATGGCCCGAATCCTCTTGCCGCTGCAGGAATCGCGTCGGTTCAAACGCCATCTGGCGATCGACACGGGCAAGGTCTTCGTCATCGACGGGCCGGTGCCGATGCCCGGGGAGCTCGAGGCGGGGTTGTATCTGATTCAGCCGCCGCGGGTGGGGCTGGACGGGCGGTTGCTGCGCGAGACGTGCGATCGTGCGGAGATCCCGGCGGTGATCCTGGTGCGTGAGCCAACCACGCGGGCGGGTCAATGCCCGATTGTGTCGCTGGGGCCGGTGACGACACGGACGCGGGTGGAACCGCCGCGGGCGAGTGTTCCGCCGACGAAGAAGGGCGGCGCTGCGAAGGCTGGCGTCAAGAAGACAACCAAGCGCACGGGCAAAGCGGGCGACGCAGCATCGGCGTTGCCAGCAGCGCCCGGGCCGGAGGCGGGGCCGGGGCAGCCGCCATCGATCGCGTGGATGCTCAGCGCCGCCGAGGCGCTCGGGGACGCGGCAATTGCCGATATCGATCCGACCAAGACCTCTGAGACACGCGTCGAGGAGCTGTACCTGCGATTGCAAGCCAACGGGGACCACGAGAAGCTGCACCAGGCCCTCGCTGAAGCGTGCATCGAGGCGGCACGCGACCGGGCGCGGGGAGTGGCACCCAAGCGGCCGCGGCTGGTCGGTGACAAACTCGATGAGCTTGACGCCGAGGACGCGGACGAGTCGGACGACGCTGACGAGGCCGATGAGCTTGACGGCGTGTCAGACGATGAGCGCGAGACGCCAGAGCCGGACGCGGTAATCGACGACTAGCTCGCGCTTTGAGGAGCAGCTCCACGGCAGTGCGGGTGTCTGGCCCGCCCCGCGGTTCCGCTCGCTCGCGGCTCAGCGGTTCGGTTGCTGCGATGGCGTTGTGGGCGATGGCGTTGTGGGAGCCGCGGGCGCTGGTGGCGCGGGTGATTTCTTGGTTGCGGGCAGTTCTTTGAGGACGAGTCGCTCGGCGAGCGTGGTCATCGCGAACGGCTCGGCGGTGTCGTCGCAGAGCGCGACGATGAGCACGCCGGACTCGGGGATGCGGACAAGGTTGGCGCGAACGCCGAAGGAGCCGCCGCTGTGCCAGAGGCGTGCCCTGCCGTCGGGCGTCTGGTCCACGAACCAGCCCAATGCGTACGAGCCGCGGGGCGTGGGCCCCTCGGCTTTTACGACCGGACGCGACATGACCTCGATGGACTCAGGACTCAAGAGCTTGCCATCGCGCAGCGCACGGTCGAACCTCGTCAGATCGTTGAGCGTCGTGAGGATGCCGCCGCAGCCGCGATAACCCCAGCCCCACGGGTGCGTGAGCATCGTGATCCCGGGCTTGCGTTGCACACTCTGGGTCGCGTCCAGCGTGTCGCCGGGCGGGAAGCCGGTGCTGGTCATGCCCGCGGGCTTGAAGATCTCGTCACGCACGCAGTCCTCGAAGGACTTGCCCGAGACCTTCTCAAGGATGACCGCGAGCATGATGTAGCCGGCGTTGTTGTACGAGAACTGCGCGCCGGGCTTGGCCTGCACCTTTGACGCGATGAACTTCGCGACGGCGGCGTCGCGCGAGGGCTCGGCGTACGGGCTGATGCCGGTGTCGTTGTCCAGGCCGGAGCTGTGCGAGAGCAGGTGGTGGATCGTGATGCCGCGCAGGGGCGACGCGCCGTCCGCAGCGCCGCCAGCGGGGCTCAGCCAGCGGGTGATCTCGTCGTCGAGGGAGAGCTTCTTCTGCTCGACCAGCCGCAGGATCGCGATCGCGGTGAAGGGCTTGGCGATGCTGGCGATCTCGTAAATCGAGTCGGCGTCGATCGGCTTGGCACCGGCGGAACCGGGTGCGGAGTCGGGGATGCGCGGGCCGAAGCCGCGCCGGAAGACGGGCTCACCGGCGACGCTCACGAGGATCGCGCCGCGGAACTTCACGCGGGCCGCCTCTTTGGCGATGCCGGATTCGATGCGTTTGCGTGCGATGCCCGAGATCGGTCGCGCTGGCACGGGCGCGGCGGCGCTCGGCGACGGTGCTGCGGGCTCGGCGGGTTCGGCGGGCGCAGCAAAGGCGTGCGACGAATGCTCGCCCGGTGCGAACAGCGTGAGGGCGATCGCCAGGGCGAGTGCGAACACGGTCGCACGGGCCGGCGTGAATGGTGGCGTTGGCGGACATGTGATGCGATCTGCGCCAGTTCGCGTGCGCGTTCTCATGTGGCCCCCGGCAACTTGCTTCCACCCACCGCGATCGCCCGCGAACTCGCTCAGCACTCGGGCGCGTGCGTGCTGTTGTACACGCCGCTGCACTCGGCGCCGCCGCTGGTGTGGTAGGCGTAGGTGTTCATCTTCGTGATGCGCGGCGAGTAACAGTGCAGCGTGATCAGGTCATGGCCCGGGGCCTGCATGTTGACGACCTGATGGATGTCCGCGTCCGCCGCGGCGCAGACGTAGCCCGGCGGCATCTCGACGCTCTCGGTCGGACAGATCAGGCCCGAGGGGGTCTTCTTGAAGCGCACCTCGGTGCCGGTTCCTTCGACGACCTTGAACGCGCACGAGACGCCCTGATGATCGTGGATCGGCGTGCAATGGCCGCTGCGCCAACAGAGCGCCAGGAGTTCAAACCAAGGCGTCGCGGCGACCACGTTGCGGCGGTAGCCGCGGGCGCCGAAGACCAGCACCGGCTCAAGGTCGGCCCGCGTGATCGCGGTCGAGCGGAGCAGCCCCGAGAGCACATCCAGGTCAACGCGCTCGTTGAGCTTGGCGAGATAGTCGATGAGCGGAACCAGGCGAGGGAAGGCGAGCTTCGGGTCTTGCGCTGCGTCGGTGATGATCGCGTGATGCCCGGTGGAAATCATGCTGTGCTCCCGGTCGGTGTCGCGTCGCGATGAACAAGTGTACCGTGGATTCCAGGCCAAGCCCGTGGCCATCGAAAAACGCACGGTCGTTGCACGGTTAGACTCCGCTCTCCCCCCACCCCCCCACCGCCCACCGCCCAGCCCCAATCCCAACCGCAACCCTCCTGCTCACTCCGCCACTGCCCCGTCCCGCACTTCTAATTTGCTCATTTGCCATTTGCACATTTGCCATTTCCCCGCCAGCCGGCCCATCCGACTCGGAGCCCATGACTTGACACTCCAGTTCCTGAATCCCGAAGGCCAATGGACACCGATCGAGCCGCTGATCGGGATCGACGGGCCCGCCGGCGTCGGCAAGAGCACCGCGGCCCGCGAACTGGCGGTCGCGCTCGGCGGCGAGTGCCTGAACAGCGGCGCGATCTATCGCGGCATCGCCCTGCTCCTGGATGGCTGCGACCCCGCCGACGAGGTCGGGGTGATGGATGCGGTTCACAAGATGCCGCTGTCGCTGGCGGCCGATGGCACGCTGCTGCTTTCGGATCGTCCGCTCGGCGGCGACCTGTTCAGCCCGGCGAACACCGCGCGCGTCGCGCGCGTCGCCCGCGTCGCCGGTGTGCGCGAGACGGTGACGGCGCTCGTGCGGGCGTGGATCGTCGGGCACGCCAATCGGCTCATCGTCCTGGAGGGGCGCGACGCGTGTACGACGCTGCTCTCGGGCCATCGCGCCGCTCGGTTCTACATCGACGCGCCGCTCGATATCCGCGGCCAACGGCGCGCCGGCGACAACCACTCCACGCCGGAGACCGAAGCACAGCGACTCAAGGAACGCGACGCGCTGGACCAGGGTCTGGACCGCACAACACCGACCACGCCGGGCGTCGTGGTCATCGACGCCTCCGGCACGCTGGCCGACACGCTCCGGCGCTTGCTGGAGCGGGTGCGGGTGGGATAGGGCGGGAAGGGCCGAGGGATGAGGGCCGAGGGGGAAGGGCAACGTCAACGTGAGAAAGCAAGAACATGAACATGAAATGAGCCAAGCAGGCCCAGGGCGCGCCCGGGGCCTGCTTGGCTCTCTTTCTGCTGACAACTGACCGCTGACAACTGGCAACTGACAACTGGCAACTGACCACTGGCCACTGGCGACTACCGCTTCTTCCCATCGATCTCAAGCTGATATCGCACCGGGAACGGCGGTGAGAGCTTGGTGATGAAGTCCTTCAGCGGCGCCTCGGCGGCGCTGGAGATGCTGCCGGAGACCAGAACTTCGTCCTTGCCGCCGCCGGCGCTGACGATGTCCAGTGAGACGCGAGCGAGGCGCTTGTCGGTGCTCGTGCCGGCCTCGAAGAGCTTCTGGCGGGCGTTATCAAGCCAGTTCAATGTGGGCGTAGACACCGCCGGTGCGCTGCCGCCGAGGCCCGAGGGCAAGAGCTGCCAGCCGATCACGACGATCGCCAGCACCATCGCCACGATGCCGACGATGAGCTTTGTGCGCTGGCCGGAATCCGCCCCGCCACCCCCACCACCCCCACCGCCCCCGCCGAAGTACTTGTCGAGGCCCCAGTCTTCCATCTTGTCGCGGATTCGCTCACCGATCGCACTCATTGGCCGTCGCTCCCGAAGGGGGTCCACAGGTGTGGGAAGGTCACTCGGACCTGTCGCCTGCACCGACAGTGTATCGGATCGACAGGTCTTCTGAAAGACCCCCCGCAGGCAGGATCTGGCGGCCGCGAATCGAAAAACCCTGCCGGCGGCGGCAGGGTGTCGGCACTTTTGAAGCGACGATTTGCGAACGACTCCGAGCGGCTCACCTTCTGGCCGAGAGTGATGACGCGCCGCGAAGGCGCGTCATCCCGGCCGCTCACTGGATGCCATCTTTGGCCGCCATGAGCTTGATCAGGTCCACGCAGCGAGCCGCGTAGCCCGCCTCGTTGTCGTACCACGACACGACCTTGAAGAACCGCTTGTTCAGCTCGATGCCGGCCTTGGCGTCAAAGATGCTGCTGCGGCGGTCGCTGATGAAATCGCTGCTCACGACTTCCTCCTCGGTGTAGCCCAGGATGCCCTTCATCGCGCCCTGGCTGGCGGCCTTCATCGCGGCGTTGATCTCCGCGAGGCTCGTGTCCTTGGCGGTCTTGAAGGTCAGGTCCACCGCCGAGACATCGGCGGTCGGCACGCGGAAGGACATGCCGGTGAGCTTGCCCTTGAGCGCGGGGATCGCGAGCGTGACGGCCTTTGCGGCGCCGGTGCTGGCGGGGATGATGTTCTGGTAGGCGTTGCGCCCGCCGCGCCAGTCTTTCTTAGACGGGCCGTCCTGCGTCGGCTGCGTCGCGGTCGCGGCGTGGATCGTGGTCATCAAACCCTCTTCGAGGCCGAAGGCGTCGTTGATGACCTTGGCGATCGGCGCCAGGCAGTTGGTGGTGCAAGACGCGTTGCTGACGACGGTGTGCTTGCTGGCGTCAAAGACCTCGTGATTCACGCCCAGCACCAGCGTCGGCACCTGGGCCGGCTCGCTCTTGGTCGGGGCGGAGATGACCACGCGCTTCGCGCCCGCGGCGACGTGGGCGCTGGCCTTCTCGAAATCCGTGAACAGGCCGGTGGACTCCAGGACGTAGTTCACGCCCATGTCTTTCCAGGGGAGCTGCGCGGGGTCTTTGATCGCGGTGGTCTTGGTGACCTTGCCGTTGACGGTGAAGCTGCCGCCGGTCTCGGTGGCGGTGGCGGAGATCTCCGCGTGCTTGCCGTTGAGCGAAAACTGGCGGTGCATGGTGTCGTACTTGAGCAGGTACGCGAGGTTGTCCGCCGGGACGAGGTCGTTGACGCCGACAACTTCGATGCCGTGCTCGGCGGCGATGCGGTAGACGAGGCGACCGATGCGACCGAAACCGTTGATGCCGATGCGAATAGCCATGTGAGAGCCTTTCAGGGGAGAAATCTGGGTGCGGTGAAAAGGGCGAAGACGGGGAAACGGACGGACGAAACGCCGCGGCTGCGGTCGCCAAGGATAGAGGATCGGGGGGGGGCGGTCGAGTTCAACCGTCGCATTGTGGCCGACGATGCGGCCCAACGAAAAGGCCCCGCAGGCGGCAGGTGCTTGCGGAGCTTGCGGTAGACGGACGACGCGGAGCGAACGCTGGGCTCACCGATCAGTTCGAGCAGCCGCCGAAGAACGGCGAGCAGCATCCAACACGCCGCTGAACGGGCCCGAGAAACTGATCGACCCTGCATTCAGTGCGCGACGGACATCTGATGCACTGCGGCACTGATCCGCAAAGCCGGATCAGTGGCACGGGAAGCGGTCAGCGCAACGCTCCCCGGCCAGCACGCGCTGGCAGGTCTTAATGAGAACATTTTCTCTATGGCCTTCTCGTGATCACTCGGTACGCTCATAATTAGCAGTTCTGACGCGAACCGGTCGTGCGGGGACGTCGGCACTGCACCCCAGTTTTATTAGAAGAGAGTACCTTGCATGAAAACTGCATTCGCGGTCTGCGTGGCATTTTTGGCGATGGGTGGCCTCGCCAATGTCGCTTCCGGGTCGATTTTTCTCGGCACCGCTGCCAACTTCGGCGTGCTGGGCGGTTCGACCGTCACCAACACGGGGTCGAGCGTCATCTCCGGGAACGTCGGCGTGTGGCCGGGCAGTGCGATTACCGGCTTCCCGCCGGGCGTGGTGGTGGGTGGCACCATCCACCTGGGCGACGCGGTTGCCCAGACGGCGCACGCCGACGTGATCACGGCGTACAACATGCTCGGGACGATGATCGCGACGCAGACCCTCACGGGCGTGGACCTCGGCGGCCAAACGCTCACGCCGGGCGTGTACTTCTTCGCGTCGTCGGCGGCTCTGACCGGCACACTCACGCTCAACGCGTCGGGAGACCCGAACGCGATGTTCGTGTTTCAGATCGGCAGCACGCTGACAACGGCGAGTTCATCATCGGTGCTGGGGATCAACGGCATGAACGCCGCGAACGTCTATTGGCAGGTCGGTAGCTCCGCGACGCTGGGCACCAACTCCTCGATCCAGGGCAACATCCTGGCAACGGCGAGCATCACGCTGACCACCGGCGCCAGCCTTGTCGATGGGCGGGCGCTGGCGATCAACGGGGCCGTGACGCTGGACAACAACCGCATCAATCTCCCGACGCCGGGCGGGGCGTTGCTATTCGCGAGCACGCTCGGCATCATGGCGGCGCGCAGGCGGCGCTGAATCGTTCACACGCCCAGACGCCATCGCCGCTGCGATTGAAGACTCAAGACAGAGGCCGTCGTTCGAGTGCGATTGATCCGATTGATCAGTGATTCGACAAGCACTCAGCGACGCTGGGCGGAGCGGACATGACTCTGGTCATGCCTGCGACGAGCCCCGCCGCCACCGCACCACACCCCCCACAATCGTCATCACCGCCCTCGCGCGGCACTCGCGATTCAGGAACGGCGTGTTGAACGAGCGGCCCGCGAGTTCGGCGCGGGTGAGGTTCCAGCGTGCGCTCGGGTCGATGATCGTGATATCGGCCAGGCCGCCGACCGCGAGCTTGCCGAGGCCGCGAGCGTCCAGCGCGCAGAGCTTGGCGGGCTCGATCGTCATCATGGCGATGAGGCGTGGCCAGTCGATGACGTTGCCCTCGACCAGGGCTTCGAAGTAGAGGCTCAGCGCGCTCTCAAGACCCACGAGCCCAAACGACGCTGCGTCGAAGGGCACGTCCTTTGACTCCGCAGGGTGCGGCGCGTGATCGGTGCCCAGGACCGTGATCGTGCCGTCGGCGATGCCTTGCTTGATCGCGTCCTGGTCGGACTGCTCGCGGATCGGCGGGTTGACTTTGTAGCGAGTGTCGTAGCCGCTGGATTCGATGAGGTCGCACGTGAGCAGGAGATGGTGCGGCGTGGCCTCCGCGGTGACGGGCTGGCCCTGCGCACGCGCCGCCCGCACGATGTTCACGCTCTCGGCGCTGCTGATGTGCTGCACGTGGTACGCGCAGCCGATGTTGCGATTGAGACGGATGTCGCGCTCGATGATGATCTCTTCCGCGGCCCGGGGCCAACCTGCCAAGTCCAGTCGCGTGGACGTGATGCCGGCGTGCATGACCGAGCCGCGGGTCATCGTCGGCTCCTGGCAGTGCTGCATCAGCGGCTTGCCGGTGGCCTTCACGGTTGCCAGCGCGCGGCTCATCAGGCCCGCCGAAGCGATGCAATCACCGTCATCCGAAAACCCACACGCGCCGGCCCGGGCCATGAGCGCGATCTCCGCGAGCTCCTCTCCGCGGCGCGCCTTGCTGACGGCGCACACCGGAAACACGCGGCACGCACCCGTCGATTCCGCCCTCGCCATCACGAAGTGGACCATCGTGTCGTTATCGAGCGCCGGCGTGGTGTTGGGCATGCAGCAGACGGTGGTGAACCCCCCACTGGCGGCGGCCCGCGTGCCGCTGGCGATGGTCTCGGCACGCTCATTGCCCGGCTCTCGCAGGTGGACGTGCGGGTCGATGAGCCCGGGCGTGACGAGGTGGCCCGAAGCGTCGATGACCTCCGCCGCGGGCGAGCGAGAGAGCCCGCGCCCGATCTCGACGATGACGCCGTCTTTGATCGCGATGTCAGCGACCGCGTCGTGGCCGGAGAAGGGATCAATGACTCGCCCGTTGGTGATCAGGAGTGTGGACATCGGGCAGAAGGTAGCCGCGTGGCGGCGCAGGCGTGGACGGGGGTCTGGATCGCGGAGGTGGCGGAGGGGAGCGGAGAGGCTCTGGGTGCTTGCTTGGCCCGAAAGAAGTGTTTTCAACGAAGGAACGGAAGGGATGGAAGGGAACACGGACGGTTGCTTTGAGCTTTGAGCTTTGAGCTTTGAGCTTTGAGCTTTGAGCTTTGAGCTTTGCTGTCTTCAATGTGCCATGTGGCCATGCGTCTCCCCTTCCATCCCTTCCCTCCCTTCGTTGATAAATCCGATCCGTAGGCCAAGCACGCACACGCAACCTCTCCGCTCCCCTCCGCTTCTCCGCGATCAAGGCCTCCCGCATCTTCGAGACCAAGGGCACCGGCGAGGTAGAATCGACGATGAGACAGAACTTTGCGGGCGTGGTGGCGGCGGTCGGGCGCGTGGGCGTGTGGTGCGTGGTGGCCGCGGGCGTGCTGGGTCTTGGTGGCTGCGGTGCGTCCAGACCCGACGGTAATACGCCGCTGTCGGTGGTTTCCAGCTCGATCTTCCACGACGACCCGCGCACCGAGCTGATCGTCCATGATGTCGCGTCGGTGCGCGCGTCGGATTTTTCCACTCAAGGCGTGGCAACGCTCAGCACGGTGCTCGGGCGAGACGCGTGGGCCGCGATGCAGCTTGGTGAGGGCGGATCCCCCGACAGCGTGCCGACGCTCACGACGACCGAGGGCAAGATGTACCGCGCCGGTGCGATCCTGACTTCACCGGTCATCGAGCTGCGGCGGTCGGTGCAAGAGATCCTGCCGAGCTGGAACATCGATGTCGCCAGCGCGCAGGCCGGTGTGCGAATCGAGGCTCGCGCCGGCAACACGCGCCTGGCTCGATGGACGCCTTGGTTTGATCTCGGCGGCGCGGGCATCGAGCGGCCCGCGAGTTGGGGCCCGGTCAAGACCAAGGCCGCGGGGGAGTTCGGGGCTCGCGTGGATGTTGATGTGCTGGTGCTGACCGGCGTGCCGGCCGACCGCGTGCAGTATCGATTGATCGGCTTCGGCACCGGGCCGGTGTTCGTCTCGGCGGTTTCGATCTGCGCTTCGGTGACAGACTCAGACGGCGGGAAGGCAGGCGGGACGCCTGCCCCACAGGGGAGCCCACGGGGGCACTCACAAGGGCGACTTGGGCTGCCGTTCAAGAGCCAGCGCACGCAGCGCGACGAGTTGAGCGGGCGACTGTGCAGCCCCACCAGCGTCACGATGGTTGTCAGCGCCGCGACGCGCAAGCCGATCCTCGTGCAGACCACTGCGGAACTCGCCTACGACAAGTCTCACGACATCTACGGCAACTGGCCCCGCAACGTGCAAGCCGCGTTCGACCTTGGTACACGCGGCTTCGTCACACGCTACAGCTCCTGGTCGCAGGTCGAGCGCACGCTCGCACGCGGCATCCCCATCATCGCGTCGATCCGCGTCAAGCCCGGCGAGCTGCGCAACGCGCCATACCCGAAGACCGACGGCCACCTGATCGTGATCGAAGGCCTCGATGAGAACGGTGACGTGCTGGTGCTCGACCCGGCGTCGCCCGACGAGAAGACGGGCACGCTGACATACCTTCGCGAAGACATGACCAAGGTCTGGTTCGGCGGCAGCGACGGCACGGCGTACGTGCTGATCCCGCGATGAGCGGGAAGGGCCGAGGGTTGAGGGCCGAGGGCCGAGGAATGAGTGCTGAGGCCCGAAAGCTGAAAACTGAAAGCTGAGAGCTGGAGGCTCCTCAACGATGGCAATGAAGGCCGAACTTCGCGAACGATTCGATAAGCTCCTCGAGGACGCGATCGACGCGCTGCCCCCGGCGGCGCGGCGCGTCATCGAAGAGGTTCCCGTTATTGTCGAGGACCGGCCCGACGCCAAGCTCATCGCGCAGCTCACACGCGACGGCGTGATCGCGCCCGACGAGGCGGCCGATGCGCCCGAAGAACTCATGGGCCTTCACAGCGGCGTGGCCATCACCGACGGCACGCTCGAACTCTCTGGCGTCCTCCCCGCGACCATCCACGTCTTCCGCGAAGGCATCGTCGCGCTGGTCGGTGGCTGGGAGATCGAGCACGCCGACGACGAGATCTACGAAGAGATCCGCGTCACGCTCCTGCACGAGATCGGCCACCACTTCGGCCTGAGCGAGGATGATCTGGACGAACTCGGCTATTCGTAGGGGGAAGGGGTCAAGGGATCACGGGATCAAGGGATCGAGGGGAAAGCGATCAGGAAATCAAGGGCGCCCGGAGCGCAAGCTCCGGCTTCAGCCTTTGGCGATGGGATACTCCAAGACATCGGAGTACGCAGAGGACGCAGAGATTGCAGTGGAACGCAGAGAAGACCGGGGAAGTCGTACACGGAGGACACGGAGTTACACGGAGATGCACATGGTCAGCGGTCAGCAAACAAATAGTCAAGCAGGCCCCGGGCGTGCCCGAGGCCTGCTTTGTTTTTGTTTTTGTCTTTGTCTTTGTCTTTGTCTGCTGACAACTGAAGACTGACCGCTGACCACTGACCATCACTCGCCCGTCAGCTCCGACCGATCCCGTGCCAGCCACTCGCTCCGCAGACGATCGAGCACCAGCGAGTGCATCTGGCTCACGCGCGATTCGCTCTTGCCCAGCACTGCGCCGATCTCCTTCATCGTCATGTCCTCGTAGTAATAGAGATAGAGCACCAGCCGCTCGCAGCGCGAGAGGTTTCGGCCGATGAACTTCTTGAGGTCCGCACGCAACGCGCCGCGCGCCGGATCACCCCCGCGCGCGTCGAGCTGGAGCGAGTCCGAATCACCATCAGAGTTCGGCGGCGGCGTCAGGCTCCGCACCGGGATGATGTCGCAATCGCCGATCGTCTGCTGCGCCTCCTCAGGCGTCAGCCCCTGCTCGCGCAGCGACCGCTCGATCTCTTCCGGCAACGCCTCGCGCCCGAAGCGTAACCGAAACTGCTCGCGGCAGCGCTCCACTTTGCGATGCCGCCGCTGCGTCAAGCGCGGGTGCCAGTCCAACTCGCGCAGATAGTCCACCATCGCGCCGCGCACACGCTTGGAGCAGAAGGTCTCGAACGTCACGCCGGCCTCGGGCCGGAAGCTCTCCAGGCACTTCATCAGCCCGATGGTGCCCTCGCTCACCAGGTCTTCGATATCGATCGCCGCAGGGAGACGCGAGGCCTCGCGGGCCGCGATCGCGCGCAGCACCGGGCGGAAGTGAACCAGCAGTTGAGCTCGCGCCGCGGCCCAGCCGGGGCCCTTGGCGCGAAACTGCAGCCACCACGACTCGATATCCGCCGACGTCGCGACCGGCGATCGCTGACTGACGCTCGCTCGCCGACCGACCGCTCGCGGCTCGCGTGCGGAGGCAGCGCGCGGCGCGTGCGTGATCGCGCCCGAGGCTTCGCCCGAGCAACCCATGCGGTTAATTTCCAATGACCCCACGACATCCTGCACCTGCGGCGCAGCAGCACCACCCGTAAACATGGCCGGCTCCTTGACCTTCGCGGGCTGCGAAATGTGTCGCAAACGTGCGACGCAACCCGGCGCGGCCGATCCATGGCCGCGTGACGCAAAGATACCGTCGATGACCCGCGTTTCCAAAGAGAAAAATCAAATTGTGAGTGCGCGGGTGACAACTTGGTGGAGAACCTAACCCTCGCGATCAAATCCGCGAACGAAGACCAATCGCGGCGCTGACCTGCGGCGCAGAATGTGGGAAAAACACGCGCCCGAGATGATGTCTCGGTCACACTCCGAGGTGTTCACCCCGGTCTGGGAGTTTCGCCATGCCGCAGCGCAGCGATCTCCAGGCTCGCGCAGCGCCGACAACAATCGCCAATGCCAACCTGGATCCTCCCCGTCACGCTCCTGCTGCTCTCAAACATCTTCATGACCTTCGCGTGGTACTACCACCTCAAGATGAAGGGCTGGGGCCTGCTCACCGCGATCCTCGTCTCCTGGGGCATCGCGTTCTTTGAGTACTGCCTGCAAGTCCCCGCCAACCGCATGGGCCACGTCTCCGGCGGCGGGCCATTCACAGCGCCGCAACTGAAGATCATCCAAGAGGGCATTACCCTCACCGTCTTCGGCGTCTTCAGCATCTACGTGCTCAAGGAGCACCTGCGCTGGACGGACATCGTCGCCTTCTCGCTGATCTTCGCCGGCGTGTGCGTCGGCGCGATGGGCAAACAACTCGCGCCCGCGGCATAACCGCGCAAGCCCGACTTGACAATCTCCATTGTCTCGATCGCGACGCGATCGCGCGGCGACTTCTCGATCACAGCCGCGGCGCGAAGTGCATCATGTCGCCCACCAGCGGCTTGGCGTAGTCAATGAACGCGCGGCTCACGTCGTGGTGCCCGCTGATGAACTCCGGCGGCATCGTGCGCGTCTTGGCCGCCACGTCGCTGAGCTTCAGCACACGCTTGTCAACCCGGTACGGATGGTTGCTCAGACGCACGATCGCGATCGAGCCGTCGGTCAGCCCGTTCATCGCTTCCGTCGCCGCCTTCACGCCCGCGCCGCGAGCCTCAGCGGCATCCACGGGGCTCGGCTCCGGCCAGCACCGCTGCAGATACCCCAGCGTGTCCGCCCGCACGCGCGGCGGCTTGCCGCTGGGGCTCTTGAACTTCTCTTTGAGCAGGTTCGAGAGCATGTCACCCAGCGCGCCGGAGCCCGAGAGCTGCGCGTTGCCGTGGGCGTCCTTGTCGCCGGCGATGAGCTTGGCGCCGATGTCCTGCCCGTCCTTGTCCTTGATGCCTTCGCTCACCGCGATCTGGCAGCGGTTGTACTTGGTCACCATGCCCTTGACGTCCTCGACGAATCGATCCGTATCGAACGGCACCTCGGGCAGGTAGATCAGGTGCGGGCCGTCGCCCTCGTAGTGGCGTGCAAGCGCGCTGGCGGCGGTCAGGAAGCCGGCGTTGCGCCCCATGACGACGTTGATCTTGATCCCCGGCAACGACGCGTTGTCGCGATCATCGGCCATGAACGCCATCGCGACGTAGCGCGCAGCGCTGCCGTAGCCCGGCGTGTGATCACTGCCCATCAGGTCGTTGTCGACGGTCTTGGGGACGTGGAAGCATCGCAGCTCGTAGCCGGCCTTGACGCCCATCTCGTACACGATGCGGCAGGTGTCGGAGCTGTCGTTGCCGCCGATGTAAAAGAAGTACCGGATGTCATTGGCGCGGCACGCCTCAAAGATCTTCGGCGCGTCGGCCTCCGTCGGCTTGTTGCGCGACGAACCCAGACACGCCGAGGGCGTCTTGGCGATCTTCTCAAGCTGCTCTGTACCCAGCGCGCCAAGATCGACCAGGGGCATGTGCTTGATCAGCCCGTCCACGCCGTGGCGCATGCCGAAGATCTTCTTGATCGGCTTGTACCCGCGCAGGCCCTCGATGATGCCGACAAGCGACTGATTGATCACCGCAGTGGGGCCGCCGGATTGGCCGATGATGGCGTTCCCTTCGATCAGACCTCGTGCCATGGTGAAACCTCCGAGTTGGATCGGCGTCGTCGGAATCGCTCCCCATGAGCCCCGACGCAAACACCGGCGAAAACGCTCGCGACGATGTCAAGCGCGGACCCGGGAACGCCGCCGAAGCGAACGCGTCCGTACGCCCAATGTAGCACCAAACCACGCAAGGCGCAGGCAAAACGTGCGACGGTTGAAAGATCCGGTCCCTGGGCGGGCAACAAACCCTTGGATTGTCGCCGAGAATCAAGCCCGGGCCGCGCCTCTGGCCAGACCGAATCGCGATAAGTGTGCCCCAAGCGTGCCCCAAAGCCCCCCACGACCTCCGCCCACATGGCACACCGAATCCCCGTTTCACGTTGAGAATCGAGGTGGTGGCCGTCGGGCCACCGCCTCGGGAGAGAAGGGACTCGTTTTGTCGTTCAGCCGTTGATCGCCGGGCGGCGACGGCGCGAGCCGATCACGCCCGCAACCGCCAGCAACACGCCGGCGCTCGGCGTCGGAACAAGGTTCGCATTCGCCCAGGCGATCGCGGCGTCATGCTCGCTCTCGAGACTGTTCTGGTTGAAGACCAGCCAGAACGGCAGCGACGCCTGCGTGCTCGGCGTGTTGCCGACAAGGTTCATCTCGAGCAGATAGATCCCGTCGGTCGCCGGGGCCTGGAGCGTGTACTCCAGGTGCCGGTGCCACTCGCCGTTGCTCGCAACCGCGATGCTGAAGCCCGGCGTGAAGACATCCGTCAGCGGCGTCAGCACCGGTGTGATCGGGCCGAACCCGATGCTGATACGCACCGGGGCGATCGCGCTGAACGACGTGCCATCCCACTGGCGAAGCGCACCGAGCACGTTGAACGTGATCGACGACCCCGCGGCGAACGTGCCGGGGGCCGAGTCGAAACCCGGCTCATCGGTGAAGTTCGGGAACAGCTCGCCGAACTCCGAGCCGAAGACGCGCTGGCCGGGCACAAACGTGCCCATTTCGTACGCGCCGGTGGTAATCCGGTTATCGACGACACCAAGTCCGACATCGCCGGCATGCTGAGCGATGGCCGCCGGCGCGAGCGTCAGAGAAGCCGCGGCGAACGACACGAGAACAGAGGTCACAGTTTTCATACGCAGTCCTTTTTCGTTGAGAGAGTGAACGAATCCGAACAAACACGACAGAGAACGACACACACATCGATCACGGCACCGAAGGCCTCGCCAGCAACGCGCTAGCGGGCGACCTTCGGATCAAACTGATTCCGCGTCCAATCTTGGTAGACATCTCGGAAGGCACGACTGGACGCGTGCCCGTCGAGGTAGCTGTAGTTGCTGATGGCCTGCCAATCGCGGGGCTTGCCGCCCCAGGCGTGGGTCTTCATCTGGCCCGACGCCAGCGCCGGCGGCGCATCGACCGGGCCCGGCGCCCAGCCCTCGGCGTGAACGTGGTCACTGACCGCAAAGTCGGTCGTCTCGGTCATCAGAAAGAACTGCACCGTCGCGTGCGGGGCAGCGATCTTCCCAAGCCGGTCAAACGGCTCCTTCGGATACACGCCCGGGTTGTAAGTGCGACTGAGCCAGTTGTTCATGCCGTACGACGTCCGCCGCGGCTGGCCGCCGGACAGTTGCCCCTGCCCGCCTTGATCAACCGGCCAGAACGCACTCTGATCTCCCGGCGAACGGACGATCAGCGGCGTGCCGAAGTAGTTGGATAAGACGTTGTAGAACGAGCGGGCAGGATCGCCGCCGCCGCCGTGCGGCAGACCGACATCGGCGAAAAAGTCCTTCGAATCGTTGACGTACAGCGTGTGAACTGTCTGAAGGCTCCGAACATTGGCAAGGCACACACTGGCCCGCGCCGCCTGACGCGCCTTGCCCAATGAAGGCAGCAGAATCGAGATCAACAGCGCGATCACCGCAATGACAACCAGCAACTCGATCAGCGTGAACGCACCCACGCGGGAACGCTCGCGCCGCTCGACCCGACGACGACAAAACATCGCGAAGCTCCGAGTTTTCAGCGAATGACACGCGCAGCTCCGGCATCCCGGGCCGCGCACGCAAAGATCACGCTCGATCAGCGCTCAGCCATTCGCACTCGGCGGACCGCACGCAAACAGCACCGGGCCGGAGCCAACTCCCGGCGCGTCCGATGGCGCGCCGATCACCATCACCCCGATCAGCCCCGCGACACGCTCGACCGCCGCCGCCCGCGGCGAGCCGCCGATCGGCGCGTTCATCACGATACAGATCGTGCAGGTGTGGTCGTCGGGTTTGGAAGGTGCCGACCGCTCCTCTGTGCCCGGCTCCGAGCTCGACGAAGCGTCACCTTCGCCCGCTTCATCGCTGGGCTCGGCGCCGCACCCGTCGTGTCCGCAGCCGCCATCGCTCGCGACCGTCGGCCCGTGCGCGTGGATGTGCCACGCCGGTGCCGTCGCGATCGCGAGCATCGACGCGATAACGACCCAAGCGACCAGGCGCACGATGGACGGGCGAAGGCTCACGACGACAGAGCCTAGACACCTCAAATGCAACTGTCTTGCATGTAGACGGAATCTTTACCGATCGCCGGAGCGACGGGCCGCGCCGGTCGCCGGGGCTGATGCTCGACCGGTGCGCCGGGTCGCGGATTTCCCGCCGGCCCCGGGCGCGTTGTTCGCCGAATCGGCCTTCGGCTCGCCTTCGTCGCCGAGAACAGACTGCTGCAGGTCGATCGGCCCGAGGTGGCCCAGCGCCCGGGCGACCAACTGGCCGCGGTTGTTCGCGTTGAGTTTGCGGTGAAGGCTCTTGACGTGGTCGTGAACGGTGTAGATGGAGCGGTGCAGGATCTCGGCGATCTGCGGCACCTTGAGCCCAGACACCAGGTGCCACATCACCACTTCCTCGCGCGGGGTCAGCCACGCCATGCGGTCTTCGCTCTCGGCCGAGAACGCCTTGCACACGCGCTGGCTGAGCATCGGCAGGACCGCCGCCAGGACGACCTGCTCGCGGGCGCTCTCTCGCATGTTCGGATCGTTCGTGGCCAGTTCGATGATGAAGATCCGCCCGGCACTATCGCCCGGCACCATAACGGCGCCAAGCAGCACGTCAACGGGGTTCATCCATTCCCAGCGCTTGTTCAGCAGGCTCGGCCCCCGGCCGGGCATGAGGCCCTGCTCGCGGGCGGTGCTGACAAACCAGAGGTCTTCGTTCAACGGGCCGATGTTCCAGCCGAGCCACTCGCCCTGAACCAGGTTGCTCTTGGCAGTGTTCAGATTCGCCTCAGAGGCGATCGTCTGCCACGGGACCTGATCACCCGCCCGGGCGGTGACGGCGCTGGCCCGCACCACCGAATCGCTCGTTGGCGACGCCACGCTCTGGCGCTGATCCGACGCCGCGGCTCCGACAAGTTCGATGTTCGTCACGAAGCCGCGCGGGTCCGTTCGCCCCAGGGCGCACATCACCGCTCCGGGGTGATGGATTCGAGAAACACCGCTCGCGGCTCGGTCACACCAGTCGTGCGTCGGCACCCCGGGTAGGCGACACACCGAGTCCATCACATGTGACGTGAGAATCGCCGCGACCTTCATTGTGCAGACCCTTCAGAGAAAAATGAAGGAAGCGAGTTGCCGAAGCCGGAGTCGGCTTCTCAGCAGAAGCAGTCTACGCCAATCATGCCCGCGCGACAACCTGCCGCGGATCAGACGAATCCGACGGCGGCCGTCCGGCCGGGCGAAATCCCAAGCGGCCCAGCGAGTTCGTGCAATCGTCCCGAGTCCGCGTTGACCGAAAGCACACCACGAACGCGAACCGTCAGGGTCGCCGTCGGATGTGCCCAGCGAGCGCGACGATCGCCGCCAACCGCCCCACGCGAGCCGCGCCTCCCAGAAATGTCCACCAACACGATCGCGC
>JALHNK010000031.1 GCA_022843565.1 Phycisphaerales bacterium
CGGCGGCCTCATCGGCTTCGCCCTGGTCTTCATCGGCTTCAACCTCACCTTCTTCCCGCAGTTCATCATGGGCGCTCACGGCATGCCCCGCCGCTACGCCAGCTACCTCGATCAGTTCGAGATCTACCACCAGATCTCGACCGTCGGCTCGCTGATCATGCTCGCGGGCTTCCTCGTCCACCTCTTCAACTTCATCCACTCGCTCGTCGCCGGACCCAAGGCACCCCCAAACCCCTGGGGCGGGCTCACGCTGGAATGGACCGATACCGACAGCCCGCCGATCACCCACAACTTCCATCACGAGCCCGTCGTGACCCACGGGCCGTACGACTACGACGACGTCGTGCCCCCGCAGACCAACCCCGCCGACTTCCCCTTGCCAGCACCGGCCAAGTCTCGCGCCCACTGACGTCCACACCGATCTCCCGCGCCCGGCCCGCTGACAAGCGAGCCCGGCGTTTCCGAAACGCTCTCACGCCGAGGTGATCCACATGGCCAGTTTCCCCGCTGATAAAGACCTCCTGACCGCGAGCCGCCCGCGCCACGAGACCTACCGCGCCGCCGAGCACTTCCGTGATCGCGATCACGAGTTCGACGCCGTGAAGTTCGGCGTCTGGCTCTGCCTCTCGACCGAAATCCTGCTCTTCGCGGGCCTCTTTGTCTTCTACGGCATCATGCGCATGCTCTATCCCGAGGCCTTCATCCACGGCTCATCGCTGCTGGATTGGCGCTGGGGCCTGCTCAACACCATCGTGCTGCTCTACTCCTCGTACACCGTCGCCGACAGCGTCCGCTGCGCCCAGACCAACGACCAGCGCGGCCTGCAACGCAACATCCTCATCACCTTCTTCTGCGGCCTGGCCTTCCTCATCATCAAGTTCGTCTTCGAATACGCCCCCAAGTACGCCGAGGGCAAGCTCCCGGGCATGTGGTACTCGTACCCCAACGCCGTCAGCAACTACGAGCCCCTCTGGTGGGGCCTGTACTGGGGCGCTACCGGCGTCCACGCCAGCCACGTCATCATCGGCATGGGCCTCTTCGTCTGGCTCTACATCCGCTCGCGAAAGGGCCACTTCGGCCCGCGCCACTACAACGCCGTCGAAGGCGTCGGCCTCTACTGGCACATCGTCGACATCGTCTGGATCTTCCTCTTCCCGCTGCTCTATCTGATTCACTGATTGCCAGCCGCCAGCTTTCAGCCGTCAGCAGTCAGTCGTCAGCAGTCAGTCGTCAGCAGTCCGTCGTCAGTGCTCAGTTGAGATCGTCTCTCGTTCTTCAGCCCGGAGGGCTGCCAGCCAGTAGCCGGGGGTGGAAGCGAGTCTTCGAGCGACACCCCCGGAGAAGCGGGCACCACCCGCCGCACCCCGAAGGGGTGTACGAACCCTCACCCTTCACGCCGCTCCCGCCATCGAAGATCAACGAACATCGCCGGGGCAACAAAGACGCCGAATCACGCACCCGACCCCGCCTTCCGTTTCACGTTCACGTTCACGTTCTGCCTCTCTCCCGAGACTCCCCATGGCACACGCAGCCCACGCACCGAGCTCGACCGACTCACCCGACGCGCAGAACGCGCCGCACGGCGCTCATCACGGGCACCACATCGTGCCGCGCCGCGTGCTGCTGACGGTCTTTGGCCTGTTGCTGTTCTTCACGCTGACCACGGTCGGCGCGGCTCAGTTCGAGCAGTGGATCGCGGTGAACTTCGACGTGGTCATCCCGCAGTGGGTCAACGTCGCCGTCGCGCTCTCGATCGCGGTCGTCAAGACCGTGATCGTCGGCGCGTTCTTCATGCAGCTCAAGTATGACAGCCCCGTGAACTCGCTCGTGGTGCTCTTCACGCTCATGTGCTTCGCGTGCTTCATCGGCTTCACCGCGATCGACCTGGGCAACCGCGACGCGCTCTTTGCGTATAAGGCGCAGCACATCAAGACCGGCGGCACCGGCGGCCTGAGCATCCCGACAGACGCGACAAACCCCGATGGCAGCAGGAAGTACATCGTCTCCACCGAGCCGATCGTCATCGAGGCCCGCAAACGCGCCGACGAGACCATCTCCACGATCTTGAACAAGGCTGTCGATGAGAAGAAGCCGCTGACGATGGACCTGCTCACCAAGACCCTCCGCACCCGCTTCGCGATCCGCGCGACCGAACTCATCGAGGCCAAGGGCACGGTCGAGCCCGCGTCGTGGGCGGCGTTCCTTGAGAAGAATCCCGGCGTGCTGGACCTCGCGCACAGCGGCCATGGTGGCCATGGCGGGGGTCACGCCAAGTCCGGCTCGTCCGCCGCGATGAGCCGTCCGACCACCACGCTCGCGATGCCCAAGGCCTCGGGCCACGCCGGCCATGACGCGCACTCGCCCGAGCACACCGAGGGCACCAAGCCCGCACCGGGCGCTGGCCACTAAGCCATCGATCGAACCCAGGGGTGATTCATGCAGTCGTCCACAAAGATCGGTCTGTGCATCACGCTTCTCTGCGGCGGCGTGCTGCTGGTCAGCGCTCTGGTCATGGCCCGGCGCGTCGCCAACTACTACGAAACCAACCCCGCCAGCCGCTGGCACTTTGAAGAGCAGATCAACCGCCAGTTCACCGCCTATGACAAGGCGGTGACGATCGAGGACATCGCGGTCGATCCCGCCAAGGCCGCGCTCGGCGTTGATGCCCAGATCCGCGTGACGTTCGGCGATCAGTCCACTGTGCTCGATGTTCACAAGCCCGTCGTGCCCACGTTCCGCGATCTCACCGTCTACGGCGAGCACATGGCCGTCCTGCTCTACGCGCCGATCGAAGCCGGCCAGCTCAAGATGGACGCGCAAGGCCTCGCCGACGCGCGATGGATCATCATCAACCGTCGCAGCGCCGCGGGCTTCACGCCCGACACCTGGGGCGCGGTGCGCGTGCGCGACTGGGTCTTTGATCTCGTCGAACTCCGGCCCGACGGTACCATCGCCCGCTCGGTGATGCAGTTCCCCGCCAAGGACCGCAAGACGAACGAGCTCTTCGTACCAGCCAAACGCGAGGATCCGAACTCCGAAGTCGTGATGATCCCCGAGCGATCGTGGCAGTGGGGGGCCGCGCTGTTCGCCGTTCCCAAGAGCCAGGTCAGCCGCTACCGCTTCCGTACTGACGCCGTCGCCGGCACCGACGGCAGCGACGGCATGGGCTGGACACTCCCCGCCGCGGCGTTCTCATGCATGGGCCTGCTCATCGGCGTGGGCTTGATGATGTCCTCCAGCGTCAAGCGCTCACCGCAGGCAATGCCAACGCCAACGCCGACGTGAACGTGAAACGGACGCAGCCGCTTCACCGCCGCGACCAACGTCACTGCGTTCCGCTCTTCATATTTGGAAACTTGGCCATTTGACCATTTGGCCATTGGGCTCCGCTCAAGCCAAATCCTTAACCGCGTCGAGCGAAAACGCCTCGTCGAAGTCGAAGACGCGTGAGAAGTCCTCGGGCTGATCGCTGGCGCTCTGGCGGATCTCGCCGCGATCGATCATCGCGTAGACGATGACGCCGAAGTCGTCGGTTCGCTCGATGCCCCACTTGCGAAGCACCGCGCCGGCGAGCATGCCGAACCGCTCGATCGCGAGGCTGCGCAGCGCCAGGCAGAGCTGCGCGCCACTGATGTGCGTGGTCGGTGCGCTGGCACCCGGCTCGCCGCCGTGGACCATGCTGACCGCGTGCGCGAGCCCGTCGCGCACGAAGTTAAACGCGGCCTCCGGGTGACGCCTTGCAAGCTGGCGGATTGTCGCGAAATCTGGCGAAGTGCTCATGCGATGGCGGCTCCATCCCCACATCTCAAGAACTGAGCGAGGCCCAAGTCTAGGTGTGCAGAATCACGCCTGTCACTGAGGCAAATGCCAACCGGACACATCACGAACCTGCGGGTTTCATGGCACGGACTCACACGGATTCTCGTCGAAGACCACGCGATCGGACGCCGTGACTGAAGCTCGGCGAAGTCACGGGTCAAACTCGCGAAAACGCAGTCTTCAACGCGGGTCCGCGACGAAGGGCTCACGCCGGCTTGATCCGCGCCAGCAGCTCCTCGCGCGACCCACGGTCCTGCGTGTTCGCGTCCATGTCCTTCAGCGTGATCTCAGTTTCAGACTCAATGATGATCGCGTAGCGCGAGTGCGTATCGCTGGCTTCTTTCAGCAGCTTGCCGATCTTGCCGGTGGACTTGTATGACCGGCGCGCGTGCAGGCCATCGCGGCGCAGCTTCGCGAGCAAGACGGGCACCAGCGCGTCGCTCTCGGTGGTGCCGTTGGAGATGACGAAGGCATCCGGGCGCAGCTTGAGGTCCGCCGCGATCTGCTTGTCGCTGGGCATGAGGCCCTTGTCCTGCAGGATCAGCGAGAGCACGACATCGCCCATGCCAAAGCCCACCGCCGGCGTCGGCGGTCCGCCGAAGGTCTCGATCAGGTTGTCATATCGCCCGCCGCCGGCCACCGCTCGCTCCCCATCGACGATGACCTCGAACACCATGCCGGTGTAATACGCAAGCCCGCGCGCGATGTTCATATCCACGACGCACCAATCGCCGCAGCCCGCCTGCGCGAGCAACTCCTTCAACCCGCTGAGCGGTGCCAACATCTGCGCCGCTTCCTCGCGGCTGTCCACCGGCAGCTCATTGAGCGACGTCGAAAGGTCATCGGCCCCGCGCGGGCGCTTCAGGAATGTCAGGAACTCGGTGGAGTGAATGCCGAACTCAAACGCCATCGCCTCAAGGTCCGCGTCGTCCAGCTTGCCGCGCCGGTCAATCAGCGTGAACGCCGCGGCGTGGTGCTCGCGATCAACGCCGAGCCTGGTGATGATCTTGCCCAGCACCGAGCGATCGTTGAATCGCACGCTCATGCTCGACGACGTCAGCCCGCAGCGTTGCAACAGGTCCACGCAGCACGCGATGATCTCCGCGTCCAGCGTCGCGTTCTCCTGCGCGATATCGACGACCGACGGGCTCGCACCGCCTGACACACCCGGCGCAGCCTCCGCCCGCGGCACGCCCCCGACAATGTCACAGTTCCACTGCATGAACTCGCGCAGCCGCCCGCGCTGCGGCTTCTCAGCGCGATAGCAGTTCTGCTGCCAGAACCACTTCGTCGGCTTGGGCAGTTGCCCGGCCCGCGCGGCAAACATCCGCGCCAGCGTCGGCGTGAACTCCGGCCGCAGCGCATACGGCGCGATCGCCCCCGTATCCCCCGCAGCCAATCGCTGGCCCATCTGCTTCACGCGGGCCTCGTCCTTGCCGCTATAGACGCCGAAGATCTCGCTGACAATCCCATCGCCGCTCTTGCGCGTGTAGAGGTCTGTCGGCTCAAAGGTCGGCCCATCGATCTCCTCAAAGCCGTGCCTGATCGCGGTGGTGCGCCACTTGTCCTCGATCCAGCGCCGACGCGCAAGCTCGATGGGATAGAAATCGCGCGTGCCGGTCGCGGGCTGAATCGGGCCGCGGCTCGCGGCGTCGCTGGAGGATGAGGGCTGATCGGTCATGGAGGGAGGGTAGTGGGGCATCGCGCCCGCAACATGCTCGCAGCCGATCATCGGATCAACGCGCGTATCCGCGGGGCCGTCGCGGCGAACAGCACACATAGCAACCCCGCGAGTGCAAGCAGCGAGCCCAATGTGCGTCCCCAGGCCTGGTGGAACATCCACGGGATCAGGCCGCCACGCGTCCATGGGTTTGGCGGAGGGCCGAGGTTCATGTCGTCGTTCACGAACATCACGACGCCGAGCGAGGCAATCAAGCCACCAAAGATCGCCAGCAAGATCCGATTGCGCCGGAAGTTCATTCTTCCTCCGAGGGACAATCGTTAGCTGGGAGCAAGCGAAGTGCGATGGCATTTCTTGTCAAACAGAGGCAAGAGCGCCAATGTCGCGAGCGAAACTCACTCCCTCCCCGCCGCCTTCCGATACTTCGCCCAATACGGCTGGCTGAAGTCTGTCGGCGCGAGCTTGTTCTGGAGTTTCCAGAGGCGGCCGAGTTCGACCACGCGGGCCCGCAAACGCGCGGCCTCGGGGCTTGAGAGCGGGCGCTCGAAGCCGTCGGCGATCCAGACCCACCATTCGCTGGTTTTGGTCGTGGGGTCTACGCCGCGCGGGCCGGTGATGATCACCGTCATGCGATTGGCCACGAGATACTTCGCACTCGCCTCGGCGTCAGAGAACCGGCGGAACGTGCCGACGACCAAGTGGTTGAAGCCGTCTTGCAGCGCTGGCACGCCGCCGTCGGGCGGGGCTGGTGCTGGGGTGGTGCTGTTGCCGGAGTTCCCGCCAGGGGTTGTGCTCGGGTCGTTGCTGCCCTCAGGAATTGACGGGTCCGGGCGCGTGTTGTTCAGCGGGTCCGGCGGCAGCGGCGTCGGCTCGCTCGATCCTCCCAAGCCACCATCGCTGTTCTGGATCAGCGGCAGCCGGCCTTCCCACTGCTGCTTCTCCGCCGATTGACCCGTGCGGAACGCGATCACCCACACCACGCCGAACACCACGATCAGCACACCCAGCCCGATCGCCAGCGTCCGAGGCGTCAGGCGGATGTCCTGCATGCGAGGCAATCGCAAGCTCTCGCCGCCCTCGCTGATATACGTCGCGATCGGCGGCTGCGCCGGTGGTGGCGGGGCCTTGGCGGGGTTCGCGCTGCCCGATCCGGGCGCGCTGGTAGAACCTGAGCCCTGTGCCGCGGGGAACGTGGGCTTGCCTTTGAGCACTTCGATGAGCACGGGACTGCCGCGCTTGTTGCTCATGATTGAAGAGTCTATGCGGGCGGGGTGAAGCTGTGCGACTCCGTTGCGTGCGGCGCCAGTTGTGGAAAATGCGGATTCTGGCACGGGCGGCTCCGGAGTCGGCGGCGGGCGGTGGGGGGCGTGGTGCGTGGGGGGCTGGGGGGCGTGAGGCTGGGGGGCGGAGATGACGTGCGGATATCGGCAACGCCCGGACCGTCGCTGCACTTGGCGCTCCGCGATCTCGACCCGCGGGGGAGCCCGCGGCCAGCCATCGGTTGGCGTCGCCCGCGAGCTATCGGATATGCTCGGTCCTTCCGGAGCGATCGGTCGCCCGCGAACCCAGTTCCTCAGGGAGAATCCCGGCATGAAGCGACAGAGCAGCGGCAGCGTGGTGCGGGTGCGTGCGATGGTCCTGGCGCTCGTCGCCGCGGCGTCTGGAGGCCTGGCCACCGCCAGCATCGGCGCGATGATGGTCGCACAGCCAGACGCCCCCGCATCGGCGACCAGCGCGACGATGGCCGCGGTTCGGGCGGATGTGCCCGCCGTCGCGATCAAGGCCGGTGGCATCGTCAATGACCCGACGATCGCGTACTACCGAATGCCCGCTCTCCGTGGCGACACCCTGGTCTTCCTCGCCGAGGGCGACCTGTGGCGCGTGCCGCTGACCGGCGGGCTGGCAACGCGAATCACCACCCAACTCTCCGACGAGGCTCACCCGGCGATCAGCCCCGATGGCAAGACCATCGCATTCATCGCGGCGTACGAGGGCGTGCCCGAGGTCTACACGATGCCGCTCGATGGCGGCCTGCCGACGCGGCGCACGTGGGGTCTGGCGCGCCCGGGGTTCGTGGGCTTTCAGCCCGACGGGCGATTGATGTACTCCACGCGCCAGTTCGCGACGCTCCCCAGCTCGCAACTGGTGCTGGTGGACTTGGCCAGCAACGCTGAAGAGAAGGTGCCGCTGTACGAGGCGGATCAGGGCGCGTATGTCGAGGGGATGGCGACGCTGTACTTCACGCGCATGCCGTTCCAAGGCTCGCACACCAAGCGGTATAAGGGCGGCTTCATCCAGCAGCTCTGGAAGTTTGAGGCCGGCGCAACCGAGGCGGTCCCGCTGACGACGGACTTTGACGGCACCAGCAAGGACGCCATGCCCTGGCAGGGGCGCGTCTACTTCCTGAGCGATCGTGACGGCGTGATGAACGTCTGGTCCGGCGCGCCCGATGGCAAGGATCTGAAGCAGCACACGTTCCATAAGGACTTCGACGCGTCGAGCCCAGAGATGGACGCCGGTCGAATCGTCTACGCCCACGCCGGTGACGTCCGCCTGCTCGATATCGCCAGCGGCAAGGACAGCGCGATCCCGATCAAGCTCTCGACCGACCTTGAGCAGATGCGCGAGCGGTTCGTCAGCGAACCGGCCAAGTCCATCAGCTCTGTCGAGATCTCTAGCACCGGCGATCGCGTCGTGATCACCGCGCGCGGGCGTGTCTTCGTCGCGCCGGTGAAGGCCGACCACGGTCGGCTGGTTGAGGTCGCCTGTACGCCGGGCGCTCGTTTTCGCAGCGCCGTGTTCACGCCAGACTCCAAGCGCGTGATCGCCTCCAGCGATCGCAGCGGCGAGGTGGAGTTCTGGAGCATGCCGGCCAACGGCGTCGGCGAGATGAAGCAGATCACCCGCGACGCCACCATCCTGCGGTGGGAGGGCGTCGTCAGCCCCGATGGCAAGAAGCTGGCCCACAGCGACAAGAACCAGAAGCTCTACATCACGGATCTTGAGACCGGCGCCACGAAGCTCGTCGCGCAGAGTCAGGTCGAGCGTTTGAACGACTACACATGGTCGCCCGACAGTCGCTGGCTGGCGTATGTCGAGCTCGCGGGAAACATCGCGCAGCGGATCAAGCTGTACTCGCTCGAGAGCGGGCAGGCGACAGCGCTGACGAGCGATCGGTTTGAGAGTTTCTCGCCGCGGTTCAGTCCCGATGGCAAGTGGCTGTACTTCCTCAGCGATCGGAACATCGAGTCGGTCTCGCCGAGCCCGTGGGGCCCGCTTGCGCCTCAGCCGTCGTTCGATCGGCTGACGAAAATCTATCACGTCGCGCTGAAGGCCGGCGAGCGTTCGCCCTGGCAGGCGGGCGACGAGCTCTTTGACCCCAAGGCGGCGAAGCTCGCCGAAGAGAAGAAGGCTGAAGAGAAGAAGGCTGAGGAGAAGAAGCCAGAGGAGAAGCCGAAGGACGATGCCGAGAAGAAGGCCGACGACAGCAAGTCTGCCGAGAAGAACGCAGCCGACAGAAAGGCCGACGAAGCGAAGAAGGTCCCCGCCGTGCAGATCGATCTGGATGGCATCCAGTCCCGCATCCGCGTCGTGCCCGTCAAGCCCGGCAACTACTCGCGCCTGCGCCTCAGCGACACCGCGATCTTCTTCGGTGAATCCGCGACGACCTTCGAACGCGAGGGCGGCCCGGCCGGCTTCTCCGTCAAGGGCGTCACCATCGGCAACGAGAAAGTCGAAGTCAAGAACATCGCCAGCGGCATCAAGACGCTGGAAATCTCCGGCGATCGCAAGAAGCTCCTGCTCTACACCGGCACGTCGATCCACGTCGTTGACGCTTCGCCCGCGCCGGCGGACATGGACAAGAGCGCCGTCTCGCTGGCCGGCTGGTCGCTGAGCTACATGCCGATGACCGAGTACCGCCAGCTCTACACCGACGCGTGGCGCTTGCTTCGCGACTACTTCTACGACACCAAGATGCACGGCGTCGATTGGCCCGCGATGCGCCAAAAGTACGAGCCGTTCGTCGAGCGCGTGCGCAGCCGCGCGGAGCTGAACGAGGTGCTCGCGCAGCTCACCGGCGAGCTCTCGGCCCTGCACCACTTCGTGCGCGGCGGCGACTTCCGCGAGAACTCCGAGACCATCCCGCTCTCATACCTCGGCGGCGAGTGGACTCTGGATGCCGATCGAGGCGGCTGGACCATCACCCGCGTCTACCAGCACGACCCCGATGACCCCGAGCGAGCAGCGCCGCTCAGCGCGCCGGGCGTTGATATCACCACCGGCGACACGATTGTCTCGATCAACGGCATTCGCACGCTCGATGTCCCGCACCCCGCGGCCCTCCTCCGCCAGAAGGCCGGCCAGCAGGTGCTCCTGCGCGTTCGCCCGGCGGGCAAGGCCGCCAGCGACGAGCGCGACGTGATCGCCCGCCCCATCAGCGGCTCATCGCTCGCGGACCTGCGCTACTCCGATTGGCAGCTCTCGCGCCGGCGCATGGTCGAGACCGCCAGCGACAACCGCATCGGCTACGTTCACTTGCGCGCCATGGGACGCGAGAACATCAGCGAGTGGACCAAGGGCTACTTCCCGGCGTTCAACCGGCAGGGCCTGATCATCGATGTCCGCCGCAACAACGGCGGCAACATCGACTCCTGGATCCTCGGCCAGCTCCTCCGCAAGGCCTGGATGTTCTGGAACCAGCGCGTCGGCTCGCCACCGAACTGGAACATGCAGTACGCCTTCCGTGGGCACGTCGTGGTGATCTGCGACGGCTTCACCGCCTCCGACGGCGAGGCGTTCGCCGAGGGCTTCCGGCGGCTCGGGCTCGGCAAGGTGCTCGGCACGCGCACCTGGGGCGGCGAGATCTGGCTCAGCAGCTCCAACGACCTGGCCGACGGCGGCCTCGCCTCCGCCGGCGAATACGGTGTCTACACCGCCGACGGCGTCTGGATCATCGAGGGCCACGGCGTCGATCCCGACATCATCGTTGACAACCTGCCCCACGCGACGTTCAAGGGCGAAGACGCACAGTTGAAGGCGGCGATCGCGCATCTGGAGCAGCTCATCAAGGACAAGCCGGTGCAGGTCGTTCCGGTGCCGCCGCTGCCGAACAAGAGCGTCAAGACCGGGCCGGGCGCCAACGCGCCCAAGTGATGCACTCCACCCGCGCAAGGATGACGTATTGACAGCGGAGATCGTGATCTCGCTCCTGATCGGCCTGCTGCTGGGCGGCGGTGTCGCGGCGGTTCTGTTCCGTCGTCAGACCCTGGCGATCCGGCACGCCGAGCGCCGCGCCCGGGCCGCGGAGCGACTCGCCGAGATCGGCGCGATGACCGGCGGCCTGGCCCACGAGATCAAGAACCCGCTCTCGACCATCGGCCTCAACGCGCAGCTCCTGGGCGAGGCGGTGAACGAATCGCCCCTGACCGACGCCGACAAGCAGCGCATGGTCAACCGCGTGATGGCCCTTCGCCGCGAGACCGAGCGCCTCGGCGGCATCCTCAACGACTTCCTCGAGTACGCCGGCAAGATCCGCCTGGACGTGCGCGAGCACGATCTCAACGCGCTGGTCAGCGAGCTGGCCGACTTCTACACGCCCGAAGCGGCCCGCCACGGCGTGCGCCTCCGCGTCGACCTCGCCCCCGGCGAGCTGAACGTCAAGCTCGACGCGCAGCGGATCAAGCAGTGCGTGCTCAACCTCATGCTCAACGCCGTCCAGGCGATGCAAACCGCGAGCACCAGCGCCGCCGATGGCAGCGGCCCCGGTGGCGCAGCCCCCGGCAGCCGCGGCGAGCTGATCCTCAAGACTGCCGCCCGCCGCGAGCAGAGCCGCCCGATGGCCGATGTCCACGTCATCGATACCGGCCCGGGCATCCCGCCCGATGTCAAAGACAAGCTCTTCGAGCCCTACTTCACCACCAAGGCCGGCGGCAGCGGCCTGGGCCTGCCGACCGCGCGCCGCCTGATCGAGGCCCACACCGGGCGGATCGAGGTCTTCAGCGAGCGCGGCAAGGGCTCGGACTTCCTGATCGTCTTGCCCGTTGACGGCCCGCCGATCCTGCCTGAGAGTTGACGACGCGCCGCGGCCCGCCGGCTTATCATCGCCCGCCATGATCAGACCCGCATTCTCGACTGTCGCCTGTGCCGATTGGCCGCTTGATCGGATCGCCGCCCGCTGCAAGCAGTGGGGCTTCCCTGGCATCGAGCTCCGCACGTTCGGCGATGCGAGCCGCGAGTTCGCGTGCGACCCCGCGCTGACCGACGCGCTGAAGATTCGGCGGATGTTCCACGAAGCGGGCACGCAGATCGTGAGCCTCGCCACGGGCATCGGCTTTGACGAGCCCATCCGCCCGCCGGTGATCGGCAACGCCATCGGCGACACCGAGCGCACCGTCCGCGCCGCCAAGCGGGCGATCGACCTGGCGATCAGCATCGAGTGCCCGCTGGTCCGCGTCTTCGGCTTTGAGATCCACCACGCCGAGCCGAAGAAGACGGCCCTGGCCCGCATCGTCGCGCGCCTGAAGCGCGTCGTTGATCACGCCCACCGCACCGGCGTCCGCGTCGTGCTTGAGAACGCCGGCGGCTTCGCGACGTCTTCGAGCATCATCGAGATCATCGACGAGGTCAACAGCCCGCTGCTGGGCGCGTGCTTCAACATCGCCAATGCTCACGTTGCCGGCGAGGATCCCGGCATCGGCGTTGCGAACCTTGGTGATCGCCTGCTCTCGCTCCGCGTCAAGGATGTGCGCGACGGCAAGCCCGTGCCGATGGGCACCGGCGAGGTGGACTGGAAGGGCGCGATCCAAGCCGCGGCTCGCACCGAGCTTGACGAAGTGCTCGTCTACGAGTGGGACCGCGCGTGGGTGCCGGGCCTGGCCGAGCCGGACGACGTGCTCCCGGACGCGGCCCGGATGCTCCTGGGCGAGGTCTCACGACTTGAGGCCGAGACACCGAAGACCGCAAGCGAGCCCCGGCGCGCCGTCCCGGTGACACCGCAAAGGTAACGCCGCCATGCCCGCGGCGGACGCGATCACCCGTGACATCCTCGCACGCTGCGAAGCGCTTGGCTTCGCTATCGCCGGCGTCTGCGACGCACGCCCCAGCGATCACGGCGCGCACCTCCGCCAATGGCTCGCGGCGGGCAAGCACTCCAGCATGGCGTATCTCGAAGAACTCGCCGACACGCGCCTGGACCCCGCGCGCGTCATGCCCGATGTGAAGTCGATCATCGTCGTCGCCGATCGGTACGCCGAGCGAGCCCCGCGAGACGCGACGGGCACCGCGCCGGAAGCAGGCTCAGGCGATGACGTGGCTGCGAGCAAAGCGGCGAGCGACGAGCCGCGCGGCGTGATCGCCCGCTACGCACGCGGGCGCGACTATCACGACGTCATCAAGCGACGCCTGCACCGCCTGGCCGACGAGCTCCGCGCCGAGATCCCCGGCAGTGAGTTCCGCACCGTCGTCGATAGCGCGCCGGTGATGGAGCGAGAGCACGCCGCGCGAGCAGGCGTCGGTTGGGTGGGCAAGCACACGCTGGTGCTGCACCCTCGCTTCGGCTCGTGGTTCCTGCTCGGCTGCGTGCTGACGAATGTCCGCCTCACGCCAACGCCCGACGCCGACCTGCCCGCGGATCACTGCGGCACCTGCACCCGCTGCATCGACGCGTGCCCAACCAATGCGATCACCGAGCGCTCGGTCGATGCCGCGCGCTGCATCAGCTACCTGACCATCGAGCGCGAGTTGCCGATCGATCCGGCGTTCTTCGCGCCGATCGGCGATCGCATCTTCGGTTGCGACGTGTGCCAGGAGGTCTGCCCGTACAACGCACGCCCGGACTCGATGGACGCGGGGGCCGAGCGAGCGAACCCAGCTTACGAATCGCGACGCGATTCCTTCCCACTCCTGGAAATCCTCAACTGGTCACAGGCCGACCGCTCTCTGGCGCTTGGCCCAACGCCACTGAAACGAGCGAGCCTCGAGATGTTCAAGCGCAACGCCCTTATCGCCGCCGGCAACGCGTTGGCCAGACGCGACCATCCGGCGCTGCGAGCCCGCATCACCGCCATGAGCACAGACACGAGCGAGCCCGAGGTCGTGCGAATCACTGCGGCGCAAGTGCTCGCGCGCCTCGCCCGCTGAACACGGGCACCTCACCAATTGAAAGGCCCCGACGCACACGCGCCGGGGCCTTGTTGTCATCACTCACGATTGCCGATGCAGCGTTGGCCGGTTGTCTGCGGGAGGCAGGCGGGACGCCTGCCCCACACTCAAGCCTCGGCCCTCATCCCTCGGCCCTTCCGACTCAGAACGCGCAACCGTCAAAGAAGATCGCGAAGAACAGGTTGTAGTCGGCCTCGGTGACGCCGTTGTTCGTGGTCAGCGTGCCGAAGGGCGGCAGCGGTGAGCCGTCGTCGTTGGCGATGTCACACACCGGCAGCGCGTCGAAGAAGTTGGCGAAGAAGAGGTTGTAATCGCCCTCGGTCACGCCGTTGTTGGTGCCGCCGGGCTGGCCGACAGGCGGGAGCGCGTCGCCGTTATCAAAGGCGATGTCCGCGGGGTTGCAGCGGGGTGAGAGCACCGGCAGCGCCGGGCAGGCGAAAGGAGCGGAGCTCGAGTTGTTCGGGAACGTGATCGCTTCGGTGAAGGTGAAGTCGTTCCAGTTCTGGTTCGTGTCCTGGCAGCCGGAGTTCTTGCGCTCGGCGAACGAACTCGAGTTGATACGCGGCGCGCCGGCGATGCCCTCGAACGAGATCGCGGTGCCGTACCCGACAAAGTCCACCACGTTCGATCCGGTCACGTCGTTGCCGACCGCGACGGTGTTGCTCGCAAGCAGCACGCGACCGGAGGTGTTGTCGATTCCCGAGATCAGCGGCGTGGTGACAAAGTCCGGCGGGAAGATCAGCGGCAGGCCGCTGCTTTCGGGGCTGACACGGAGCAGGAAGTAGCCCTGAGCGGGGATCACGCCAGCCAGCGGCGCGACTTGCGTGAAGCCGCTGATCCCGTTGTTCGAGGCGTACTGCAACGACCAACCGCCGAGGTTGATGTCCGCGTCGGTGCGGTTCTTCAGCTCGACGAAGTCGGCGTTGATGAGCGAGCCGCCGCCGCCGTAGACCTTGCTGATCACGACCGTCGCGGGCGAGGGGGTGCAGTTGCCCACGCCGATGGTGAGCGTCGTCGCGTCCACGCGGCTGTTGGTGTCGCTGGTGGTGATGGAGATGACCTGGTTGCCCTCGGTCGGGGCCGCGACCGGGAGCGTGAAGGTGAAGATGTTGTTGCCGGCATTGGTCAGCGCCTGGTTCGCTGCGCCGCCGAGGCTCGTGAGATCAGCGACGACCGCGATGCCGGTGCTGACCGGCGACGCGCCCGGGACCACCTCGACCGAGAGCGTGAACGACTCGCCGTTGCAGACTCGCGTGGCGCTGGGCGACGCAAAGCCCGCGAGGAAACCGCCCGAGGCGCGGTTGCGCGGGTTCGGCGTGCCGACCGTGAAGTCCGCAAAGTTCTGGTTGCTGTCGGTCGTGCCCGCGTTCCTGCGGATCGCGGCGGTGTCGTTGGTCAGCGTGCCCGTGGCGCCGGCGCCCTCGAAGCAGACCGCCGCGGCTCCGTAGCCGACGAAGTCGACCACGACGTTCGTCGCGTTGCCGGTGCAGCTCGTCCCGATCAGGCCCGTGCCGTTGACCAGCGCGACGCGACCGGCGGAGCTGTTGAGCCCGCCGGTGGCCGTTGCGCGAACAAAGTCGGCCGGCGGCAGCGCGGCGCCGGTGGCGCCAAAGGCGCTGAAGCGGACGAGCTTGAACTGGCCGGGGTTGATCGTGCCAAAGAGCGGCACGAGGTTGGTGATGTCATCGAAGCCGGCGCTGTTGCCCGCGTCGATGTACTGGATCGAGTACCCGTCCAGACTGACTGGATTCGGCGAACGGTTGTACAACTCGATGAAGTCGGCGTTGACGGTCGCCGCGGGCGGGCCGAGATTGCCGCCACCGCCATAGACCTGGGAGATGACCACGGGCTGCGTGCTGCTGAAGTTGCAATCGACGAGGTTGACGCTGCGGGTCACGCTCGAGACGCGGTTCTGCGTGTCACGCGCGGTGATGACGATGCTCTTGCTGCCGACGGTGAGGCCGGCCGGGACGGTGTGCGAGAGCGAGAACGTGGCGCCGCCGTCGCTGCTGTTGAGCGACGTGTTGCTCGAGCCGCCGACGTTGCTGAGGTCTGCGGTGACGGTGATGTTCGTCGAGACGGGGTTCTGGCCTGGGTTGATGTTGGCGTCGATGGTGATCTGCACGCCATCGCTGGCACAGCCGAAGGTGGGCGAGACGGTGACCGCCGCCGCGATCGGCGCGAAGGGCTGAGCGGTGCCGGAGACAGTCACCATGTCAAAGCGGAAGGTGCCGCCGCCGGTGCCGCCGGTGCCGTAGGTGGAGGTGTCGTTGGTGGGCTGATAGGCGGTGTTCGGCGCGAAGGCGGTGTTGGGTGCGACCTGCATCGTCCAACCCTCGGTCGCGAAGATCGGAATAACGCGGAAGGCGAAGTTCGGGTTGTTCGCAACGCCCGGCACGCCGGTGAAGCTCACCGACCGGCCGTTGGCCCACGTATCGCCCAGGTTCGGGGCAACGAAAACGGAGCGAGGCGTGGTCGGCACGAAGTTCACGCCGTCGATTGAGTACACGAACTCGACGTGGCGTGCGCAACTGCTGGACAGGCGCGTGTCCCAGGTCACGACGATGTCGTTATAGCCAACGGTGGATGCCGCGAACTGCACCGCTCGCAGCGGCGTGTTGACGCCCTGGGCGTGATAGGTCGAGGTGTTCCAGCCGAAGTTCAGGTTCGGCGCCACGGTCGTGTCGGTCGAGCCGCCCTGCGAGGACGCAGTGGAGAATGTCGCGGTGGCGCCGCCCAGGAGCGTGGCGGTACCGATGCCGATGCTCGGGGGCGGGCTGTTGACGTTCTGTTGCGTGTTGTTGAAGTTCCACTGCGCGATCGTCTGGGCTGAAGCACCGGCGCAGAGCGCAAGAACTGCGGCCATTGAGACGAACCGACAGACATTCAGACGACCACTGACCATGACAACCTCCGGAGGTAGAACGTGATGCGTTGACCGTGATGACCGAGGCGCACTTCGGCGCACGTCGCGAACCGAAAAACGAGAAAACCCAGTTCATCCGCGGCGATTCCAGCCGTCGCGAACCTGAGAGCGTCGCAGGACCGACGCCGCGACCGCGCGCAGTTTGGCGCACGGTCGAAACGGTACCGACGTGCGATCGCAAAGCCGAGCGACCGACTGTCAAGGTTTCATCATGGTTGTGTAAAGGGCTCGCATAGAGGGCGAGCGTCGGAAGGCACTGGGGACTGGGCATTGGGCATCAGTGCCGCCTCCCGCGGGGTGGGCGTCCCGCCCGCCTCCCGCAGACTCCCGGCGCGCGCCAGAGTCAGCGTCGCCCAGGTGTCTTGCAGACCGATCCCAGTTGGGCATCGCGAGGAAGGACGCCGTGCCTGAGGCTCTGCGAAGGCACGGGCCGCCCGCTGAGGTGCTCGTCGCATTCCGCAGACGCAAACATGCTCAGCACGGCGCAGCGCGCCCAGCGACCGTCACCGGCCGCGGGTCTTGATCTGCTGACAACTGAAAACTGACGACTGGCCACTGGCCACTGCGGCGCAGCCGCACCGCGAATCAGCGCGGCGTAAAGAACGCGTCGCTCGAATCCTCCGCCAGCGGCGTCGGGCCGCTCGACGGCGACAAGGGCTTGATCACTTCACGCACGCGAGCGCCGAAGCTCTGGGCCTGAAGCCCCAGCGAGCGCTGAAGCGAGGACTCGCTCAGCATCGTCGCGGACGAGAGCGAAACGGCCGGTGTCGACGCCGACGTGTCACGCCCGAAGAAGCTCGACAGCGGCAGCACGTTGCTCAGGTTCACGCCCTGGCTCGGGTCCGCATCGCGCGGGCCGATCATTTGGCGCGTCAGCGCGCTGACCATCGCCGATGTTCGCACGCTCGGAGTGACCGCGGGCACGTCGAGCGAAGGCAGCGGGCCGGCGAACGGGTCGCTCGCGGACGAGGCCCACGCCGAGGAAATGCGACGCACGCTGGCAAAGCCGGACTGGGCGTCCTGAGATGCGCCGCGGACGACCGAGCCGATGGCGCCGGGCGTTGGCACGTGCCAAGGCCGCGAAACGCCGACGTAGCCGATGCAGCCGACGCCGCCGAGCGTGAGGCCGACGCACGCCGCCTTGACGACGCGATGACGACGACGGGCGGGGGCATCGATGAACGGGCGTGATTGCTCGACGCGAGACAGGATCGCGCTGGTCAGGTCGGGCATCGCGTTCGTGGTGTCTTTGGCACGACGAAGCGCTTCGATCGCGCCGTTGACTTCGGACGCGGCGCGGATCGCGCGGGCCTGTTCGGGCGTGCGGAAGGTCAGCGGCCGCGGCGCGTCGGGGGCGTCGTCGGAGAAGTCGGGTGAGCCGAAATGATTCGTGCGATCGATCACGAGGCCAGGGCCTCCACAAACCGGCGTGCGACGCGCGGGTTCTTCTCAAGGGCGGCGCGCATGCGCTGGCGGGCGCGGTGCAGGTGGCTCTTGACGGTGCCCGGCGCGCAGTCCATGTACTCGGCGATCTGCTCGACGGTCCACTCGAGCTGGTAGAACAAGACGACCGCGTCGCGCTGATCCTCGCTGACGGATTCCATCGCGAGCTTGAGCGCCTCTCGCGCGTCGGAGTTCTGCTCGCTCTCGCCCATGTCGCCGGCGCCGCTGCTCAGCCAGCCGGACCCGGCGGACGAGACGACATCAGAATCGAAGGACGGGCACAGGCGCTGGGCCTGATTGACGTAAAGCCGTTTGGCGATGGTGAACAGCCAGGTGCTGAAGCGGAAGCGCGGGTCGTAGCGCTCGATGTGCGTCAGCGCGCGGACGAACGCTTCCTGCGCCACGTCCTCAGCGCGCTCGGGGCGCTGCGTGAGTCGGAGCAGGTACGCGTAGAGCGAGGGCTGATGAGCGCGGATGAGCTCCTCGGCCGCCTGGCGTTCGCCTTGGAGGATCCGACGGATCAGCGCTCGTTCAACCGCTGCGGTCATGGTGAACAAGCATACGGCACGCCGGCGCTTTGGCTGCATATTCCTCCCAGGCTGACGAAATCATCGTCCGAAAACGACCTGGCCCGGGAATACCTGTGGCCAAAGTCGATGGGCGGTGACCGCTGCGGCGGCGAGTCTTCTATAAGACTTGATCCGAGCGGCCGTGATCTTGCCAGCTACCTAGTAAAAACACCGGCCCGCTTGAGCGGGCCGGTGTCGAGAATCTCTGAGTTATCGGTCCTCAAACCGCGTCGCTTAGCGGCGACGACGGGCCATGAGCAGGCCGCCCATGCCCAAGAGGGCCGCGGCGCCCGGGGTGGGGACCTGAGTGGCGTTGAAGCTGAAGTTGTCGATGGCGAGGCCGGCGTCGTTGCCGCCGTCGTTGGCATCGGCCCAGCGGAGGAAGATCGAGCCGCCGACGGGGACGTTGATGCCCGTGACGGTCACGGAGTAGCCGGTCGAGGTGGGGGTGATGATGCCGTTGGTGGTCACCGGGGCGCCGCCGACGATGTCGCCAGCGGTGTTGGCGGTGAGCGTGGTGGCCGTGGCAAGGTAGTTGGCGGATGTGACGGTGCCACCGGAGAAGCCGTAGCCGAACACGAGGCGGTTCTGAACGCTCGTGGACGAGCGGTACTGCTCGCCGTCGAACGCGATGGTGAACGAGTCCAGCGCGGCCGAGGCGTTGTTCACAACCTGGACGCCGAAGGAGAAGATGTTGGTGCCGGAGGCGACCGCACCCAGCGCGTACTCGGTCGAGCCGGTGGTGGCGTAGCGGAAGATCGAGCCCGTGCCCGAACTGCCGTCGTTGGCGGTCACGCTTTGAGCGGTGGCGACGTTGGTGCCGCCGGTCTTGGCGATGTCAAAGGTCGTGCCGGGGGCGGCGACGATCGTGCCGTTGGCGGGGATGATGCCCGCGCCGGTGGTCATGGCGTCAAAGTTCTCGGTCACGGCCGAACCGGTGAACGAGATCGAGGCCATCGCCGTACCGGCGGTCGCCAACAGCGCAACGACAAACATCTTGATCTGCATTTTCTCTCTCCTACAGGGTTGTTACACGCGACCGGGTCGCGTGGTCTCTGGTGGCCGGGTGGGACAGCGCGTTTCCGCGATGGCACTTCACACAGTCAAAAACACCGAAAGACAGGGCGAACTTTACCGCTCGGACTCGCGATCGTCGATCGTGCTGTGCAGCATTCGCGTGATCTGAACACTTCGAGTGTGTGACTTCCTAGGCAAATACACTGTGTGCGGCGGATACTCCGACGCCTTGCCGGAACCCTGAGCGGGCATGCCTTCAAGCCGGGGCACGATGGAGCGCCACCCGCCGCCGCGGCGTGGCGTCGTATCTGTGCCGACGCCACCCTACTATCGTCATCCAAACGCCCTCGTCGTCCGAGACCCCGCACGCCCCCCGCGGCTGCTCCGGGTGCCGGGCTTTCGTTCGTCTGCGACTCACCATGAACATCCGCAACTTCTCCATCATCGCCCACATCGACCACGGCAAGAGCACGCTGGCTGATCGACTCATGCAGGCAACGAAAGCGGTGTCAGCGCGCGAGGCGCGGGCTCAGCTCCTTGACGACATGGACATCGAGCGCGAGCGCGGCATCACCATCAAAGCCTCGGCGGTCACGGTGATGCACCATCACGTCAAGGGTGCGACGTCGGATGTGCTCGAGGAGGACGGCAGCGCGACGCTTGAGGGCGCGGACATGCTGAATCAGAGCGACGAGGACTCGTCGCTGTTCATGCTGAACTTCATCGACACGCCGGGGCATGTGGATTTCAACTACGAGGTGAGCCGCGCGCTCAAGGCGTGCGAGGGCGCGATTCTTGTCGTCGATGCGACGCAGGGCGTGCAGGCGCAGACGGTGGTGAACGCGTATCTGGCGATCAACGAGAACCTGGAGATCATCCCGGTCATCAACAAGATCGATCTGCCCAGCGCCCGGTGCGATGAGGTGGCGATGGAGATCGAGCAGGTGCTGGGGTTCAAGGCCGAGGACTGCATTTTGGTTTCGGCCAAGACGGGCAAGGGCATCCCGGAACTGCTGGCGGCGATTTGCGAGCGGTTTCCGTCGCCTCGCAAGCCGATGATGAAGCAGACGCGGGCGCTGATCTTTGATGCGCAGTACGACGACTATCGGGGCGTGGTGGTGTATGCGCGAGTGATGGATGGCGAGCCGGTGTCGCTGAAGCTGGGCGACAAGATTCGGATGATGGGCACGGGCCGGAGCTTTCAGATCACGGATATTGGCAAGCGGACGCCGAAGCCGACGCGAGTTGGCAAGGTCGGCCCCGGCGAGGCGGCGTACATCGTCGCGGCGATCCGGTCGCTGGGCGATGTGCGCGTCGGCGACACGATCACGCTGGAGCAAGACCCGGCCAAGGACGCGCTGGAGGGGTACAAGCCGCCGGTGCAGATGGTGTTCTGCGATTTCTATCCGGCGACGAGCGAGGACGCCAAGGGCAGCGACTTTGAGAAGCTGCGCATCGCGATCGAGAAGCTCTCGCTGAACGACTCGTCGTTCACGTTCATCCCGGTGCATTCGGAGGCCCTGGGCTTCGGCTTCCGCTGCGGGTTCCTCGGGCTGCTGCACATGGAGATTATCCAGGAGCGGCTGGAGCGCGAGTTCCAGACCGAGGTGGTGCAGACGGCGCCGACGGTGACGTATCGCATTCGCATGCGCGATGAGACGATCGTTGAGGTCCACAACCCCGCGGAGTTGCCGGCGGGCGGCACGTACGAAGCGATCATGGAGCCGATCTGCAAGGTTGAGATCATCGTGCCCAATGACTCGATCGGTGCGGTGATGAAGTTGTGCTCGGAACGCCGCGGCGAGTTCAAGGCCCAGACGCTGGTCGGCGATTCGCGCCAGATGGTGACGTTTGATGTGCCGTTGGCGGAGATTATTTACGACTTCTACGACAAGCTGAAGGCGATGACGAGTGGGTATGGCACGATGGACTACGAGGTGAAGGAGTTCCGCGAGAACGATCTGGTCCGCGTGGACATCCTGATCAACGGAGACCCGGTCGAGGCGCTGAGCTTCCTCACGCATCGCAGCACGTCGGAGTATCGCGGACGCTTGATGCTCCGCAAACTCCAGAAGCAGATCAACCGCCACCAGTTCGAGATCCCGCTGCAGTGCGCCATCGGCGGCAAGATCATCGCCCGCGAAACGATCAAGGCCTTCCGCAAGGACGTGACGGCCAAGTGCTACGGCGGCGACGTGAGCCGCAAGCGCAAGCTGCTGGACAAGCAGCGCGAGGGCAAGAAGAAGATGAAGAGCGTGGGGCGCGTGGAGATCCCGCAGGAGGCGTTCATGGCGGTTCTGGATCAGAGTGAGGAGTGAGTAAGTCGACGATGCGGTGGTCGCGGTGCCATTGAACGGCTCTGCGTTCAATGCTCCTGGAGAATCTTGAGTCGCGGGCACTGATCCGCAACGCCGGATCAGTGGCACGCGGATGGTTGGGTCGTCATCGCGTCGCGGAGCCACTACGCTGCTGCACCTCCAAGGACACACCATGCGATTCACTTTCCTTCTCTGCGCGATTCTCACGGCCATGTTCACACTGACCGGCTGCAACACCGCGCCACAGACTGAGAGTGGGCGGACGGTGTTGCGCTCGGAGGCGGATGCGGCGCTGGCCAAGGCGCAGGCGAACGATCCGACGTTGACGGACCCGATTCGGAAGGCGCTCGCGTACGCCGTGTTCCCGACGGTGGGCAAGGGCGCGGTGGGGATCGGCGGGGCGTACGGCAAGGGCGTGCTCTACGAGCGCGGCGTCATCACCGGGTATTGCGACCTCACGCAGGGGAGTATCGGGATTCAGCTCGGCGGCCAGTCGTACACCGAGATCATCCTGTTCAGCACGCCCGACGCGGTGTCGCTGTTCAAGAGCGGCAACTTCGCGTTTGACGCGCAGGCTTCGGCGGTCGCGCTGAAGTCTGGCTCGGGCGCGAATGCCAAGTACTCCAGCGGGGTCGCGGTCTTCACGATGGATGAAGCGGGGCTGATGTACGAAGCCTCGATCGGCGGTCAGAAGTTCAGCTTCATCCCGAAGTGATTGGGCCGCACGGATGATGTCGAGGTCCGGCATCGACGCGAGGTCGAGGCCGCGGGTGCGTGGGCGATCGAGAGGACGGTTGGCTACAGCCCTCGCGGGAAGTACATCAGGGTGATGCCGGACCGGATCAAGGGGCTTGCGCCGGATCGATCGTAGATCAGCATGTAACCAGATCCCGAGTGGCGAACGCGTACCTTGAACCGCCGCACACCCGCGGTTACGGGGATCGTGTGCGAGATATTGACCACAGACGTCTTGTTGATAGAGCCGGGAGCGAGACTTCCAAAGAAGTCAATGTACGCCTCGTCGATCAGGATCTCGGTACCCGTTGTCTCTTTCAGTTCGAGGAATGCGCTGCTGAAGGAGTTTGCCGGCGCGTTCAAGTAGACCGATGCGTGGCAGGTGATGTGCAGGAAGCCGTTGCCCGGGATGGTGACCTCGGCCTCTTCGATGATCGTCTGTGAGTCGTTGGAGATCACGGACGTGGTGCCGATGGTGGACTCGACAGTCTTGATCGCCGGCTGGTTGTTGTAGGTGGCGTTGCCGGTGCCGCCGTTGAGCGTGATGGTTGCGTTGCCGCTGGTGTTGCGGACGTCGAGCGAGCCGGCACGCGCGGCGTTGTCGCTGGGCCAGACCTCGATGGCGTTCCGCAGGCGCATGATGCCCGCGTTGCCGCCCTCGGAAACGACGTTGATGCCGGGGACGAAGCCGTCCTGACGGAACTGGAAGGACTGGGTGGGTGCGACGACGACTTCGAGTTTCTCTCGCGCTGTGTCGATGCCGATGCCGACGTTTCCGCCGCCGACGGCCAGCGAGACGTTGTTGCCCGTGCCGTTTCCGCGATAGTTGAAGTGAAGCGGCCCGCCGACGGACTCGATCTGATTTGAGTCCATCAGGATGCCGCCGCCGGAGCCGTTGGTGAGCTTGAAGACGGCAGGGGAGGCCTCGGTGAGCGTGCTTGGGAGGTTGAAGCTGTCGCGGATGTGGAGGCGAGCGGTGGGGGATGTCGTGCCCAGCCCGAGGGAGTTCGAGAAGGTGTTGATTTCACTGAAGGCGTTGACGCTGGCGAGGCGCGGGATGTTGGTGGAGAGTCGGGCATCGCTCAAGAAGCCGGAGGTGATGGCTCCGGCGTCGTGTGTGTGCGAGGCGAGGGCGAACGCGCTCGAGCTCAGGCCATCGAGCAGGTCGGCGTTCAGATTGCTGACCAGCCCGTTGCCCGAGACGGAGAAGGGCGTGCCGGCGGCGGAGAAGGTCGGCGCGGCGGCGAAGGTCTTGTTGCCGCTGAACGTCTGCGTGCCGGCGTTGGTGGCGACGTTGGTCGAGAGGCGCAAGTCTGAGATGGTGCCGTCGTTGATGTTCGTAGCGTTGGTGAAGAACGAGGCGGGCTGGCCGTTGAGGCTCGATGCGCTGCCGGCGGTGAGCGCGAAGGCCGCGTGAGGTGAAGCGGTCAGTTCCTGGCGCGGCGAGAGCACGGTGTAGCCAACGAGAACAGCGCAGTTTCCAGCATTGCCGGGCCGGACGGCGATCTCGAGGAAGCGGCGCTGGCCATTGAAGGCGGCACCGAAGTCCAGTGGTGAGGTGAACCGGCCGTCGGTCACCAGCACGTCTTCAGCGCAGACGGTCGGGCCGATCTGTGTGCCGCCGGGCGAGGCGAGCTGGTCAAAGAGGCGGAAGCGAATGTCGAAGGAGCCGTTGGCTGGGGCGGCGCCGTCGGCGAGAATCCCCTGGTAGGTGAACGTGTTCGTCAGCGGCTGACTCATCGCGGGTGCGATGCAGAGAAACGCCGCGGCGACGATGGCGACCAGGTGTGCGAGAGTTCGAGTCATGGGCATCACTTTCGATCGGATGAAGTTCTTGGGGACTGTCACTTGCGTTGCCGTGTCAGTTGCGGGTCAGCGATCTGGTCGGGTGAACACCGCGCGAGCGGTGCCTCACGCTCGGGTTCTGGGACCAGCGATGGAGCGCTCGCCGAGGCAAGCGTCCGACGGGTCGCCGCGGAGTGTTCGTGGACAAGCGCCGGCGCGGCGGCGGCACGATGCGCGCACCCATGGCCGGACAAGTGAAGCTCCGAGGCGACGAGGCGCCGAGAAGTTGTTCGCGCGTTACTGCTGGGAGGCGAAGTCCAAGCCTCGGAGGCCTTTGGGGGTCCAGCGCATTTGGCCGCGCATTTCGGGGCCGGCGTAGGTGTTGGCGTTGTTGGTCCAGGGGAGCTCTTCGACGGATCCGGTGCGGGTGTAGCCCCAGGTGCCGTTGATGGTGGCACCGGTCGGCGAGGTGTAGGTGCCGGTGACCATCTGGCTGGAGTCGGTGAGGCGGGCGCTGCCGTCGAACATGGCGGTGACGGGCTTGGCGCGGTTGTTCATGAAGTAGCCGGGGATGGCCTGCGCCTTGGTTTCGTGGCGAGCGAAGGCCTCGACCCAGGCGACCTTGCGGGCGGGGCTGGCGACTTCCGAGACGCGGCGGCGTGAGAGGCGCCAGTTCTGGGCGCCGATGCCGGTGACGAAGAAGAGGCCCTGGCTGGTGGGTGATTGGCGGATACTGCTGCTGGGGCCGTCGCGATCGGGGAAGGTGCCGTGCATCGCGTAGGAGTAGGTGGAGCTGAAGGGATAGCGGAAGTTGTTGAGGCCGGTGACGGAGGCGGCGCGCTGGCCCTGCTGGAGTTTCTGCATCCAGCCGTTGCGTACGGGGTCATCGGGGCAGACGACGACGGGCTCCGGGAGGCGCTGGGCCATGTACTCGGTCAGCGGGAGGTGGGAGTAGTTGATCTGCGGGAGCCAGTTGGTCTCGGCGGCGGGGCCGTCGAGCTGCTCGGGCTTGGAGTAGCGGCGGATGAGGTCATAGCCCCTGACGGACATCCACGCGAGTTCGTCGGTGAAGACGCGCTGCGTCGGCGGCACGTTGACGCCGTTGTAGTACGACAGCACGAGCTGGTTCTGCCGGTTGCGCTCCGGTGGCACGAAGCCGCTGAGCGTCTCTTTGTTGTCCGACGCGTAGTTCAGCGTCGCGAGGATAAACTGCTTGATGTTGCTGAGGCAGACGGCGCGCTTGCCGGCGCGGCGTGCGCTGCTGAGGGCCGGGAGCAGGATCGAGATCAGCAGCGCGATGACCGCGATGACGACGAGGAGCTCGATGAGCGTGAACGCGCGACGACGACGGGTGAGTGAGAGCATTGAGCAACTCCTGATTGTCTGGACGCGACGAGAGGCGCGGCGTCCGGGACCGACTGGACCCAACTCGCAGAACGCAGAGAGGGTACACGCTGCCGCGGGGAACCCGCGGGGACCGTGCAAATCTAACGGATTATCGGATGACATGCACGCGGACTGAGCAGAATTCTGCGATTGAACCCTCAATCGAGGGCTTTTTTCGGGTTGTGGGATGCTCTTGACTTGCAAGTGAGGTGCGATGTGGATGATTGTGTAAGGAGTTCATGCGGTATCGTGGTCTGGCGTGGCCAGCGGGCGAGTCGGGTCTTGGCATTGATCGGCGTTGCGGCGGTGGCCGTCGGTCTGGCGTGGTTTTACGGCGGGGCGAGGCCGGTGATGGCGGCGGGGGCGGAGCCCGCCGCGCGGCGGGCTCAGGTGGTGGCGCTGCTGGATGGGCGGGAGGTCGGTCGCGATGACCTGTGGGTGGCGCTGGCGGAGGCCGCGGGTGGGCAGGTGACGCGTGAGATGGTCCTTGATTCGCGACTCGCGGCGCTGGCGGCTTCGCGGAAGCTGGTCATCAATGAGCAATCGCTCCGGGCCGAGCGGGCGGCGCTGGGTGAGGTGCTCGGCGGCGCGGGGCTGGATGTCGATGGGGTGGAGCGGGTGATCGAGGCGTTCCGGCGCGAGCGGGGGCTGGGGCCGGCAAGGTTTGAGAGTCTGCTGCGGCGGAACGCGATCTTGCGGGCGCTGACGAACGAGCGCGTGAGCGTGACTGAGGAGCAGGTGGTCGCGGAGTATGCGCGGGCGACCGCACCGGTGGCGCGGGTGCTGCTGTATACGGCGGCGACCACGGCGGAGGCCGGGCGTGCGCGGCGGGAGATCGCGACGCGGGCGCATGAGCTTGCTGGCGGGGTCGAGGTGGCGCTGCGCGGGGCGCTCGTGGCGGCGTTCGCCGAGCGGGCGCTGCGAGACTCGACGGACCCGACGGGAGGGGCGGGGGGCGTGCTTCCGGCGTTCTCGCTGGCGGATGTGACGATCCCGGCGGGCATTCGGCGGGCGTGCGAGGGGATGAAGGAAGGTGAGATGTCGAACGTGATCGGGCTGGGCTCGGCGGGGGAGGATGGTGGTGGGGGGGCGCTTGTGGTGTTGCTTGGGCGAGAGGAGACGAAGGTGGGGACGCTGGAGGAAGCGAGGCCGCGGTTGAGGGTGGCGATTGCTCGGAGGCAGCAGCGCGAGTTGATGGATGCGTTGTCGCGCGAGTTGCTGGGCCAGCCGGGGCTGGTGGTGATGGACGCGTCGCTGGCGTATGGCGGCCAGAATCGGGTGCCGAGCGCGGGGGCGGCACCGGGAGTGGCGGTGCCAGAGGCGGGGTCGGTGCGTGATCCTGAAGGGCCGTGATCAGCTTGAACCTGGGCATTTGGCGAGGCTGCCGGTGGGCGGGCGATCCTGGGCAGTTCCGGGCGAGTCCGAGGCGTTGGCGGGCCGCGGTGTGGTACGATGACGGCGGTCGAGTGTCGGGTGTGGGACGATTGTGTGAGCGAGGGTGGTTTATTGCATGTCAAACGCTTCGTCCATGCCGAGTGCCGGGGTTGCTGAGGCAGAGCGGCGCGGGGCGGTCGCGTCCGCGGCGGGGGGAGGGGCGGACTTCCTGCGTGTGGAGGGGGTCAGCAAGCGGTTCGGCGTCACGCAGGCGCTGAGCGACGTGAGCGTGACGTTTCGCGCCGGCGAGGTCCACGCGCTCATGGGCGAGAACGGCGCGGGCAAGAGCACGCTGGGCAAGGCGATCGCGGGGCTGCACATGCCCGACGCGGGGCGGATCTCGGTGATCGACGCTGGGGCGGGCGCTGACGGCGGAGCGTGGCGTGAGCTTCAACTCGGCGATATTGACGACGCGTTTGACGCGGGCATTCGCATCGTGCATCAGGAGCTTGCGCAGTGCCCGAATCTGAGTGTTGCGGAGAATCTGTGTCTGCACGACATGCCCACACGCGGCGGGCGGATTGATCGCGACGCGATGAACCAGCGAGCGGCGCGGCTGTTGCGAGATCTGGCGCCGGAGATTGACGTGCGGGCGGCGCTGGGTGAGCTGGCGCCGGGGCGGCGGCAGATTGTTCAGATCGCGGCGAGTTTGGATGAGGGGGAACGGGGCGAGCATAAGCCGCGGGCGATTATCTTTGATGAGCCGACGAGCTCGCTGTCGATGGGCGAGGCGGATCGGCTGATGAAGATCATTCGGACGCTGGCGGCCCAGGGGTTGCTGGCGATTTATGTGTCGCACCGGATGGGTGAGATTTTTCAGGTGTGCGACCGGGTGACGGTGCTGCGCGATGGCAAGTTTGTTGCGACGAGCGTGATCAAGGAGATCAACGAGCAGACGCTGGTATCGCAGATGATCGGGCGGACGATCGATTCGTCGGCGAGCTATCGCGCCTCGGCGGGGGCGGGTGCGGGGGCAACGAGTGTCGCGGCAACGGCGCCGGCGCTGCGGGTGCGGGGAGTGTCGTCGCCGGGCAAGCTGCACTCGATCAGCCTGGAGGTGCGCCCGCGCGAGGTGCTGGGGATCGGCGGGCTGGTGGGCTCGGGGCGGTCGGAGCTTCTGGATGCGATTTTCGGGCTCGATCCGCGGGCCAGCGGCGAGGTGGAGATCAATGGGCGAGCGCTGCCGATGGCGGGCGTGCGCGAGCGGAT
>JALHNK010000032.1 GCA_022843565.1 Phycisphaerales bacterium
CGCGGGCTCTGCGGCGGCTGGAGTCGGCAAGGGGGCGTCGCGACTGCCTTCTGTTTCGCCCGTGTCCCACGGGCGTTCGCTGCCGCCGACGGTATCGGCGAGGCGACCGCCGAAGAGCCCGATCGCGGCGGGCGCACCGATGACTGAGACGCCCATGGTGAAGCCGCCGAGGGCCAGGCCACCCCAGGTGGGAAACGCGGAGTTGAACACGGACTGCATGAGCCCGCCGGTGACGTTCATCACGGCACCGAGCACGATTCCGGGGAGGACCACACCTTCAGGTACGCCCTTGGTCATGGCGTTGCCCATCGCGCCGCTGGCGGCGGCGGTCGCGGCATCGGCCGCGAGCGAGATCATGCCGGCGCCGAGGTCGGCCCATGTGAAACCAACCCAGCGCGTGCTGGGGACTTGGATACCCAGGCCGGTGGGCGCGACCAGCGAGCACGGCCCACCGCCAACATCGATGCAGACCTGTGTGGGGATCAGGAACGCGGGCGTGCTGATCGCGACGGCAGAGCCGGACGGGCCAGCCGCGGCGATTGCCCCGCCGGTCGGAGTCTGCTGAACGGCGTAGCTGGGCAAGAAGTACTTGAAGCTGGCACCCATCAGCGTGGTGATCAGCGCCGGCGTGGCGGTGTACGGGGGCTTGGGAAAGTGGGGCTGCATCATGCCCCAGTCGTGGCCCATCAGGATGTCGCCGAGGCCTTCGGTGGTCACCTTGAAGGTGAACTTCCCGAAGATGAGACCCGAGGCGGGGTTGGATGCGAGCTGCGTCCACGGGTAGCTCGGGATCGGCAGCGGCACCGCCGGGGGCGGCGGCGTGGGCGGGACCTGCGGCGGCGTCACGCAGTGAAGATCATTGCCGATACCCGTGATCGGCAGGTACTTGCTGATGCGCATGGTCATCGGGCCACCCCCTGGCCCACGGCCGAGGATGTGCTGCGGAGCGAGAGCTCGTCGGACGCCGACGACTCACCGAGCATTCGCCACTTCGTGCGCTCCAAGACGTCAACGTCGTCACCGGGCATCATCGCGCGAGCCAGCGGCGTTCGAGCGACCCAGATGAGCGTGAGGATCCCCTTGTCCACGTCGATGAAGACCTGCGCAAGCTCGCCATAGACCTCGACGAAGCGGTCCTGGATCGCGACGGAGAACTGGACGCGCTGGCGGGGCAGGAGCACGGCGAGCTCGGGGTGCTGGTCGCTCATGCCCGAGAGCTGGATCGTCTCGTCGCCGCGAAGGAAGTCGAATCGCAGGCCGATCGGAGCGCAGCGGGAGAGATCGGGGTGGATGAGGTCTGGGATGGCCTCCTTCTCGCTGAGGAGGATGTTGCCTCTGGAGAAGCCGCGCGGCACCTGGCCGCAGAGGACCTCTGCGAAGGAATCGGGCTCGCCCTTGGCCGCCGGTGGGAGGGCCATCATGGCGGTGCGCGGGTACGTGAACACGTCCATGAAATCGAAGCACGCCGGCAGCGGCTGCGCGGGCCAGTGATCGGGGCTGGGGCAGAGCAGACGCTCGGGCGTGAGGCGATCGGTGACGGACTCGATGTTGGGCAGCGCCCACCCTGCGAGGTGCTGATCCGGGTGCGAAATGCAGTACCCCAGGCCGACGCGATTCCGCGGGTAGACGAGCGGCGGCGTGCCGCGTTTGGCGATCTGGGCGACGGCGTGAGTCTTGCGGAGCTGCACGGGCGTCATGTGGCCGGCGACCTGTGCGCTGAGCCAGGCGAAGTGGGCGGGGTCGTCGCCGCCGTAGGCCAGTTCCCATCGCAGCGGCAGAGCTTCGAACGGCTTGGGCGGTGAGAAGACGATCTTGCCTTGCACCACATCGACGACGCGATCTCCGAGGACATCGGCGGCGTGGGTGCGATCTCCGACGGTCACACCGACGGTCGTGGCGGTGACGGGGCCGCCGGGGCGCGCGTGGGCACGCACAATGATGTCGGTGCCGGCGCGGAAACCGACGATCTCGGGCACGAGCTTGAACGAGCCAGTCCGTCCGTCGGGCAGCGGGTCGTGCGGGACGTTCTCAAGCGACAGTGGCTGCTGCGGCTCGGTCAGCACGGCTCGGGCGTTGTGCGCGAACGAGTACGTCCGTTTGAGGACGACCGCAAGTTCGAGGCGTCCGCCGGCCAGGCATGTGCAGACACCGAGCACACGCGGCGTGGGAATCATCTCCGGCGGCAACGGTGGCGTCGGCAGGTCGCTCAGGTTCCGGGGTTTGGGGATCGGCGGCAGCATGGTGTGATCGGGCGAGCGAGATCAACAATCGACGGGGATCAAGAGCGGACAACCGAGACAGCGTCGCGCGCTGGGCTGACCTCGATGGGGCCCGTCCAGGTGAGCGCCGCCGTTCGGAGCTGCTCCGGCAGCATCAAGTACCTGAACTGACCGGCATAGGTCACCACCAGTGCCCGCTCATCGACAAACGCGATCACCGAGCGGATCGAGAGCGGGAATCGCGAGCGCCGATCACCCACCGCCACATGGACGCAAGGCCCCCACTGCCCAGGGATCGCACGCTCGGGCGGAAGCGGGAACACCACGTCCCCGGAATGATCAAAGCCCCGCAGTCGCAGCTCGCGACCGAGTTGCCCCTCGGGACAGACAAGGTCGGGCACCGTCTGATTGAACGCGCGGTTGAGCGCGATGCGTGACATTGCCAGCGGGTCGTCATTCTCGCTCAAGGCCGCGAACGAGTTCGGCCCTTCGCGATCCAGGAGCAGGCCCTGCGGCTTGTAGAAGCACGCGGGAATCGGATGATTCGTCCAGATGCGGATCAGCATGTCCGGGCGTTCGAGGTTCGGCAACGCGACGCCCGGCGCGTCCTTGCGGTCGAGGATGAAGCCCTTGCCGACGGGGTTCACGCTGTGCGGCGCGGGACGGCCTTCGATCTTGGCGGCACCGCCGAATGCCCGATCGTTGGTCAGCGGCATCGTCGCGAACGGCGCGGGCTCGGACATGTTGAGGTCGTCGCCGGACTGGACCCAGGTGCGATCACCAAAGACGCGTGTCTGGCGGCTGAGCGCGCCGCAGGAGATGTGCAGGTCCAGCTCGCGCAGTGGTTTGGCGTCGGGCGTGCGAGCGGTGCCGAAGATCAGGATGTCTACGCCGCGCTTGCGGTAGTCCAGATCCGGCAGCAGGTGTACGTCGTTCACGACCGCGGGGCCGGTGAGGATGTCCCACATGTCATCGCGCGGCACGGGTTCGAGGCCTCCGGCGGCGCTGAGGCGGTAGGTCACCTTGCACGCGACCATGCCGGTCTGCTCGTTGTCAGTGGTCGAGCCGACGAGCAGCGCGCCGGGCAACCGCGTGTGATTCACGAGCTTCATGGGCGCACCGCCCGGGCATTCGGGACATCACCCGTGGCGGGAGCAGCAAGGGGTGCTGGCGGCTCGGGGTCATCAAAGCCCGGCTGACCGACGAAGGGGATTCCGCAAAGGAGGCGGTGAGATTCGAGCGTGGCCTCTTCCATCAGGAGCGTCTGCCGCTTGGCAAAGTCCGCGGCGTCGCTGAGGGCCGCGGCGGCCTGGGTGGTCATGATCATGTGCCGCGCGGGCAGGTTGAAGTACTCGGCGCGGATGGAATCAACGGCGCCATCCTCCTTTGCGCGAAACTCCTCCGCAGTCATGGAATCGCCATCGAGGGCGCGGCGCAACTGCTCGTCGCGGAGCCGATCGAGTTGCTTGCCATACGCGATGGCGGCGGCGATGTCACGAGCGTCGCGGAGCATGGGTGGGGTCGACTAGCAGTTCATTCGGATGCGTTCGCCATCGACTTTGACATCGTCGTTGGCAAAGAGGGTGATGTCGCCGAGCGTCGACACGATCGACTGACGCGCGGCGTGCTGGGTGAGGGTTTGCTCGATGCGAAGAGCGGCATCGCCGCCGGAGGTGATGGAGACGTGCTCGCGCCCGTGCAGCGAGATCCGGCGCGCGTCGATCGCCAGGTCACCGGCGACCCTGAGCCCGACCAGATCGCCCCCGACTTCGATCGTTGCGCCCAGCGGGCCGACGCGGATGGTCAGGGCGATCGCGCCATCGCTGTTCATCAGGCACAGCGTGTCTTCCTGCGTCTCGCCCGCGGGTGACGTCACACTCAGCGTCCCCGGCGCGGCGCGAGTGATCAGCAGGCGGTGCTGACCGGCGAGTTCGACGGGTTGGTGCTTCTCGAGGATCATGCAAGCCTTTGGTTGCGTAGCGGGCGTGCTCGGCCCGCGGGCGGCAGATGGTGGAGGGAAGGATCAGCCGTTGTTCTTGATGATGCCGGCGGTGATGTCGACTTGCGGGGACGAGATGGTCACGCCGGCGGGCGAGATTTCGATCATGGAACCGCCGACGACGAGGGTGATCTTCGTCTTGGATTGGACGTAAATGTCGCCGGTCGCGTGGATCGATGACGATGCGCCGAACACGATCTCGACCGGCCCGACGGACTCGTGGAACGTATTGGCGTAGAAGTGGGTTGCACTGTCGCCGCCCACCTGGCGCACTTGGCCGCCCTTCACCACGTCGTCACGGGTGCCGTCAATGAGTACCGATTCGTTCGCGTGGACCGTGCGGGTGTCATTGGCGTCAACGATTGTGTCGCGATTGCTCTTGAAGTGAGCGATGCGGTCGCCGCTGACGGTGGTTGTCTGCTTGCCACCGACCGAAACTGTCTGGTTGCTGCCCACGGTCTCTGCGTCATTCACATCGACTTTCGTCGTCCGGTCATTGTGAATCGTGTTCGTCTGGTCGTGCTTCACGGTCGTGGACATGTCGTACTGGCCGTGGATTGTGACCTTCTCTTTACCCTTGCTGTCGTCCATCGAGATTTCGTTGTAGCCGCCGCCGCCTTTGGTGCTGCTGCTCTTCATGCCCAGCGTGTTCTTGCTGTCGGGCATCTTGAACGGCGACTTGTTGTCGTTGTTGTAGAGCCGGCCGGTGACGATCGGCCGGTCCGGGTCGCCCTCGGCGAACTCCACAATGACCTCATCACCGATGCGCGGCAGCACCACCGAGCCCCAGCTCTTGCCCGCCCACGCCTGCGACACGCGCACCCAGCAGCTTGAGTTCTCGTCCATCTTGCCGTCGCGGTCCCAGTGGAACTGCACCTTGACGCGGGCGTGCTCGTCGGTATGGATTTCTTCGCCGCTGGGGCCGACGACGACGGCGGTCTGCGGGCCGACGATCAGCGGCTTGCGCGTCGTTCTGGCGGGCCGGAAGACGCGATCGGCGTGGATGGCGGTGAAACTCGTCTCGAAGTGGGTGCCCGGGCGGGCGGTGCCGCTGGAGAGCGAATCGTTCTGGCCCGTCATGCTGCACGCGGTGATCGTGTACTCACGGGCCAGGCCGCTGCGGAGCGCAAGCGTCGGGTCTTTGAGCGTGAACTTGCCGCCGCAGTACAGGCCGCGGCACTTGGCGGCGCCGCTGTAGACCTGCGCGCCGGTGGCGATGTCCTCGGCGTGACGCTTGGCGACACCCTCGCCATCGCCCGGCTCCCAGTACTCGCCGGGATAGTCGTAACGCTCGGTCGCCGGGGCGAGGTGGGTGAAGTCGACCTTGGCGAACTTCTGGAGCTCCTTGGTGGGCACCTTGAAGTCGTAATCGTCGAAGACCACCCGCTCGGGCTGGAGGCCGAGGCTGACGCTGAACGACGTGACGCCGTCAAAGACGCCCCCCGCGTTCGGGTCGTGGAAATCGATCTCCTTGTAGTGCTTGAGCGGGCGGATGCTGGATGTCGAGTCGCAGAGCACCAGCGTGTCCTCTTCGTCGTGCAAGAAGTGATACGTGATGCCCTCTTGCTCCATCAAGCGTGTGACAAAGTCCAGATCCGACTCGCGGTACTGCACGCAGTACTTCCAGGTGCGGTAGCTCTCGCTCAGCCGATCGTCGATCTTCACGCTGATCTTGCCCAGCACCGCCTTGATGATGTCCGGGACGGTCTTGTTCTGGAAGATCTTGCAGTTGGTCGTCAGCGAGGCCAGCCACAGGCGGGGCGAGCACGTCAGTGTCCAGATCCGCTCGGCGTTGATCGTGCCCGGCTCGTGTACGGCACGCACGATCGCGACGAGCAGGCGATCTTCGTCGTTCAACATCCGGATCTTGACGCTCACGCTCTTGCCCACCAGCGAGTAGACGTCGGCGGTGGGGTCCGAAGGTCGCGCCCGCACCGTGAGCGAAAACGGCTTGCCAAACTCCTCGGCGTAATGGAATGAATCAAGGACGAGGACGTCCTCGCCGAGTGACGGGGTGAGCAACGACAGCTCGCGGTTTGCCTGAAGTGGTGCCATTGAGCGATGCTCCTGGGCCGGTGCTGCGGTTCGCAGTGTACCACGATTCAGCTGATCTGCGTGGCAACAGAACGTGAATCACCAACTCCCGCTCGCACCGCCCCTGGGCTGAGAAGCGGCTCCCGAGCGCGCCGCGGCTGCCGCACCGTGTTCGAATGCCGACTCGCCAAGGGCACCACCCGCGTACGAAGCGGTACCAATCACGACAACCGTGACGACCAAAGCGCATACCGGCGCTCCGGGGCCGCAAGCGAGTGAAGCGAGGTACGCGCCAGCGACTCCGCCGCCGATTCCTGCGATGGTGCCACCGGCGAAGCCGGAGGCTTCGCGTCCGGCGACGTAAAGACGTTTCCCCTCGGGTGCCGCCATCACCTCGTGAACTGAAAGTGCAACTCCGGCACCTGCCGCGATCGGCCCGGCGACTCGACTGACGCGGGCTAGTGCAGTCACGGCCCGATTCGACCGGCCTGCCGCATCAATGACAGCTCGGGATACGGCGGGACTTCGCGCAGCCGTCGCAAGATCCGACTCAAACTCCCCGGCGTTCATCGCCAACTGCTTAACGGCCGCGCGAAACTGTGAACTCGTCCGAGGCGCATCGGCCGGAACATTCAACGACTGCGCAACCTTCGGATTCGTGCGGATGAGCTGTTCGGCCGCATATCGTCGCGATAAGTCGTTTAGCGGAGGCGACTGATCTTTGATGACCTCTGACAGGCGCCGTCCGCCCGGACTCAACCGCTGTCGCGTTTTCTCCAGCAGTACCGACCGCTGTTGATACGCGCTTTGCTTCAGCTGTTCGTGCACGGGGACGCCGTTCGCATCCAGAGCGAACGCCTGCTCGGGCGTCATCGCATCAAACTTCTCCAGAAGCGACCGCGAAATCCGCTGAGCTTGGTCCGTGTAGGTGCTCAGGCGAATGTGCGCGTCGCGTGCCTGGATCAACCGCATTCCGGCCTGGTATTCGAGGCCGTTTCGCAACGACTCCAGCCCCTGCTGACCGCAACGCTGCTCAACGCGCCAAAACGCGTCGAGCTGACTTCGGTCTTGAGTGTCAACAAGGAACATCGAACCAAACTGAGGCACTTGGCACACCGGCGCGCGAATCAATGACTGCATGTCATTCGCTGACGTTTTGCAGCTTGATCGGGATGGATCGCAGGCTCCAGCCATCGTTCACACTCCGATGAATCGCTGTCTCAATCAAACGAATACTCGAACTCGCTGTCCTTCACGCCGACGTGGACCTTGGTCACCGGCTTGGACTCCATCAGACGCGTGAGCAGTTCCTTGCCGATCGCCGGCAGCATCTGGCGTGTGATGATCGCGTCGATCGCTCGCGCGCCCGAGTCCAGCTCCGTCACGCGGCTCACGATCAGGTCGCTCACCTTCGGGTCGTAGCTGAACGGCACCTTGTGCCCCTCGGTCACACGCTGGCCCACGCGCGCCAGTTGCAGCGTGATGATGCTGCGCATCATCTCGTCGCTGATCGGGTAGTACGGCACGATGTTCACGCGACCCAGCAGCGCCGGCGGGAAGACCTTCAGCAGCGGCTCGCGGATCGCGGCGACCAGACCCGCGGGGTCGGGCTTCAGCGTCGGATCCTTGCACATCTTCATGATCAGGTCCGTGCCGACGTTGCTCGTCAGCAGGATGATCGTGTTCTTGAAGTCGATGTCAACGCCCTCAGAGTCCTTCATCATGCCCTTGTCAAAGACCTGGAAGAAGATCTCGTGCACATCGCTGTGCGCCTTCTCGATCTCATCGAGCAGCAGAACGCTGTAGGGCCGGCGGCGCACCGCCTCGGTCATCACGCCGCCCTTGCCGAAGCCAACGTAGCCGGGGGGTGAGCCCATGAGGAGGCTGACCTTGTGCGCTTCCTGGAACTCGGACATGTTGATGGTGATGAGGCCTTGTGGGCCGCCGTAGAGAGCTTCGGCGAGCGAGATCGCGGTTTCGGTTTTGCCGACGCCCGACGGGCCGACGAGCAGGAAGACGCCGACCGGGCGCCCGGGGTTGTCCAGCTTCGCGCGGCTGAGCTGGATTCGCTCAGCGATCGCATCGAGTCCATGACGCTGGCCGATGACGCGGCGTTCGATCGTGCTGGCGAGCTTGAGGACCGTTTCCATCTCGTTCTTGACCATCCGGCCAAGCGGGATGCCGGTCCAATCACTGACAACGGCGGAGACCGCCGCGGCGTCAACGCTCGGGAGAATGAGCGGGTTCTCACCTTGCATTTCGGTGAGCTGCGCCTGGAGTTTCTTGAGCTCTTCGATCGCGCTGTCGCGCGCGCCATCGGTCAGTGGCGGCGTGCTGGGCGCTGCGGGAGCAGCGGGGGCTGCCGCCTTGTCGGCACCCTCGGCGGGCTTGGCGGCGGCCGTGTCAACCTTGCCATCGCCGCTGCCGCGGAGCTTGCCACGGAGATCGAGGATCTTCTCGACGACCGCCTTTTCCTTGTTGAAGCGTTCGGTCAGCGTCGCCAGGCGTGCCTTCTCGGCGTCGAGCTCGGCCTGCGTGTCCTTGCGGCGCTCGGCGTGATCGACGCCGGTGGTGATCTCTCGGTCGATGATCTCAAGCTCGGTGTTGAGCGCCATGATGCGTTTGTCGCTGTCGTCCATCGCCGCGGGCTTGGCGTGCAGGCTCACTGCGACGCGGGCGCAGCCGGTGTCCAGCAGGCTCACGGCCTTATCCGGCAACTGGCGACCCTGGATGTAGCGCTTGCTGAGCTTCACGGCGGCTTCGAGCGCTTCGTCCAGCACTTGGATCTTGAAGTGCTTTTCCATGACGGTGGCCAAGCCGCGGATCATCAGGAGACACTTCTTCTCGTCGGGTTCGTCAACCTTGACGACCTGGAAGCGGCGGCTCATCGCCGGGTCTTTCTCGAAGTGCTGCTTGTACTCGCTCTGGGTCGTGGCGGCGATGGTGCGGAGGGTGCCGCGGGCGAGGGCGGGCTTCAGGAGCTGGGCGGCGTCGTTGGTGCCGGCGGCACCGCCGGCGCCCATGAGCGTGTGGGCCTCGTCGATGAACAGGATGATGGGCTTGGTCGCGGCTTGCACCTCGTCGATCACCTGGCGGAGGCGCTGCTCAAACTCGCCCTTCATGCTCGCGCCGGCCTGGAGCAGGCCGACGTCCAGCTCCAGCACGCGTACGTCCTTCAACTGCGGCGGCACGTCGCCCTTGGCCACGCGCTGCGCGAAGCCTTCGACGACCGCGGTCTTGCCCACGCCCGCCTCGCCGGTGAGGATCGGGTTGTTCTGGCGACGGCGCATGAGCACGTCGATGCACTGGCGGATCTCTTCATCGCGCCCCATGATCGGGTCCATCTTGCCGGCGCGCGCGTTCTCGGTCAGGTCTTTGCAGAAGCGCTTGAGGCCTTCCTCTTTGCCCATCTGCGCCGGCGGCATCGCGCCGCTGGCCTCGCCGGGCGAGCCCGCGGGGCCGAGGGCCGAGCCGTCGGTGGCGGGCATCGAGTCTTCGGGCGAGCCGGAGACGATCTTCTGGAAGCCGTCGGTCAGCGCTTCGTTCTTGACCTTCTCGAACTCCTTGCTGATCGCCAGCAGGGCGTTCTTGAGGTTCGGGACTTTGAGCATGGCGAGGATGACATGCCCGGTGCGGACGCGGGACTCGCCGTAGAGGAGGCTGGAGTAGCTCCAGGCTCGCTCGACGGCTTCATCGAGATGCGAGGACAGATCGCTGATGCTCGTCGCGCCGCGCGGCAGGCGATCAAGCGCTGTGGTCATGTCGCTGGCGAGCTTGCTGGGATTCAGCTCGAAGTGTCGCACGATGTGGTGGAGATCCGTGTCCTGGTTCTGCAGGATCTGATGGAACCAATGCACGATCTCGACATACGGATTGCCACGGAGCTTGCAGAAGACGGTGGCGCCTTCGAGGGCTTTCATGCCCAGGGGGTTGAGTTTGCCGAAGAGTGACTGACGGGGGATCTCGCCCATGTGGCGTACTCCGCTGGTTGAGGGGATCGAGGGATCGAGGGATCGAGGGATCGAGGGATCGAGGGATCGAGGGATCGAGGGATCGAGGGGGAGGCAGTGACCGCGTTGGCACGCAGACTTTGGTGCGTTTGGGGGTTGAACGTGTCGGACGAAGGCCGCGACAGCCTACCGCGCCATCGGCGAAATCACAAGGTCCGCGCGGTCAGACTCCATCGGTTTGCTGCTGAGCCAGGTCGTCCAGCCGAGGCGGGCGGCGCCCGGATCGTCGGGCTTGCCGCCCATCCGCAATCGCGGGACTTCCTCGCGCTTGAGAACGAGGCAGACCTGCCAGGTCAGCTCGAAGCCGAGGTAGTTGAGGATCCACGCCTCCAGGCGAGCGAAGGAGCGCCCGCCGGGCTGGTGGGCGCGTTGCATGGGCAGGAGGCGCTGGTAGGCGTCGAGCTTCATGGGGCCCATGCGGATGCGGAACTGGCCCTGGCAATCCCAGAATCGCTCCCCCACTGCCGCGATGCCGCCGGCACCGCCGAGTGTTGCGGATTCGCGTGGGCCGCCGAGCTTGCAGCGGTACATTTCTGGGAGCGGGGTCCACTTTCCGACGAACTCTTCGATCTGCGCGGGCACGCCGTAGTACTCGCGGAGAATGGCGCAGAGGCCCTCGGGGTTGGGGCTTTGGCAGGCCAGGCGACCGGCGAAACTGAGCTTGGCTTCGTCTGGGAGCGCATCGCGCCGGCGCAGCGAGGCCTGGCCGAGGCCGAACGAAGCACCGACCTGGATCGAGAACGGATCGAAGTCGTCCTTGGGCGTCTGCTCGTAGAGCACGCCGGGCTGGCTGAGCGACCAGGCGCGGAAGAAGAGCGAGACCATCCGATGGTTGAAGACGTCAAAGAACCGGGCGATCGTGGGGTCTTTGAAGTTGCGCTCTCGCTGGCGGGCGTAGTCCGACAGGTGGATCGGCATCGGGCCGTTGGGCCCGAGCAGACCCATGAAGTTCACGAACAGCCGCGGCGCCCGCTCGCTGGGAAGCTGACGGAACGAGTGAATGGTGCTGGTGGCGAAGTTGGTGTGCGGCTCCTGGCTGAAGCGCACCGCGTCGTCCTCGGGGCGCTTTGAGGTGCCCACCGGCGGCAGCACCGGGTGCGCGCACTGCAAGCGTCGCACGAGCTGGAAGAAGTCAAACTGGTACGGGTCGGCGAAGAGACGCTCTCTCAGAGCATCGGCCGACGACCGACGATCCTCGGCCATCGCTTGATCTCCCCGCGTTGAGTGCTCTTGACAACAGTCTCGGTGAACGAGTTGATGGACACGTACCTGGCGAAGACCTGCTCGAGGACCGCACCGAGCAGGAAGACGCCGGAGCCCTCGTAGAGCGATTCGTCGAGCGTGACGCCGACTTCGAGCCCGCGGACGAAGGTGACGGGGCCAGGCCCGGGGACGCGCCGCGTCAGCGGGGTGCTGTAGACGCTCTTGATCCCCTCGATCTGCTGGCGCATCGATGGGTCGGACTCGTCGACGTATAGCCGCAGCAAGTCGCGCAGGGCGCCAGCGCCGGAGCCGTCGGGCAAGTCGATGAGCGAGAGGTAGTTCTGCGAGAGATGACTGATGGCACGCCAGGCCATCTCGCCCTCCACCCAGCTCGCCCGCGGCACCGTCGGCGTGCCGACGCAGCGAATGGTCTGGAGCGGGGCCGCGATGTCGATATCGAAGTCGCGAGCGCCCAGGCCGACGCTCATCGAGATCGGCAGGTCGCGATTGGTGGCGAGCACCTCGATCGCCAACTGCGAAACATCGCCGGGGTAAGGCGCGGCGTGGGCGTCTACGACCGAGATGTACGCCTCGCTGCCCTTGTAGAGGTTGGAGCGCGGGCCGCGCAGTTGCTCGCGCTGGCTGAACTGGCGCGGGACCCGATTCATGACGTAGTACGCGCCGTGGGCGGAGTCGGGGTCCAGGTCGTTGGCGGCGAAGAACGGGCGGAACTCTCGCGTCTGGTCGTTGTTCTCGCTGTAGCCCGAGACCCGCGTGATGGAGTGGACCTCGAAGTCCAGCGGGCGCGTCTTGTCAACAACGACCTGATGCTCCGGGCGCTTGTCGGTGATGTAGATGCGGTCGGTGCGCTTGGGGAAGAGGTTGACCGCCGGCGAGCAGAACGGCACGAAGGTGCCGGCGTCGAGCTTGCGTTCGAGGCGGACGTCCTCCTTTGACAGCGGGATGATCAGGTCGATCTCGCTGCCGGCGACCCTCGCGAGCTGCGGTCGGAGCGACGAGAAGCTCGCGAACATGAAGCGCTCAGGGAACGTGAAGTACTCGTGGATCAGGCGGTAGCCCTGGAACGTGCGCGCGTCGCTGGGCAGCAGCGCGTCGCGCTCGTCGAAGCCCAGGCGAGAGATCACCTCCGCCGGGAGCACCGTCTGCGAAGGCAGGCCGCGGAAGCTCATGCCCGCCTCGGGCGCAGGGCGCACGATGACACCCATCGCATCGGCGAAGAGTTGCTCGTAGATCCGCATCCGCGTTGCGTCGTTGGCGCGGATGAACAGCGGGAGTTCGTCCAGCGGGATCTGCTTCCACAGCAGGCCGGCGGTTGACGCGATGCGGATGCGGATCGCGGCGCGGACGTTGCGGAGGCCCTCGGGCAGCTCCAGCACGCCCAGGTCGCGGGTGTAGTACTGGGCATCGACGATCTTCAGCGGCCACAGCGTGACCTCGTGGCTCGTGCGAAAATCGCACGCGAGCGACCCATCACCGGCGCGCCCGCGCAGGTTCGTCTTCCGCGGCAGCACGATGCCCTGTGCCGTCGACGCGTCGTTCTCCAGCGGCACGAACTGGGCCATCGCCATCGATGGGGTCGGGCACAGGTACTGCGGGTAGATGATGTTCAGCAGGTTCTGCGTGAATCGCGGGAACTCCGCGTCCAGCTTGAGCTGCACGCGGGCCGCCATGAACGCGAAGCCCTCGAGCAACCGCTCGACGTACGGGTCCTTGCACGTCACGGCGCCGTCTTTGGTGTCCAGCGCCAAGCGCCCGGCGATCTTGGGGAACTGGCGCGCGAACTCCGCGGCCATTCCGTTCAGATGGTCAAGCTCCTGCTCGTAATACCCAAGGAACTGTCGGTGCACGTGATCAGTCTCCCAGCTTCCACTGGCCCATTTCCACGTCGACCTCGGTCCGCACGAACAACGACTCGGGCATCGGCAGGGGGCAGATGTCGCCGCTGATCTCGAAGACGAGCTTCACGCCGGCGCTGGAGTCGGATTCAACCGCGTTCACCCGCAGCGAGTGATGGACCATGCGTGGCTCGTAATGCTCGATGGCGCGCGTCACACCCGCGCGGACCTCATCACGACGACGCCCGGTGACCGAGAGTCCCGCGGAATCGGCAAGGCCGAAGTTCAGCACGCTTCGAGCCGCGAGGGGATAGTCGTAGATCGCATCCGTCGGCGGGTGGGCCTGGGCGTTCAGCAGCCACTGAAGATCGCGGAGGATCGCGCGCCGGAGCTGCGCCATGTTCATCACGCGGCGCTCACGGCTCTCGGTGCGCTCGTCGGGGTGTTCGTCGGTCAATCGGTCCAGCAGCGCGGGCTGCAGACGCTCGGCGACAGCCAGGTCAGGCATGGTCGCCCTCCGCTGCCGGGGCCGCGGCGTCCGCACCACCGCTCTCAACGACCGTGCTGAGGTTGCGGATCTCGAGCATCGCGTGATCGCCGGTATCGGTCGCCAGCAGTCGCTGGCCCAGGCCGACCTGAAGACCCGGTGAAGGCTCGCTCCAGTCCGTCTGGCGCGAGAGCTGGTGGCGTGCGTCGGAGGATTCGGAGCCGGGGTACCGCGTCGGGATGAGGGCGGGCGCCTCGCCGCCGTTGGTCCAGCGGAAATGCGCCATGGTCCAGACAACATCGCGGAGCTCGGCGGGAGGATCGATCTTCACCGACGCGACGCGGCTCATCGGCACCCAGAAATACTTCCCGTTGAGGATGACCTCGAACATCGGGCCAAGGCGCGGGTCGGCGTCCATGACCCACGCGAACGGTGTGGTATCAACGAAGCCGGAGAAGCCGGGCGCCGCGTCCATCGCCTTCGCGCGAAGCTCCATCGCGGCGGCGAATTTTCCCTGTCCCTGGAGTTGGTTGGCCTGGATCATCCACCCCACCCACTCTTCAGGCTCGCCGAAGACCAGCGGCACGCGCGTGCCGGCGAAGACTTCCTTGCGGAACGCCTCGCACTGGATCGCCGGCCGGTAGAGCTCGGCATCGAGCAGATTCTTGGCGTCCATCTCCGCGGCGACGTTGAGCTGGTTCAGCGCCCGATCCCAGTGACCCAGAACGGAGAGCAACTGGAACAGGAACATGCGCAGCTTGGCATCGGCGGGACTCTTGCGGACGTCCCCCTCGAGCGCCTTGAGCGCCTCGCCCGGACGGCCGGCTTTGACAAGTTCGAGGGCGTTCATATCGGGAGTCCTTCCGCGCCAGGTGATAGACGATAAACCCAGAAAACAAACCGACCGAGCCGGCCGTCGCCAGCCCGGTCGAGGGGATCAATCTCAACGCGTCAAACAAACGCGAATCAGCCGCCCTTGTTCTCAACGACTGACCAGTTGTTCTTGGCCTCGCCGAGCTTCTTGCCGTCCTTGGACAGATGGATGTAGGTCCATTCGACCTTGCCGAAGCGGATGGTGACCGTCTCGGTGGGGCGACCGTCGGCGGTGCTCTTGGAGTTACCGTTGCAGGTCACCGCAGTGACGAAGCACGCGGTGAACTTGTAGTCCATGTACTTGTTCTTGTCGCCGGTGGCCAGGCACAGCTCGATGTTGATCTCGGGGATGTGCTCGCCCTTGGAACAGAGGTAGCGGAGCTTGGTCGAGGACTTGTCCATGAGCTTGGAGAAGCTCAGGTCCTGGAAGTCGGCGCGGCCGCCGGCGATAGCGCCGGTGGCGGACATCTGGCCGCCGTGGGGCTGCGAGACGCCCTCGGAGAACGAGTTGATCTCGATCCACTCCTTGTGTTTGTCGTCAGTGCTCTCGCCCGGGCAATCCTTGATCTTGATGAAGCCGTCGAAACCCATTTGAAATCTCCTAAGAGTGGGCGACACTCGGGCGGTATGCCCGAGATCCGTTGACGTGAACGCGGGACGCCCCGCGGAACTTCGAACCAAGCCGACGACTCGAACAACATACGGGAGAGTGGACTTCCGCGTTCACCCTGACGGCGTCGAGCGCAGGCATCGCGCTTTACTTCTTCAACGAGGGCAACTTCGAGACGAGACGGAGCGAGATCGTGAGGCCTTCGAGCTGGTAGTGCGGGCGGAGGAAGAACTTGCTGGTGTAGTAACCGGGGTTGCCGGGAACTTCCATGACCTGCACCTCAGCCGCGGCGAGCGGGAGCTTCGCCTTTACCTCTTCGCTGGCGTTGGGATCGATGCAGACATAGTTGGCGATCCAGTTATTGAGCCACTTTTCCATGTCGCCGCGCTCTTTGAAGGAGCCGATCTTGTCGCGGACCATGCACTTGAGGAAGTGCGCGAAGCGGCAAGTCGCAAAGAGATAGGGCAGGCGAGCGCCGAGGTTGGCGTTCGCGGTCGCGTCCGGATCGTCGTATTCCGCGGGCTTGTGGAGCGACTGTGCACCCATGAAGACGGCGTAGTCGGTGTTCTTGTAGTGCGAGAGCGGCATGAGGCCGTTCTTGGCCAGTTCGGCTTCGCGACGGTCGGTGATCGAGATCTCGGTGGGACACTTCATGTCCACGCCGCCGTCGTCGCTGGGGAAGGTGTGGCAGGGCAGACCTTCGACCACGCCGCCGGACTCGGTGCCGCGGATGCAGGCGCACCAGCCGTAGAGCTTGAACGAACGGGTGACGTTGGCGGCCATTGCGAACGCGGCGTTGGACCAGCAGTACTTGTTGTGATCTGCGCCCTCGGTGTCTTCTTCGAAGGCGAAGTCGTCAACGGGGTTGGTCTTGCTGCCGTAGGGAATGCGGGAGAGGAATCGCGGCATGGCCAGGCCGAGGTAGCGAGCGTCGTCGCTCTCGCGGAGCGAGCGCCACGGCGCGTACTCGGCGGACTGGAAGATCTTGGTCAGGTCGCGCGGATCGCTGAGCTGCTGCCACGAATCCATGTTCATCATGGTCGGCGCGGCGCCGGTGAGGAACGGGGTGTGGGCGGCGGCGGAGATCTGGGCCATGCCGGCAAGGATCTCGACATCCGGGGGCGTGTGATCAAAGTGGTAGTCGCCGACGATTGCGCCGTAGGGCATGCCGCCGGGCGTGCCGAACTCTTCTTCGTACATCTTCTTGAAGAGCGGGCTCTGATCCCACGCGACGCCCTTGTACTTGGCGAAGGTCTTGGAGAGCTCCTTCTTCGAGATGTTCATGACGCGGATCTTGAGCGTCTCGTCGGTCTCGGTGTTCTTGACCAGGTGAGACAGGCCGCGCCACGAGCCTTCCAGCGCGCGGAAGTCCGCGTGATGGATGATCGCGTTGACCTGCTCGGACAGCTTCTTGTCGATCGCGGCGATCATCGCCTCGATCGTCTTCACCGAATCGTCGGAGATCAGGTTCGCCTGCTCCAGCGCCAGACCAGCGAGCGTGTTGACCGCTCGCTCGATGCTGCTCTGCGCGTCGGACGTCTTGGGCTTGAACTCTTTCTTCAGCAGCGACGAAAGATCGCCGCCATCAAACTGCACGCCGGCAAGTGCGGGTGCGGACTGAGCATTGGACTCGGCCATGAGCAATTACTCCTTCTTTTCAGCGTCGGGCTTCGGGGCGGACGTCACGGCCTTCAGAACGTTGGGATCCTGCATCACCTTGGAGAGCAACTCCTCGGCGCCGCTCTTGCCGTCCATGTAGGTCAACAGATTCGAGAGCTGGGTGCGGGCCTCCAGCAGCTTCCGCAGCGGCTCGACCTTGCGGGCCACTGCGGCGGGGCTGAAGTCTTCCATGCTCTCAAACGTGATGTCGACGGGCATGTTGCCCTCGCCGGTCAGCGTGTTGGGAACCTGGAACGCCACGCGGGGCTTCATCGCCTTCAGGCGGTCGTCGAAGTTATCGATATCGATCTCGAGGAACTTGCGCTGATCCACCGGGGCAAGTGCCTCGGCGGGTTTGCCCGACAGATCGGCCATCACGCCCATCACGAACGGGAGCGTCACCTTCTTGGCCGAGCCGTACACCTCCAGGTCGTACTCGATCTGGACGCGGGGGGCGCGGTTGCGCTGAATGAACTTCTGACTGCTGGCCTTAGCCATGGGATCCTCCGAGAGAGTCAATCAACTCGATACTCGAACACAGTGAGGCGGCCTGACACAATCGATGTCTGCGAATCACGAGGCGGACGGCGGGGCGGGCTGATCCGCCTGACTCAGGACGCGAAGAATCTCCACGGCGTCGGGCTTCAACAGCGCCGTCAACGCCAGAAAATCCTTGCCGACACACACGCGAGCGCACTTGATGATCAGGTTCACAGGGCTCGATGGCTCGGCCTGCGCATAATACTGGCAAACGGCGTCCAACGCAACAGCCGCGTCTCGTGGGCTGCGAACGGAGCCGCTGAACGCCGCGCCGCCGCCGCCGCTCGACGCTGACAAAACCCCAACACCCGCCCCGCCCGCATCGCCGGAAGCGCCGCCCTCTGACTCCACGGCAGCGCCGGTCTTCAGGCCGACGTGCCGCCGGAAATGGCCCAACGCGTCAGAGAGCATCTTGATCAGCGGCGAAAGATCAATACCCAGGCCCGGCTTCACCTTGCCGTTGAACGCCGCCTCGACACCTTTGGCGTGTTGCACGCACAGATCCACCGTCTCTTGCGAGCGCTGAAGCACCTCGAGGTCGGTCTCTTGCAGCGCCGCCTCGATGATCCCGACCTCGGGCTTCGTGCGGGTGCTCCCTTCCGGGAGCGTCAGCGCGCCGGAGGCCAGTGCGAAGTCTTCGAGCGAGAACTTGCCGAGCTGGCGAGCGTCGCTCAGCGGGATGGTCCGCACGCGTTCGAGCAGGCGGACGGTGTCGCCCATTGTCCCCATCGGGGCCGCCAGGGCCGCGAGCGTGTTGGCCCGCATGAGCGGGTCGTTGTTGTCGTCCGGATCGAGCTGCGGATGAACGGTGTCCCAGTACTGCTCGAGGCAGCCGCGCAGGAAGCGGAGCCCGCGCTCGAGCCCGGCGAAGCCGTCGAGTTTCGCTTCGCTGACGACGACGACGACACCGACGCGGAGGTCTCGCGAGCGGGCCAGCAGCTCGATGCACCCGTCGCGCACTTCGCGCCAACTGGGGTCTTCGGCGGCCTTGTTGTTGAACGGGTCTTCCGGCGATCCCTCCGCGTCGCGGAGAACCTGCATGAAGCGCCCGTCGTGGCGCAGGTCAGGGCCGCAGGGCTCGGTCTCACTGATGGGTTTCAGCAGGCTGTCGACGTCAACACTGGGCAAGGGAGAGAACCTCCAAAAAGAAAGCCGCCGCGTCGGTGAACGCCGACGCGGCGGACAACCTTCGTCATACCAGCATACTTACTTGCTGGCGGTTTGCAAAGGGCGCTTGGTGACAAGTTCGGAGAAGTACTCGAACGGCACCGAATCGGGGCGGAAGATGCGGAGGAGTTCCTCGCGCGGGCCGGAGAGCTCGTAGCGGGTCAGGCCGAGATCACCGAGCTTGTTCATGAACGCCCGGATCTCCTGGACGGCCCTCAGCGCCTCGGCGTGCTTCGGGGTCGAGGTGAGGAAGCTCTCGAAGAGCGCGGGGCTGGCATCGGTCGAGCCGGCCTGCTCGGTGAAGTCCACGTACGCCGCCTCCAGGACGCTGCGGAGACGTTCCTGACGCTGCTGGGTGACGGGCTGGCCATCGGGGCCGATCTCGGGCTTGCCCTCGGCGTTCATGACCGGGACCGGGTCGATCGCCAGAGCGATCCAGTCCTGGCGGAGGGCCTCGGCAGCGGTCGGGTTGATGCGGCGGGCGGTAATGCCGCCGCCACGAGAGGCCATCGAACCACCCATGAGCGAGCCGGAGTCATCGATGTAGGAGAGGCCGTTGAGGAAGCTCACCAGATCGTCAGAGCCGACGTCGCGGACAGAGATCTTCAGCTCGTCAAGGAACTTGCGGGTCGCCCCGCCGACGACCTGAGCCGGGTCGGTGCGCTGCACGGCTTCCTCGGCGACGACGCCGGCGATGGCGGTCGAGGGGTCGTTCGGCGTGACACCGCTGGCCTCGAAGTCGATCGGGATGGTGAACACACCGTTGGCGGTCTGGGACAGGGCCGGAGCGCTGGCGAGTTGGCGAACGACCACTGCGCCACCGAAGTTGGCGTTGGTGGTGGAGTTTGCCACGCGAGAGCGGAAGAACGCGGGAGTTGCCGGCGTGAACGTGCCCAGGTCGGTCAGCGAGTTGATGTTGAGCGCGGCGTTGGAGGTGATGTTGTTGGCGACGATGTCCGAGCCGCGGTCGGTGGCGACCTGACCCAACGCGTTGAAGAACGTGGCGGGGGCGCGATCGAGGAAGCGGAGGGTGCCGGTGGTGATGTTGAGGTCGTTGATGACGCTGAGATCGCCGACGGTGGTGACACCGGTGGTGTTGAGCGTGAGGTTGCCCAGAGCGAGGATCTTCTCGAACTGACGCGTCGTCAGGGTGTTCGAGAAGACGCTGAAGGTCGTGCCCGCCGGCACGGGGCTGGGGATCGTGCCGTCGGCGTTCTGCACGGTGGAGAAGACGATCGAAGAGACGCCGGGCGCGGCGCCGCGCGGGCCGGCGGCGGTGCCGCCGAGCGTGACGACGCCGAGGCGATTGCCACCGGTACCGATGTCACCACCGAAGATGATCGGGGTGAAGGTCGTCGCCGGCGTCGATCCGGGCGCGTTGGTGAAGGTCGAGAAGACGCTGAGGTCGCGGTTCGCGCCGGTCGCGGTGATCGGTCCCTGGAACATGACGCGGCCTGCGCCGACGTCGATCACGGACGCTGCGACGTTCAGGTCCAGCGGACGGGCGAACGTCGTGAGGCCCGCGTTGGCGACGATGTCGCGATCACCGGTGCCGGTGAGCGAGAGGGTGCCGCCGGTGCCGGGCGAGAAGGTGTGGCCGAGCGTGGCGCTGACGTCACCACCGATGTTGAGATTGCCCGTCGCGCCGTTGGCAACGAGCGACGAGGTGCCGCCGGTGAAGATCGAGAAGCCTTCGGTCGCGCCGTCGGTGTCGGTCAGCGTGATGTTTGCACCGCCGAGGGTGCGGAGCAGGACGTTGCCGCTGGTGGAGCCGATCGTTGCATCGGTGCCGTTGGCGAGCTCGGGGTCGGCCGAGACGGTGATCGTGGATCCGACGTGATTGGTGCGGAGCGTGATGTTGCCCGAAGTCGTCGAGACGCGTGCGTTCACCAGGATCGGCGAGGCGTCCGCGGTGGACTCGGTCTCGATCAGGACGTTGCCCGCACCGCCGGTGATCGGACGGAGGACGGTGATGGGACGAGCGGCGCCGGTCTCGGTGAGGATGTTGATGGCGCCGGTGCCGGTGATGCCGGTGACGGCGTTGCCGCCGTTGAAGCCGGCAAGGGCCGCGACCTCGAAGACCTCGAGCGTGCCGGTGCGCGAGCCGCGGAACGTCAGAGCGCCGGGCCCGGAGTTTGCGGCGATGCGATCGACGAAGTTTGAGCCGGCCAGATTCAGGAGGATCGGGCTGGCAGACGTGTTCACCAGCGCGAGGCGGGCGGCGGTGATGACCCCGTTGCCGCTCTGCCCGATGGCGTTCACACCGCCGGCGTTCGCACCAGCAGATGAGATGCGCACGATGCCGGTGCCCGCGTTGACCGCCTGGCCCAGCAGCAAACCGCCGGTGTTGCTGATCAGCGTCAAGTCACCGTTGGCTGCTGCGGTGCTCACACCGACGATGTCGGTGAAGGGCGCCGCGGGGGTGCCGATGAAGTTGTTGATGACGTTCACGGTGCCGACGTTGTACGCGCCGGTGTTGACGAAGGTGATGCTGCTGGCGTTGGTGTTGGCGTTGAACGCGGCGAAGTCTGCGGGCACTGCGCCCACGGCGGTCAGCACGTTGGCCTGATCGAGCGTGATGCTGCCGGCGGCGGCGGAGACGTTGACCGCGCCGAGGGAGTTCGCGGTGATGATGCCACCAGCGGTCTGCGTGATCCCGCCGTTGGAAGAGAGGCGGACGGTGAACGCCGGGGCGCTGACGGCCTGAGCGAGGGCGAGCGTGTCATCGGAGCGGATGGCGAGGTCGCCGCTGGCGGTGGAGACGCCGGCGAGATTCAAACCGCCGTTAAAGTTGGCGGGGTTCCCAGCGACGCCGCCGACGGTGGTGGCGATGTTGCTGCGGAGTTGGATGGTGCCGGTGGCGAAGGTGTTGCTGGCGGCGAAGGTGCCCACGGCGTTGGCCTGATCCAGGATGATGTTGCCGGCGGTCGCGTTGACGGCCGCGAGCCCCAGGCCCGTCAGGATGCCGGTGGCATTCTGCGTGATGCCGCCCTGTGAGGACAGGCGGATGATGTTGGCGTTGCCGACGTTGATCGGCTGGTTGACCGCCAGCGCGCCGCCAGTGCCGGAGATGACCAGGGCGTCGCCGGTGGCGGTCGTGATGCCGTTGAGCGGCGCGTTGCCGTTGAACGACGCGGTGCCGGCGATGGTGCCGACGGTCAGGCCGTCGGCATCGGCGATGGAAACCGTGCCGGTTGCGAACGCGTTGCTGGCAGCGAAAGTGGTGAGGTTGTTGGTGCCGGCGGTGAGAGCGACGTTGCCGCCGGTGGTGTTCGTGATGCCCAGGCCCGAAGCGGTGATGCCGCCCGCGGCGGCCTGCGTCACGCCGCTGCTGGAGATAATGCGGAAGATGCCGGCGCCGATGGAGCTGGCCTCGTTCAGCAGCACCGCATCGGTGATCGATATGTTCACGAGGAGAACGTCGCCATCGATCGTGTTGATCCCGGTCAGCGCGATGCCGCCGTTGAAGGTCGCTGGGCCGCCGGCGATGGTGGTGACGGTGAGGCCGTTGTCGGAGCGGATGCTCACGGTCCCGGTCGCGAAGTCGTTGCGGGCCGCGAAGTTACGAACCGAGCTGCTAGATGTCTCGATGTCGATGTTTCCTGCGGTGTCGTTGAGGACCGCGAGATTCTGTGCGGTGATGGTGCCCGCGCCGCCCTGGCTGATTCCGCCGCGAGAACTGAGGCGGAGGGTGTTGGCGTTGCCGACGTTGACCGACTGATCGATCGCCAGCGCGCCGCCGGTGCCCGAGGTGATGAGTGAGTCACCGGCGTTCGTGGTCACGCCGCTGAGCAGACCGCCGCCGTTGAACCCGGCCGGACCGGCGGCGACGATGCCGATGGCCAGGCCGTTGGAATCGGTGTAGTTGACCGCCCCGGTTGCGAAGGTGTTGCTCGCGGCGAACGTCGTGATGGCATTCGTGCCGAGGATCAAGGCGATGTCGCCCGCGGTGGTGTTCAACGCCGCGAGGCTGGTGGCGGTGATCCCGCCGGTGGCGGTCTGGGCGATGCCGCCGGAGGACTGCACGCGGAGGATGCCGCCGCCGGGGAGGCTGGTGGCGGTGGTCAGGTTGATCGGCGCCGTCGTGGACGTGTTGAGCAGGAAGGCGTCGCCGCCGCCGGTGGTGGTCAGGCCAGCGAGCGCCAGGCCGCCGTTGAAGAACGCCGGGCCAGCGGCGATGGTGCCGAGCGTGAGACCGGCGTCCGAACCCAGCGCGAACGTGCCGGTGGCGAAGTCGTTTCGAGCCGCGAAGGTGCTGACAGCGTTCGTCGCGGTGGTCAGATCGACGTTGCCCGCGGTTGCGTTCAGAACGCCGAGGTTCTGCGCGGTGATGACGCCCGCGGCGGCTTGGCCGATGCCGCCCTGCGAGGAGAGGCGAACGGTCCCGTTCGCGGTCGCGTTGACCGGTTGATTGAGCGTGAGCGGGCCGCCCGCGCCGCTGACGAGGTTGATCGTCTGGGTCGCACCGGCGACGACGCCGTTGATATCGACGCCGCCGTTGAAGATCGCATACGCCGCGTTATTGAGTGACGCGACGATGAGGCCGTTGGAATCGCGAACGGTGGTCACGCCGGTGGCGGTGTTTCGTGACGAGACAGAGCCGATGGCGTTGGCGGCGTTATCGACGATGATGTCGCCGAAGTCAGTGTTGACCAGGCCGAGGTTGGCCGCGGTGATGGCACCGGCATTCTGCTGGATGCCACCCTGAGCGCCGAGGCGAACCGTGCCGGCGCCCGCAGCGATCGCCGAGTCGAGCGTGAGGATCGCGGCCCCGGTGCCGGGCGTGGAGTCGTTGGTCACCAGCGTGACGTTGCCGTCGTTGGTCGAGACGCCGCTGAGCGTTGCGCCGCCGTTGAAGAGCGCCGCGAGGCCCGCCACATCGGCGACCGTCAGGCCGTCGGTATCCAGGACGATGATCTCGGCGTTCGCAGCGGTGTTGCTCGCGGCCAGGGCGGAGACGCTGATGCCCGCGGAGTCAAGAAGGACATCGCCAACGGTGTTCGTCAGCCCGAGCGAGCTTGCGGTGATCAGACCGTTCACGCCCTGGCCGATGCCACTGGTCGAGACGAGGCGGACGGTGCCGCCGGCGGCGCTGATCTGCTCGTTGACGGTGAGGGCCGTGCCCGCGCCGCCGCTGGAGATCAGCACATCGCCGTTGGCACCGATCTGCACGCCGCTGAGGGCGGCGCCGGCGTTGAAGCCCGGGAGCGCAGTGACCGAGCCGATCGTGATCGGCGCGACGGAGAGGATGCGGAACTGGCGGGCGTTGGCCTGGATACGACCGGCCAACGTGCGGAACGTGTTGCCCTCGGTCAGCAGGATGTTGTTCGACGCCGCACCGATCGACACCACGCCCAGCGTGTTGGTCGTGATCAAGCCCACGGCGTCCTGCGTGATCGTGCCCGTCGCACCGAGACGGACGATCGACGCGGCGTTGGTGCCGTTGTTCACCGCTTGGTTGAGCGTGAGCGTCTGGCCCGAGCCGCCGACGGTGAGCAAGATCGAGCCGAAGCCCGCGGTCGTGATGCCCGCGGTTGCGCCGGCGAACGGAACAGTGAGAGCCGCGGCGGGAACGCTCGTGACCACCAGCGACTGGTTGCTGTTGAAGCCGACGGTGCCGGTGGCGAAGGAGTTGGCCAGCGCGACGTTCGACACGGCGTTGGCCAGCGAGAGATCGATGTTGCCCGAGGTCGCGAGGTTGCGAGCGGCGAGGGTGTTGGCGGTGATGATCCCCGAGCCGGACTGCGCCACACCGCCGGAAGCGGCGGAGAGACGGACGATGCCCGCGGCGCCAGCGCCGGCGTTGACCGCCTGCGTGAGGCTCAGCGCGCCGCCGGAGTTGACAAGGGTGATGGGGCCGACGTTCGCCGTGAGGCCGGTCACGGCGTTGCCGCCGTTGAAGCCGGCCAAGACGGCGACAGTCCCAACGGTCATGCCAGCGGCGTTGCTGCCGGCGATCTCAACGCTGCCACCGGCGAAGCCGTTGTTGGCCGCGACGGTGCCCAGAGAGCCCGCGCCGTTGACGACGATGTTGCCCGCGGTCGCGTTGACGAACGCGGCGTTGGTCGCGTTGACTGCGCCGGTCATCGTGGTGCCGCCGACGGACGCGACGCGGAGGTTTGAACCGCTGACGGTGCCGCCGCCGGAGAAGGCGACGGTCCCGGTCATGTTGAGCAGGATGTTGCCCGCCGCGGCGGGGTTCGCTGCGCCGGTGCGGAGGTTGCCAGCGGCCTGGCTGTAGTTGATGCCGCTGACGGAGATGTTGCCGCCGACGGTCGTCAGGCCGGTGCCGTTGACAGTCACGTTGCCGGTGTGGGTGATGTTGATCGGGGCAGCGCCCGTGGCGGTGACGGAGCCGGCGAACGTCGTACCGGTGGATGTGAACGTGCCGGCGTTGAGGCTGGCGCTGGTGATCGAGGCGGGGCCGGCGGTCGTGAGCGTGATGTTGCCGCCGGTGGTGGAGACGTTGCCGAGGGACAGGCCGCCGGTGCCGACGCCGGTGGTGAAGATGAAGGAGCCGCCATTGACGTTCGCGGCCGAGATGGTGTTGGTGGGGGTGGCGAACGAGATTGAACCCGCCGCGCCGACGGTGCGGAGCGTGAGCGAGTTCGGCGCGACGAGGTTAAAGAACGTGAACGTGCCGCCGCCGATCGTGTCAAAGACAATCGAGTTCGCGGCTTCGAGCGTAATGCTCGCGTTCAGCAGCGCGGCGTTGACGGACTGGTACGAAACAGTCTCGTTCACGCCGGGGGTGGCAGCGGTGATATTGGGCAGGTTCAAATCAAGCGTACCGTTGCCGAGGCCGACGTCGGAGATGGTCAGGACGACCGGGTCCAGCAGCAGCGTGCCGAAGCTGTCGGCCTGCCCGCCTCGCAGGTTGATCTGGGTGGAGTAGAAGCCGAGCTGATTCGCAGAAGAGATTTCAGCAAAGCCGCCGCGGCCTGTGCCGGCGCCGGTGGCGCTCAGCGAGCCGGCGAACCAGGTCCAGTCGTTGGACCAGATGGCGATGGCTCCGCCGTGACCTGATTCGATCGCATCGGCGGAGAGTGAGCTGTTGCGTGAGACGATCGTGCTCTGGCTGTTGCGGATGTCCGACTCGAGACCGGCGAAGCCGCCGCCGATGCGGATCTCGCCGCCGCCGGCGCGACCGTCTGCGCGGATGTCGGCCCCGTTGAGGACAACGGTGCGGCCGGAGATATCGACCTGACCGCCGACTTGACCGGCGGCGGTGCGGGAGGCATCGACGACGCCGCTGACATCGACGCGACCGTTGGCGCCGCCGTCCATCGAGATCATCGCGGAGTTGATGCGACCGGTGTTGCGGATGGCCAGCGAGTACATATCGCCGGCGGACATGCTGACGCTGGCGGTCTTGGTGTTGATCGTGCCGCTGTTCTGCACTGCGTGCGTGGTGTTGTCCTTGGCGGGGCCGGTGGACGGGGCGATCTGGACGGTGATGCCGCCGCGCGGGCTTTCCTGGAGATAGACCTGCTCACCGGCGGCCATGACGACGGCGTTGGACATGCCTTCGATGGTGCCGCGGTTGGCGACGGCGTTGCCGATGAAGGCGACGGTGTCGGCGCGGATGACGCCCTCGTTGATGACCGAGCCGCGAACATCGGTGAAGTTGAACCGACCGTTGGCGAAGTCGCGATCAGCGATGCTGCCACCGGCGGCGAAGATCTGGCCGACATCGATGACCGAGTTGGGGCCGAAGAAGACGCCGGCGCGGTTGACGAAGAAGACCTGGCCGTTGGCGGTGATGCGGCCGTCGATCATCGTCGGCGCGTCGCCGGTGATGCGGTTGAGCACGCGAGAGGACGCCGAGGGCTGCACGAACTGCACGCTTTCCTCGCGGGTGAGGTTGAAGCCGGTGTAGTTGATGATGGAGTTGTGGCTGGCGGTGATCGTCGTGTGCTGGCCGGCCTGCTCGAAGGTGACCTGCCCGGTCACGACCTGAGCGCCCTCGGGCCCGGCGATGGCGCTTCCGGCCAGCGCCAGGAGCGTGAGCCCGCTGAGGCCGACGCGACGGAGCAAATGCGCACGCTTGCGAGCGTTCCACGCATCAACAACGGTGGTGGTCGTGTTCGAACGGACGATCTGGCTGCGGCGGTTCAGCATGGATTGCTCCTGCGGGGATCTCGTGTGGCGGGTCGTAACGTGAACGGCGATTCGGGAAACGGCTTGATCCGGTGTGGCGCGTCCGGGGCCCGGCGCCACGAGGGGTCATCAACTCGGTCTTCGGCTCAGCGCGATGCCGCGTGGGGCCGGGGTGCGGCTTGGCGTGATCAGAACAGCAGCGTGAGGAGGAAGTGCAGGCGGTGGTCGCCCGCCTTGGTGTCAGACTGTGTGTTGCCGCGGAGCGCGACGCCCCAGTCGGCGCGGATGAAGATGTTGCGGCGGAGCTGCAACTCGAGCCCCGCGCCGGCACCCATGAGGGTGTTGTTGCTCTCGAAGGAGCGGATATTGCTGATGCTCGTGCGGCCGACATCGAGGAAGCCGCGGAAGATCAGATCCCAGTCCGCCGAGCCGTAGGCCTCCTGCGGCTGCCAGCGGAACGAGTTGCCGAACATGTCCTGGCCGGCCTCGGTCGAGACGCCGAAGAGTCGCGGGATGTGCAGGCGATACTCGGCTGAGGCGATGAACGCGTTGTCACCGGCGACGGCGGACTCGGGGTAGCCGCGGACGGTGAAGAAGCCGCCGACGACTTCCTCGGCGTTGGGGATGAGGCGGTTGCCAAAGGCGTATTGCCCGCGGAAGCTGAAGGCCAGCTCGTGCGCGAGCGTCATGCCGGGCTCCCAGAGCACGGGCTTGCCGTCGGCGTCAACGGGGCGGTAGTCGCCGCGGTACATCTCGGGGAAGAGCAGCGGCTCGAGGTAGAACGCGAAGTTCGTGTCCCACTTCATGACGGTGTAGTTGAGCGCCGGGTCGATTCGCCCGAGGTTCGAGACCTCACG
>JALHNK010000033.1 GCA_022843565.1 Phycisphaerales bacterium
TCAGCGTGACGACCACGGGTGCAGGCCTGTCGCATCAGTGGCAGCGATCGGTCGACGGCGGTGCGTTCGCGGACATCAGCAACGGCGGAGTCTTCAGCGGCGCGGCGAGCCCGACGCTGACACTCACGGCGCCATCGGTCGCGGGTAACAACAACGGCGCCAGCTTCCGCTGCCTCGTCACGGGCACCTGCGGAACCGTCACCAGCTCGGAGGTCACCCTCACCGTGAACTCCCCGCCGGCCATCACCACCCAGCCCGTGAGCCAGACGGCGTGCGTTGGCGACAGTCCTGTGTTCAGCATCACGGCCACCGGCGGCGGCCTGACATACCAGTGGCGGCGTGGCGGCGTGGCGATCAGCACGATCACCAACCCCTCGGCCGCGACCGCGATGCTCACGCTGACGACCGTTCAACTCAGCGACACGGCCAGTTACGACTGCGTCGTCAGCAACGGGTGCACGCCGAGCGCAACCAGCACATCGGTGCTCCTGACCGTCTCGACGCCGACACCGGTCTGGACGGCGCTGGGAGCGGGCACGAGCGGAGGATCACCCCCCAGCGTCTACGCCTTGGCGGTCCTGCCGGGTGGGGACACGGTCGTGGGTGGAGTCTTCACCACCGCCGGCGGCGTGGCGGGTCGCAACAACATCGCCCGCTACAACCCGAGCACGGGTGTGTGGTCGGCGCTGGGAGCGGGCGCGAACGGGGGCGTCGCAGCCCTGGCGGTCCTGCCGGGAGGGGACGTGATCGTGGGCGGAGCCTTCACCGCTGCCGGGGGCGTGGGGGGTCGCAACAACATCGCCCGCTACAACCCAACGACGGGCGTCTGGTCGGCGCTGGGAATGGGGACGAACGACGCCGTCTACGCCCTGGCGGTCCTGCCGGGTGGGGACGTGATCGTGGGCGGAGATTTCTTCTTCGCCGGGGGCGTGGTGGTGAGCAACATCGCGCGCTACAACCCGAGCACGGGCGTCTGGTCGGCGCTGGGGGCGGGGACGGCCGGTCCGGTCTACGCCTTGGCGGTCCTGCCCGGTGGGGACGTGATCGTGGGCGGCGGCTTCAACTTCGCCGGGGGCGTGGCGGCGAACGCCATCGCCCGCTACAACCCGACGACGGGCGTCTGGTCGGCGCTGGGGGCGGGGACGAGCGCTCCGGTCTACGCCTTGGCGGTCCTGCCGGGTGGGGATGTGATCGTCGGCGGCGCCTTCACCTCCGCCGGGGGCGTCGGAGGTCGCAACTTCATCGCCCGCTGCAACCCGAGCACGGGCGTCTGGTCGGGTTTGGGAGCAGCGGCGAGCGGTCCCGTCTATGCCTTGGCGGTGCCGCCGAGCGGGGAGGTGATCGTGGGCGGGTTCTTCACCTCCGCCGGCGGCGTGGCGGCGAGCCGCATCGCCCGCTACAGCCCGACCTCGGCGACGACGGGCGTGTGGTCGGCGCTTGGAGCGGGGACGAACGATGGCGTCGCAGCCTTGGCGGTCCTGCCGGGCGGGGGGGGTGGGGACGTGATCGCGGGCGGGGCCTTCACCACCGCCGGGGGCGTGTCGGCGAGCCGCATCGCCCGCTATTGGCCCGGCACGCTGGCGACGCTGGGCACGCTCACGCCGCCGCAGCCGCAGTCGGTGTGCGCCGGTGCCACCGCGAGCTTCACGGTCTCGGCCACCGGCACCGGGCTGTTCACGTATCAGTGGCGCAAGGACACCGTGGCGATCGATACCCTCGCCAACCCCTCGGCCGCGACGCCGACCCTCACGCTCGCGAGCGTCAGCACCGCCGACGCTGGGAGCTACGACTGCATCGTCAGCGTGCAGTGCGCCAGCGCGACCAGCAACGCCGCGACGCTGACCGTCGACAACTGCCGCTGCAACCCCGCCGACATCGCCTTCGACGACGGCTCAGCGTTGCCACCGATCGGCACCCCCGGCGGCAGCAACAACGGCGTCACCGAGGGCGATTACAACCTCTTCTTCGCGACCTTCTTCGAGGCCGGTCTGGCCTGCGACATCGCCAACGACGACGGCTCGCCGCTGCCGCCCTTCGGCATCCTCGACACGAACAACGGCGTGACCGAGGGTGATTACAACCTGTTCTTCGCGATCTACTTTGACGGCTGCGCGTTCTGACGTGCCGGCCGCTCGAGAAAGGGCCGAAGTGACGGCGCAGGGCTGACGCGAGGCGGACGGCCGCGGGTGAAGCCGCCGAGGTGGCTGGGTCATCTGGGGGTGAGTTCAGTGCGCGCGGGTTCACACCCCCAGCCGCACTTTCGTTGCGGTCACAAGATTTTGTGGTAGTCTCTCTTTCATGACAACTCTGCGACGCGACGGTGCTTCCGCCTGTTGGTGTGCCGGCCAAAGCCGCGAGTGGCGCGTGGGGGCCCCCAGGGCACTGGCCTGGGCGCTCGGCGCCGTGGCGGGGCTGGCGGGCCTCGATCTTCCGCTGGGCACGGGCGTCGAAAGGTCGGCATCGGGGCAGACGATCACCACCGTCGCGCCCATTGCCGGCGGGTCGATATCGAGGGCTAGCGCGGTCAACGCCAACGGCAACGCCGTCGCGGGTTACTCCGATAACAGCAGCAGCGCCGACCGCGCGATCCGCTGGACCAACCCCGGCGGGTCGGTCAGCATGGGCCTGCTGCCCGGCGGCGTGTTCAACTCCTATGCCGTGGCGATCGACTCGACGGGCACGATCCTCGCCGGTTATGGCGACTCGGGCAGTTCACGCGCCTTCCGCTGGACCACCGGCGGCGGCTACCAGCTCCTGCCCGTCGCGCCCGGCGCGAGCCCGAGCAACTTCAACCAGGCCTTCGGCATCAGCCAGAGCGGCGCGATTGTCGTGGGCACTGCCGGTAGCAGCAGCGGCGCTCGCGCGTTCCTCTGGAACTCGGCCTCGCCCGGATCATCGCAGAGCCTCGGCGTGCTCTCCGGGCAGTCGTCCTCGGGCGCGACGGCCGTCAGTGGCGACGGCTCGACGGTTGTCGGTTCAAGCGGTCCATTCGCGTTCCGCTGGACGAGCGGTGGCGGCATGGTCAGCCTCGGGTCCTTGCCGGGCCAGGTTTGGGCCCTTGGCGAGGCTGTCAACACCGACGGCACGGCGATCACGGGCCGGTACAACAACGGCAGTGAGTTCGGCTATCGCTGGACCCAGGCCACGGGCATGGTCGCGCTACCGAAACTGTCACCCACGACCGGCGCCCTCCGCCCGCGCGCCATCAGCGGGGACGGCAAGCTGATCATCGGGCAGGTTTTCGACAGCGCCGGTGTGCCGGGCGGCCAGGGGGCGTTTGGGTGCTTTGTCTGGACGCCGGTGATGGGCACGCAGCCCCTGGCAACCCACCTCGCCGCCCGCGGCGTCAACCTCACGGGCTGGGTGCTCACCGATGCCACCGGCATCAGCGCCGACGGCCGTGCCATGTGCGGCAACGGTCTCTATCTGGGCACGCCCCAAGGGTGGGTGGTGAAGGACCTTCCCTGCACCTCGCTGGCGATCGGCGGCGGCTCGTGGGGGGCCAACCCGTGCGTCGGGGCGACGTGGTTCGTCAACGGCGTGCCCGCCACCGTCCAAGGTGGGATCGGACGCTGGGAGAGGAACGGCGTCACGCTCATCGACGGGCTCCAGCCCAGCGGCTCGGTGGTCACCGGCGCGACCACCCCCTTCCTCACAATCACCAACTTGCAGCCCGGCGACGCGGGCATCTACCAGCAGTTCCTCTCCAGCCAGGGCGCGTGCGATTTCGCCGCACCCTACGTCGTCCCCCTCAACCCTCCGGGCGGTGTTGTCACCGTCACGACCCAGCCCTCGCCCAACACCGCCTGCATCGGGCAGAATCCCTCGCTCTTCTGCACAGCGACCTCGAACTCCGCCAGCGTCATCTACCGCTGGCAGAAGTTCGTCAGTGGCAACTGGGTTGACCTCTCCGACGGCCCCAGCGGCAACGGGGGCTCGTACTTCGGCACGACGACGACCACCTTCTCGATCCTCAACGCGCAGCTTGCCGACACGGCCCTCTACCGCTGCAAACTGACCGACAGCGGTTGCTCCACCGCGCCCTCCGTCTTTTCAAACGCCGTCCAGTTCACCATCAACGGTCCGCCGACGGTCACCGCCCCGCCGCTCATCTACTCCTGCACTGGCGACCTCGACACGTTCATCAGCGTCTCGGCCCCGGGTGCGACGACCTACCAGTGGCAGAAGTTCGTCGGCCCCACGCAGAACTCGTACGTCGACATCTTCGACGGTCCCACGGGCAACGGCAGCTTCTACGGCCAGACCAACTCCGCTACGCTGGGCATCTACGCCTTCACCGCCGGCGACGCCAACCTCTACCGCTGCCGCGTGACCGGGCCCTGCGGCACGAGGAACAGCCCGGCGATTCAGGTCCTCACGTTCCCGCCCGCCGCGGTGCTCACCGGGCCGGTGGACACCACGCAGTGTCCTGGCGACAACGACGCCTTCTTCTCGGTCACCGCCACGCCGGGTGTGGGCTACCGCTGGCAGAAGTCCATCGGCCCGGGCCCCAACGACTTCGTCAACATCTTCGACGGCCCCACGGGCAACGGCGGCAACTACGGCGGCACCGGCACCGCCAACTTCGGCGTGTTCGGGGTCTATCCCGGCGACTTCATCCGCTACCGCTGCATCGTCATCGACCCGTGCTTCAGTCCCAACGCCATCAGCCCACCGGCGAACTTGTTGAACGTTCCGGATCCCGTCGTCACCTCCGGTCCCATCTCGGCCCCGGGCTGCCCGTTGGGCACAGGCTCCCTCAGCGTCACCGCTACGCCCGCCGGCAGCACCTTCCAGTGGCAGAAGCGCAACCAGGTTTTCCTCAACGTCTGGAACAACATCGCCAACGGCCCCACGGGCACTGGCAGCACCTACGCCGGCGTGCAGACTCCCACACTCCAGATCGTCGGCCTCAACGCCGCTGACACCGATGCTGAGTACCGCTGCCTGGTCTACGGCCCCTGCGGGGCGACGCCAGCGGTCAGCGTCTCTGGCTCGTTCTTCCTGCTCGACGCACCCTCGCTGCAGACCCTGCAAGTCGGGGGCAACGCGTGCGTCGGGGGCACCAAGACCCTCTCCGTCACGCTCGCACCGGGCAACTACGGCCCCGTGACCTACCAGTGGTGGCGCTTCGTGCCCGCCGCCCCGATCTTCGCGCCCATTCCCAGCGGCACGCTGCCCAGCGGCGCGTTGGCCACCGGCACAAACACCGCCACCCTCACGCTCAGCGCATTCCAGGCCGCCGACGCCGGGCAGTACTACTGCCGCGTGACCAACGCGTGCGACAGCGTCATATCCAGCGTTGTCACGCTCGGCGCGATCCCCTGCTGCGGCCCGGCCGACATCGCCTTTGACGACGGCTCGCCGCTGCCGCCGACCGGCGTCTCTGGCGGCACGAACAACGGCGTGACCGAGGGCGATTACAACCTGTTCTTTGCCACGTACTTCGAGGCCGGACCGGCGTGTGATATCGCCAATGACGATGGCTCACCACTGCCGCCCTTCGGCATCCTTGACACGAACAACGGCGTCACCGAGGGTGACTACAACCTGTTTTTCTCGATCTACTTTGACGGCTGCGCGTTCTGAACTGCAGAGTGCTGGGCGATGAGGGCTGAGCGGGAAGGCGGGGGCGGGGGGGAGCCCGGCCCCGCGGGGTATCGCTTATTTGGTCTCGGTTTGAATCACGTGCGAATCCCGGAGGTCGAGCGGGTCAACGGGTTCCACGCCGCATGGCGATAGAAGAGCACGCGCGGGCCGCGAGAGTCTCGCGCCCCGGGGATGTGCGCGACGACGATCGGAGCGCTGGTTTGCCTTCCCGCATCCAGTGACTTCGCCCATTTCTCCGGAACATTCACACTCACGCCCCTTGTGCAACTTGGGTTATCGAGTAGAGTCTGGGGATGACCAGACGAACACCGGATCGCTCCAACGCCCGTCCACACGCTCTGCGGCTGACGACCCTCGCGGCCGCCGCGGGTGCCTTGCTCGCCTGCGCCGGCACGGCCCTCGCCCAACCCGCCGGGGTGACGGTGACGGACCTGGGCGACTTTGCTCGCACCGTTTCAACGACGCAGACTCGGAACATCACGCTCACCCCCGCCGCGCCGGTGGCGTGGTTCAAGATCCGTGTGCCGCGGATCGCGCCGCCGCACCGGTACCTGGACATCAGCACGTCGGGCGCGGGGTTTGGCGATAGTGAGATCGCTCTGTTCGCCGCCGATGGCACGCTCATCGCCGAGGATGACGACGACGGCGCGGGCAACTTCTCGGCGATTTCGTTTGGCATGGTCACCCCCGGCGCGTTTGGCCGGCCGGCGCCGGTTGCCGAAGTCGGGCAGTCTGCTGGCGAGCCCAACAATGGCCGCGACGGCACGCTCAGCGGCCTGGCATCAATCGAGCGCGGGGGCACCGCGGGGGACTACTACATCGCCGTGGCGCGGTTCGACTCGAGTTTCTCGAACGGCTTCGGCGTGGTGCCTCCGGGCGGCACGCTGACGCTGGCCACGCTCCTGACCGTCCGCATGGACACGCCCGCCGGGCAGGTGGCGCCGACGGTGAATGGCGAAGACGCGGTGAGGATCGTCGGTGACAACGACATCAGTGTCTCCGCTCTCGCAAGCGCCAACACGACGGGCGTGAGCGTCGATCTTTCGTCCATCGGCGGTCCAAGCAATGAGAGCCTGTCCCGTGGGAGCCTTCCAGGGGAATGGCGCAGACCTGGGGCATTCCTCCCATCGCCGCTCTCACAGATCGGCGTTTTCCAGATGACGTTTCGCGCGAGCAACGCCATCGGCGACGTGACGATCGATGTCGCCAACGTGACGGTGCTCCCGCGCGGGTCTGAATGCGACTTCGCTGACGAAACGTTTATCGCCGCCACGCCCGGCACCACGATCTACACCTACTCCACCACGCTGGGCGATGTCGACGGCCCATGGACCAACGCGTGCTTCAACCCCGCCCAGCCGCCCACTGGCAACGACGTCTGGTTCCGCTTTCAGCCCAGCCAAAGCGGCACGCTGACGCTGAGCACCTGCAACAGCGACACCGGCGCGACGGGTGTCCAGCCCGACACGCTGCTGGGCATCCGCGAGAGCTGCGATGACGCCGGCTTCTTCACCTGCGGCGACGACGTCGGCGGCTGCGGGCTGGGCACGCGCCTGACCAACATCCCCGTCACCGCCGGCCAGGAATACAACATCGCCGTGCGCTCCTGGTCGGGCGACATCGTCGATGGCAAACTGGCCGTCACCTTCACGCCGCGCCGCTGCAACCCGGCCGACATCGCGTATGACAACGGCACGGCCCTGCCGCCGATCGGCCCGTTCGGCCCCTCGCTGGTGAACAACGGCGTGACCGAGGGCGATTACAACCTCTTCTTCGCCACGTTCTTCGACGCCGGCCCGGCCTGTGACATCGCCGCGGACGCCGGCGAGCCGCTCCCACCCTTCGGCAACGGCGGCATCGACCCGTTCGTGAACAACGGCGTGACCGAAGGCGATTACAACCTGTTCTTTGCGATCTTCTTTGATGGGTGTGCGTTCTAAGTCGGTGTCTATTGCGCTGAGCAGGGACCTTGGAACGCATCTTCGCCCGTGGCCGCGTGTGTGCGGCACCGGATGTGCGCCACTGATTTCGCCGAGTGTGACGCAGCGATCGACTTCCAGTTGATCGCTGCGTTTTCACGAACGAGCGATTCGACCTGCGTATAATCTCATGGTCGCGATCGAGCGACGCAAGCGCGCCGCCACGGCCGCACGAAAGCCATCATCGGCCTGTCCGACAGATGGCACAAGGAGCAACTTATGACCCCCCTGCACGACGTGCTTTCAAGCACCGGATCGGCACTCATTTCTCGTTGGATCGGCCTGTCCGGTCAAGGATTCGGAGCAAGCCGGACATTGCTGGCGCCGACTCTGTCGCCGAGCGCGGCTCGGCTCACGCGGGCGTTGCGCACCACGGCGCACCGCGTCGCGGCCTTCGGCGTGCTGCTGCCGGCGCTGTTGATGACCTTTGTGGCAGCCTCGCCCGCGCCGGCCCAGTGTCCACCTGCGGCATGGGTTCAGGGGATCGGCACGCCCGGGACCTCATTTCCGGCGAACAACGCGATGGCGGTCCTGCCCGGGGGAGATGTGATCGTGGGCGGGGCCTTCACCACGGCGGGCGGCGCGCCGGCCAGCCGCATTGCCCGCTACAACCCGACCACCGGCGTTTGGTCGACGCTGGGAGCCGGGACTGACGGCAGAGTTCAAGCTCTGGCGGTCCTACCGGGTGGCGATGTGATCGTTGGTGGTGTCTTCACCACGGCGGGCGGCATGCTGGCCAGCAACATCGCTCGCGTCAACCCGACCACGGGCAACTGGACAACGATGGGAACGGGAGTGAATGGCGACGTCAACGCTCTTGCGGTTTTGCCGGGTGGCGATGTGATCGTCGGTGGTGTCTTCGCGACGGCGGGCGGCATGGTGGCCAACCATATTGCACGCTACAACCCGAACACCCGCGAGTGGTCGGTTCTGGGCGCGGGGACGAACAACTACGTCTTCGCCCTGGCCGTCCTGCCCGGCGGGGACGTCATCGCGTCCGGCTACTTCACCTCGGCTGGCGGCGTGTCGGCCGGCCGCATCGCCCGCTACAACCCGGCCAGCGGCGACTGGTCGGCGTTGGGAGGCGCGGCGTTGGGAGGCGGTCTGAACAGCGTCCCGTTGGCTCTTACGGTCCTGCCCAATGGAGACGTGATCGCGGGTGGCTTCTTCACCTCGGCCGACAACAGCGTGCCGGCCAGTCGCATCGCTCGCTATAACCCCACCACGAATGTCTGGTCAGCGCTCGGAGCGGGGGTCAACGCCCAAGTCTTCGCCCTGACGGCCCTGCCCGGTGGCGACGTGATCGCGGGCGGCTTGTTCACCCTCTCCGGCGGCATGCCGGCCAGCAACATCGCCCGCTACAACCCGACCACCGGCGTCTGGTCAGCCCCGGCCAGCGGGACAGACAACTCCGTTCGCTCCCTCGTGGTCCTGCCGGGGGGCGACCTGATCGTGGGCGGTGATTTCACCACCGCCGGGGGCGCGACGGCGGGCGGCATCGCCCGCTACTTCCCGGGAACTGCCGCGCCGAGCATGCTCTCGCAGCCGCTGCCGGTGGTGACCGCGGCCTCGAACAACGCGGTGTTCTATTGCGGGGCCGTCGCTGGCTTTGGGAGCATCGGCGTGCCCACCTATCAGTGGCGCAAGGGCGGCGTGGCGCTCAGCACGATCACCAACCCTTCGGCCGCGACACCGGTGCTCTCGCTGACCAACGTGCAGCCCGCTGACCTGGGTTCATACGACTGCCTCGTCACCAACTCCTGCGGCGGCACAGGCACGCTGAGCAACCCGGCGACGCTGACGTTCATCGACTTGGGTCCGACGCGCTGCGGCCCGGCGGACATCGCCAACGACGACGGCTCGCCGCTGCCGCCGTTTGGCATCTTCGACACCAACAACGGCGTGACCGAAGGCGATTACAACCTGTTCTTCGCCATCTTCTTTGACGGCTGCGCGTTCTGATCGGCAGAGTGCCGAGCGATGAGCGCTGAGCGGAAGGCGGAGGGGGGAGGGGAGTGGGGTTGACCGGCAATGGGGATGGCTGGGGCCGTCGGCGTCATCAGCGTGGCTCGCGGTCCAGCGGAGATCGGGAGCGAACTGGGCCGACTTGGAGGCCCAATCGCAATTTTTGAGTATGATTGCGCGTTGCGGCGGTGCTTCTCGTCTCTGCTTCAGAGACGGTGGTCCATTTTTCAGATGTGTCGTGCCGGCTTCGTATTTCCAAGGAGTTTCCCGATGTTCAAGTCCAGCTTTGATGTTGCCGCCCTGGGTCGTGGGCTTGCATGGGCGATCGTGATGGTCGTGCCTCTGGCGCTGGCGGCCCCGGTACGGGCCCAGTGCCCCGAGGCGTGGGTGCCGTCGCCCAGCGCGGTGGCGTCGGGCAACGTCTGGGCGGTGGCGGCCCATCCGACGGGTGACATGATCGTGGCGGGAAATTTCACTGCTGCCGGCGGAGTGACGGTCAACAACATCGCCCGGTACACGCCTTCGACCAACACGTGGTCAGCGCTCGGCACGGGGGTGAACGGCCCGGTTTTCGCTGTCGCGGTGCTCTCTGATGGCGACATCGTTGCTGCGGGCGGTCAGTTCGACAGCGCCAGCGGCGTGGCGGTCAACAACATCGCACGCTACGACGTGGCCACCGGTACGTGGTCGCGCATGGGACCGGCCAATGCCCCCGGCACGAACTCCCTGGTTTTCTCACTGGCGGTTTTGCCCGGGGATGTCGTCATCGCCGGAGGCGGATTCTCAAGCGCGGGGGGTGTGGCGGCCTCGAGGATCGCGAGGTATGACCCCGTGACCAACGCGTGGACGGCGCTGGGCGCAGGCACCAATGGCGTCGCTGGCACGGTTTATGCCGTCGTTGCCCGGTCGGCGACCGAACTGGTCGTCGGAGGCACTTTTACCACAGCCGGAGGAAACGCGGCTTTGCGACTCGCTCGGTTCAACATCACCACGAACACGTGGTCGGCCGTCGGGGCGGGTGCGAGCGGCGACGTGCGTGCGCTGACGGTGATGCCCAATGGGGACGTCTATGCGGGAGGTGCGTTCACCATGTCCGGGACTCAGACGATGAACCGAGTTGCTGTGGTGAACCCCTCGACCGGCTCGTGGTTCGCACTTGGTGGCGCCGGGGCCACGGCGGGTGTGAATGGCGTGGTCAACGCATTGACCACCACCGCGGCGGGTGATGTGATCATCGGAGGCAACTTTTCGCAGACAGGATCGGGCACGACCGTGAATCGCGTGGTCCGCTTCCGGCCGAGCACCAACACATGGGCAACGCTCGGCAGCGGCGTCGTTGGCGTCGGGGGTCAGGTGGACGGCCTGGCACGCATGCCAAATGGAGACATTCTTGTCGGCGGTGCCAGTCTGTCGAGCGCCGGCGGCTTCTTGTCTCAACGCGTCGCTCGCTACTACTTTTCCTCGCCGGGGACGTCGATCTCGGCGGGGCCCTCGCCGCAAGTGATCTGCCCGACGGTAACGGCCGTGTTCAGCGTCACGCCGAGCACCGCCACGCCCGGTCCGTTCACGTACCAGTGGCGAAAGGGCGGCGTGGCGATCAGCACCATCGCGAATCCCTCGGCCGCGACTGCGACACTGACGATCAGCAACGCGAGCGCTGCTGATGTGGCCAGCTACGACTGCGTCGTGACGGATCGTTGCAGCGTGACCAGCGCCGCCGCGACGCTTGGGCTCAGCACGCCGACGGGCATCGGAACGCAGCCGCAGCCCGCAACGGCCTGTGTTGGTGGCACAGCGAGCTTCTCGATCGGGAGTGTCACCGGCAGCGCCTCGCCCCTGTATCTGTGGCGGAAGAACGGCGTGCTCTTGGACGCTGTCGCCAATCCCTCGGCGGCGACGACGACCCTCATCCTGACCAACGTCGGTCCCGGCGATGCGGGGGGCTACGACTGCTTGGTGAGCGCAGGGTGCTCCCCCGCGACGAGCACCGCCGCTTCGCTCGCGATCGAAAACTGCCGCTGCAACCCCGCGGACATCGCGTCCGATGACGGCCAGCCGCTGCCGCCGATCGGGGCGCCGGGCTCGGGTAACAACGGCGTGACCGAGGGCGATTACAACCTCTTCTTCGCGACCTTCTTCGACGCCGGTCTGGCCTGCGACATCGCCAACGACGACGGCTCGCCGCTGCCGCCGTTCGGGATCCTCGACACGAACAACGGCGTGACCGAGGGTGATTACAACCTGTTCTTCGCCATCTTCTTTGACGGCTGCTCGCTCTGATGGGAAGGGCGGAGGTTTGAGGGCCACGGGCCGAGGGCCGCGGCGCCGAGGGGCGAGGGTTGAACGTGATCAACAGAGACCCCGGAGCCCGGAGCTCCGGGGTCTTTTCATTTGTCGTCGCTGGCCAAGTCGTTCAGGCACGTCGGCCCGATGCCTGTGGAAATGGGCAAGCTGACGGTCTTCATGCAAGTTGGTATTGCCGTTGACGGTCGCATGCGGTAACCTTTTGGGGGGACTTTGGCGTACAGCGACCCCGATCACCACCGGCTGAGCCCTTTCACCGGCTTCGCATGACTGGATCGCCCGGTCATCGGCCAGCGACCTTCACCCTCGCTCGCGAGTTCACACCGTGAAGACCACCACCGCCCGCGCGTTCCTTCGTCCGCTCTTGATGGTTCTGGTCGCGGCGATCGGCGTGATGGCCCCGGCGGCCAGCGCCCAGTTCGCGCCGGGCAACCTTGTCGTTTATCGCGTCGGCTCGGGGACGGGTGCCCTCGTGAACACCGGCTCGCCCGTCTTTGTTGATGAGTACACGCCCGCGGGCTCGTTGGTGCAGTCGCTTGCCATGCCTTCGAGCGGCTTCGGCGTCAACCTCATCGCCTCCGGCACCGCCGCGGCCGAGGGGATGCTGACGGTCTCTCCGAGCGGGCGCTACGTCACCCTCACGGGGTACGACGCGACGATCCCCACCACGGGCTTGGCGACCACGTTCGGCGGCGCGGTCAACCGCACCATCGCCGTCATCGACGCCACCACCGGCACCACCACCCTCACGCAACTGAGCGACTTCGCCAGCGGCTCGGGCCCGCGCTCGGCGGTGACCGACAACGGCACCAACCTGTGGATCACCGGCGGCGCAGGCGGCATCCGCTACACCACCGTCGGCTCGACCACCTCCACCCAGATCAATAGTCCGTCGACGCTCCTGAACTTCCGTCAGGTGAACATCTTCGGTGGACGGCTCTACGCGACCACAAACTCCGCCGCCGGTGGCAACACCATCTCCATCGGCACGGTCGGCACCGGCCTGCCCACCGCCGCGTCGGCGACGTACGCCACGCTCCCGAGCATCCCGCCGATCGGCACCGTCACGGGGAGCAACCGCTACGCCTACTTCTTTGCTGATCTCAGCGAGAACGTTGCCGGCGTGGACACGCTTTACATCGCCGACGAGGGCGCGCTGGCCCTGAGCAAGTACACCCTGCTGAGCGGGGCCTGGGTGCTCAGCGGCACCGTCGGCGTTGATGCCGACGATTACCGCGGCCTCACGGGCAGGGTCCTGCCCGACAACTCGGTGCAGCTCTTCGCCGTTCGCAAAGCAGGCACAATCGGTACCGGCGGCGGGGAACTTGTGACCATCACCGATGCCTCGGGCTACAACGGATCGTTCACCGGCACACCCACGCTGCTGGCGACGGCCGCGCCGAACACCGCCTTCCGCGGCGTGGGCTACCTGTCTTGCCCGGTTCCAGTTGTCACGTTGCAGCCCGCAAATCAGACGGTCTGCGAAGGCGAGCCGGCGTTCTTCAGCGTTGATGCCGCCAACGCGACGTTTCAGTGGCGTCGCGGCGGGGTGCCGATCGACACCGTGAGCAACCCCTCGGCCGCGACCTCAGTTCTGCAGATCTCGAACGTCAGCGCCAGTGACGCGGGGGCGTTTGACTGCGTTGTCACCGGCCCGTGCGGCGTGGGCAGCGTGACGAGCAACGCAGCGATCCTGACTGTTCCGGTCTCTTCGCCCCGCTGGTCACGCCTGGGGAGCGGTACCAACAACGAAGTCCGCGCCGTGGCGGTCCTGCCCGGTGGCGACGTGATCGTGGGCGGGGACTTCACCACCGCCGGGGGCGTGCCAGCCAACCGCATCGCCCGCTACCACCCCACGACGGGCGTCTGGTCGGCCCTCGGATCCGGGACCAACAACTTCGTCAGCGCCCTGGCGGTGTTGCCCGGCGGCGACGTGATCGTGGGCGGGGATTTCTCTCTCGCCGGGGGCGTGCCCGCGAACAACATCGCCCGCTACAACCCGACCACCAACACCTGGTCGGCGCTGGGGTCGGGGACGAACAGCACTATCCTCGCCCTGGCCGTGCTGCCAAGCGGCGACGTGATCGTGGGCGGCGACTTTACCACCGCCGGCGGCGTGCCAGCCAACCGCATCGCGCGGTACAGCCCGACCACGGGCGTCTGGTCGGCCCTCGGATCCGGGACCAACAACTTCGTCAGCGCCTTGGCGGTGTTGCCCGGCGGCGACGTGATCGTGGGCGGGGATTTCTCTCTCGCCGGGGGCGTGGCTGGCACAGTCAGAATCGCCCGCGTCAACCCGAGCACAGGCGCCTGGTCGGCCTTGGCGAGCGGGACCGACAACCTGGTCCAAGCCTTGGCAGTCCTGCCGGGTGGGGACGTGATCGTGGGTGGGGCCTTCACCATCGCCGGGGGCGTCGCGACGAACAACATCGCCCGTGTCAACCCGACCACCGGCGTCTGGTCGGCGCTGGGTTCCGGCGCCAGCGGCAGTGTTCTATCCCTCGTGCTCGGGCTGGAAGGCGACGTGCTGGTGGGCGGGAGCTTCACCACCGCGGGGGGTGTCGTTGGCACGAGCCGCATCGCCCGCTACAACCCAGGCACGGGCACCTGGTCAGCGCTCGACTCAGGCATGAACTCCACCGTCTTTGCCTTGGGCGTGCTGCCGAGCGGAGATGTGATCGCCGGCGGCAGCTTCTCGACCTTTATTGAAGGCGTACCGGCCAACCGCGTCGCCCGGTACAGGGTGCCAGCCCCTGAGGCGGCCATCATCAGCCAGCCTACGCCGCAGACGGTCTGCGCGGGCCAGTCGGCCACCTTCAGCGTCACCGCCGTGCGGGTTGGAACGACATCCGGCCCGGTGTTCTATCAGTGGCGCAGGGCCGGCATCCCGATCACTGCGAGCGCCAACCCCTCGGCCACGACAGCGACGCTGTTGCTGACGAATCTCGGCCCCGGCGACGCGGGGCTCTATGACTGCGTCGTCGGTGGCGATTGCGGCAACGCTCCGGCCGTGACGAGCGACCCGGCGCTCCTGACCGTCATCGCCCCGACACCGGCCTGGTCGGCGGTGGGCGCGGGGGCGAACGGCTCAGTCCGCGCACTGGCGGTCCTGCCGAGTGGGGACGTGATCGCGGGCGGGAGCTTCAGCAGTGCCGGGGGCGTGGCGGTGAGCAACATCGCCCGCTACAGCGTGACCACCAACACCTGGTCGGCGCCGGGGTCGGGGACGAACAACACTGTCCGCGCCCTGGTCGTGCTGCCGGGCGGGGACGTGATCGTGGGAGGGTTCTTCACCACCGCCGGGGGCGTGACGGCCAACCGCGTCGCCCGCTACAACCCGACCACCAACACCTGGTCGGCGCTGGGGTCGGGCACGAGCGGCGATGTCTACGCATTAGCCGTGCTGCCGGGCGGGGACGTGATCGTGGGCGGGGACTTCACGACCGCCGGGGGCGTGACGGCGAGCAACCTCGCCCGCTACAACCCGTCCACCAACACCTGGTCGGCGCTGGGGTCGGGGACAAGCAGCACTGTCCTCGCTCTGGCCGTGCTGCCGGGCGGGGATGTGCTCGTGAGCGGAGACTTCACGACCGCCGGGGGCGTGACGGCCAACCGCGTCGCCCGCTACAACCCGACCACCAACACCTGGTCGGCGCTGGGGTCGGGCACGAACCTTTCTGTCGTCGCCCTGGCCGTGCTGCCGGGTGGCGACGTGATCGTGGGTGGGTTCTTCACCACCTCTGGGGGCTCGGCGGCGAGCCGCATCGCCCGCTACAACACGACCACGGGCGTCTGGTCGGCGCTGGGATCGGGGATGAACAACGCTGTCCGCGCACTGGCGGTCCTGCCGGGTGGGGATGTGCTCGTGGGCGGAGACTTCACGACCGCCGGGGGCGTCACGGCCAACCGCATCGCCTGGTACAACCCATCCACCAACACCTGGTCGGCGCTGGGGTCGGAGACTAACAGCACTGTCAACGCCCTGGCCGTGCTGCCGGGCGGGGACGTGATCGTGGGCGGGGCCTTCACCACCGCCGGGGGCACGGCGGCGAACCGCATCGCCCGCTACACCTTCGGTGCGCCAGTGCCCACCATCACCACTCAGCCCGCGCCGCAGACCCTCTGTGTCTACGACGCCGCGACGTTCAGCATCGCGATCAGCGGCGGCACCGGCCCCTTCACCTACCAATGGCGCAAGGGCGGCGTGGCGATCGACACCCTCGCCAATCCCTCGGCCGCGACGCCGACGCTCACGCTCACGAGCGTGACCCCCGCCGACGCGGGGAGCTACGACTGCGTCGTGAGCGTGGAGTGCGGCAGCACAACCAGCAACGCCGCGACGCTGACGGTCAACATCTGCCGCTGCAATCCTGCGGACATCGCGTTTGATGACGGCTCGCCGCTGCCGCCGATCGGCATCCCAGGCGAGACCAACACCGGCGTGACCGAGGGCGATTACAACCTGTTCTTCGCGAACTACTTCGAGGCCGGCGCCGCCTGCGACATCGCCAACGACGACGGCTCGCCGCTGCCGCCCTTCGGGATCCTCGACACGAACAACGGCGTGACCGAGGGTGATTACAACCTGTTCTTCGCCATCTTCTTTGACGGCTGCTCGCTCTGATGGGAAGGGCCGAGGGCTGAGTGCCGAGGTGTGAGTGGGAAGGCACTGGCCACTCGGCACTGGGCATCAGTGGTCTTGTTCTGCTGAAGGCTGACCACTGAAGGCTGAAAGCTCCTGTCGCGGCGGGTCTGCCGGACTCCGGGCAACGCGTCAGCCCGGTTCAGGATTGAGCACTGCAGTGGAACGGAGAACCAAGACCCTCACCCCCACCCCCACCCCCACCCCCCCGAGCGCAGCCGCTCGGGGGTTTTCGGTTGTGCGACCGCGCAAGTTGGGGATGCGGAGTCGATCGTTGTCGATCGTGGTCTCTACGGCTGTGAGTATGGCCATTGTGTCGGGCATCGTGGCGAACGCTCTCGGTGCCTGAAAGGTCGCGGGAACGATCCAAGCTGGCACGTTTGGAGCGCCGGCTGGCACGATTGGAGCGCAAGCGAACACGTTTGGAGTTCCCGCTGGCACGATTGGAGCGCCCGCGGGCGCCGGCGGAGAATTCGCAGTCATTGATGATCCGAACACGACCTGGTTCTCGCCGGACTTCTCGGACCGAGGGCAGCCGGCGGGCCGCGGGCGGCGGGTGGTTGGTCCACCGAGCGTCGCCGCCGGAGTTGGTCGTATTTTGTTGTTGCCGATCGGGTTCTGGGTTAGGCTCTGCGTTGCGGCGTCTCAGTCAAGACGGAAACATCCGTCTGATCCGCTGGCGTGTGTTCTTGTGGGAGTGCTTCGCATGCTCAGCATCCGTCTGTCGTTGATGATGATCGTCGCCGCGGTGGTCTTGGCCCTGGCGCCCAGCGCGGCGCGTGCGCAGTGCAACTTCATCACGAACCCGGTGAGCGAGACGGTCTGCCCGGGCGGCACCGTCACGTTCACCGCCAGCGCGTTCACCCTCGGCGGCTCACCGACCTACACCTGGTTCCGCGGCACCACCGCGGTCGGCTCGGGCGCGACGCTCACGCTGACGAACGTCGACGCGGCGGACGAGGGCTCGTACACCTGCCGCGTGACTGTCGCTACTCCGTTCCCGTGTACCAACACGTCCAGCGCCGCGACGCTCACGCTTCGCGTGCCCGTTGGGATCGCGGCGGCGACAGTCAGCCAGACCCGTTGCGAAGGCACGGCCTTCACCCCGTTTGTCGCGGCCAGCGGCACCGGCCCGTTCAGTTTTCAGTGGCGCAGGGGCACGACGAACCTGACCAACGGCGGACGCGTCAGCGGAGCGACCTCCAGCACCCTCTCGATCACCGCCCTGGTCGAAGGCGACCAGGCCATCAACTACAACTGCGTCGTCACCGGCCCGTGCGGCTCGGTCATCTCGAGCAACTGCTCGCTGACCGTCAACCAGCCCCAGTCCATCACCTCGCAGCCGGCCAGCGTCAGCCGCTGCATCGGCGAGTCGGCCTCGCTGAGCGTCGGCGCCACCGGCACCATCACCAGCTTCCAATGGCGCAAGGGCACCACAAACCTGACCAACGGCGGCACCATCAGCGGCGCCACCACCGCCACGCTGACGATCAGCGCCGTCACACCCGCCGACGAGGCGAGCAACTACAACTGCGTCGTCACCGGCCCCTGCGGCACCGATGCCATCAGCAACAACGCGGACATCAACGTGCAGTCGCCGCTGTCGTTCGTGGGCTATGCCTCGTCCACCGGCTCGGGCATCGTGTGCCAGGGCTCGTCGGTCGCGCTGCAGATCGGCACCAACGGCACCGCGACGGGCTGGCAGTGGCGCCGCGGCACGACGCCGCTGACTAATGGCGGGCGCATCAGCGGGGCCAACACGACCACGCTGGTCATCACGAACTTCGGGCCGTCGGACGCGGGGTCGAACTACAACTGCGTGGTGACCGGCCCGTGTGGGACGCTCAACGCGCCGGACGTCGATCTCATCAACCGCGTGCCGGTTTCGATCACGTCCTCCCCTGGCAATGTCACCCAGTGCCCCAGTGATCCGGTGACGCTGACCGTCACGGCCACCGGCACCTCGCCCAGCTTCCAGTGGCGTCGAGTGGCCGTCCCCGGGCCGCTGGTCGACGGCCCGGGCATTTCCGGTGCCACCACGAGCACGCTCACGCTCAGCGGGCCGGGGTTGCAGCAAGGCGACTACGTCTGCGACGTGACCAACTCCTGCGGCACGCAGACGTCTACCGCCGCCACACTGACACTGCGATTCATTGCCATGACCACGCCGCCGGTCGGCACGACCGTCATCATCCCCAACGGCTTCGTCCTGACCGGCACCGCCACGACAACCCCCGCCAGCGCCATCACCTATGTCTGGAAGCGCAACGACGTTGCCGTCACCAACGGCGGGCGGTTCAGCATCTCGCCCGACGGGCGCACGCTGACGGTGCTCTCGAGCATCGCCGACGATCTCAATGCGGCCTTCGCGCTGAGCGCGACTGACATCTGCAGCAACACCGTGACGACCTCTGTGCCCGTCTTCGCCGTCACCACGACCGAGGCCGAGCCCAACGACACCAAGGCCACGGCGAATCTCCGCACGCTGGGCGCGGGCAACTCGATCAGCGGCTCAACGGTGGCAGTGACTGACGTGACCGATTACTTCCGGCTCATCCTGCCGCAGGGCCCGGGGATCTCGCGTTGGCAGCTCGCGCTGGTGAGCGGGAACCAAGTGCTCCGGCTGCGCGGGTTGAACCAGATCAATGGAGTGCCGCAGGCGGCCACCGACATAAACTTCCAGTTTGGTTCCCCGAGTCAGCCGCTGGTGTGGTACACCAGCGGCACCGCCACACCCCAGCTCTATGTCTCGGTGGAAGCAGTGACTGGCTCGCCCGTGACGCCGTACGTCCTGCAACTCACGCGCACGGATGTGACACCCGATGTCTTCCCGGCGGTCATCCCACCCGGCTCGGTCACATTCACCACCTCGGGCGTCGCCGGGGATTCCGACACGGAGTTCTGGCTCTATGACAGCCAGTTCAACGCCATCGAGGGCGCCGGCAACGACGGCTTGCCCGGCAGCTCGACCGTCGAGCAACTCACACGCTCGCTCGTCGCTGGCGACTACTACCTCGCCCACGCCCGCTTCAACCTGTCCAGCAACCTTCCCAATCCGCCCGACGACAACTTCCGCAGCGATGATCTCCTGGAGTTGCCCGGCGTCATCGCGTGCAACACCGCCTCGGCTGCCCCGAACCTCACCTTCCGCGGTGGCACAGCGGGCGGCACGCTCACGATCTTCTCGCCCCCGGTGCCCGCGGGCGCGTTCGGCATCTCGTGGACCAAGGTCACCATCGGCAACCCGCGCTGCAACCCCGCAGACATCGCCTACGACACCGGCGAGCCGCTCCCGCCGATTGGCCCAGTCGGCCCCTCGCTGGTCAACAACGGCGTGACCGAGGGCGACTACAACCTGTTCTTCGCGAGCTTCTTCGATGCCAACCCGGTGTGCGACATCGCCGCGGACGCCGGCGAGCCGCTGCCGCCGTTCGGCAACGGTGGCATCGATCCGTTCGTGAACAACGGCGTGACCGAAGGCGATTACAACGTGTTCTTTAGCATCTTCTTTAATGGCTGCGCATTCTGAGTGGCACGGGCGGAGCAATGAATGCTGGGCGTGATCGGCTGAACCCGATCGATCGAGCCCGGCGGACCGTTGAGAGGAAATCTCCGCCCGAGGGCTATGAAAAGTCGTGGACAAAGCCCACCTTTCGAGTATGCTCGTGCTCTCCCGGAGGCTCCCATGCGCCTGTCGATCGCTGTTGTCGCTTTCCTCCTGAGTCTGCTGAGTTTCCATCACGCCGCGCGGGGGCGGCAACCACGGCACTTGGCTTTCTAGGTCACGTAAAGTTCTCTGGACCCTGTCACCGTCGTCGGGCTGGCCGGTTTCTTGTGTTGAGGAGCAAGACATGTTCGTGAAGTCCTTCATCAGCGTGGCCGCGCTCGCGGCCTGTACCGTGGCCGGGGGACTTGCGGTTTCCGCCGCGGCCCAGATCACCATCTCCACCGTGACGATCGGCAACCCCGGCAACGCGCCGGACCCGACTACGGGCTACGGCTCCGTGGCGTACGCCTACAACATCGGACGGACCGAGGTGACCAACGCGCAGTACGCGGCGTTCCTCAACGCCAAGGCCGCGTCAGACCCTTTCAACCTGTACAACACGAACATGGCTGGGACGTTCGGCGGGATCACTCGCTCCGGCTCAGCGGGGTCGTACACGTACGCGACCGTCAGCGGCCGGGCCAACAACCCAGTGAATGACGTCTCGTTCTGGGATGCCTGCCGCTTCGCCAACTGGCTGCACAACGGCCAGGGGAGCGGCGATACTGAGAGTGGTGCGTACACGCTCACTCCGAACGGAATCGCCAACAACACCGTCACGCGCAACGCGGGCGCTGTGTGGGCGGTGACTAGCGAGGACGAGTGGTACAAGGCCGCGTACCACCAGCCCGCGAGCGAGGGAGGAGATGCTGACAACTATTGGCTATTTCCCACGTCGAGCAACAGTGAGCCCACGACTGCGGAGGCGAACTTTGGCGACGCGATCGGCAACACCACGCCGGTCGGCGCATACGCCGCGAACTTCTACGGCACGTTCGACATGGGCGGGAATGTGTTTGAATGGAACGAATCGAGCAGCAGCGGTTCCGACCGCAGGGTTCAGGGCGGGTACGGCACTAGCCCCGTCAATCACTTGCGAGCTGACATCAGCTTCGGCGTCAACCCGGTGAACGAAGTGACCGGCATTGGGTTTCGTGTCTCCCAGGTGGCCGGGTGCAACTCGCCCACCATCTCGGCTCCCTTCGGTTCCACAGTCTGTCCGGGTCAGCCCATTTCTCTCTTGGCCACGGCCCCGGGCGCGACGTCATATCAATGGCTCAAGGATCTTTCCGAGATTCCCAACGCGACGCAGGCATCCCTGAGCATCCCCAGCGCCTCCCCGAGTGACGCCGGGTCGTACCGCCTCCGCGCCACCTTCCCCTGCGGCACACTCACCTCCGACCCGCTCGAAGTCCGCGTTGCCAACTGCAGGCCGGTGACCACCTCGTACTTCGATTCCCACACGCAGTACTCGGGCACCCAGGGCCAGAACGGCTGGGAGTACGGCTTCTACGATGGCGATGCCGGTGTCGCCTTCACGCCCGCCGACTTTGAACCCTTGCCGATCTTCGCGCCCCTGCCCCCGCCCTTTGGCGACAACATCACGCCCATCTGGCACCGCCACCCGCTCAACTACTGGACCCAGATCGGAAGTTCGCTGGTCCACCCCAACGGCGTGGCCGCCGGACGCATCCCCGAGGTCAACTGGGCCGTGCACCGGTGGACCTGTCCATCAGGATTCTCGGCTCGCCCCGTCAGCGTTCGCATCGATGTGAGCGACACGCAGGAAACCTGCGGCGACGGCGTCACCGTCGCGTTCAACAAGTTCAGCCTCCCCATCCTCAACCAGACCATACCGTCGACCGAGTCGCGGACGACGATCCTGTCCGACTGTCTCACCCCGGGCACCGTGTACACGCTGGCCATCGGGCCGGGCGGTTCGAGCAACGAGCAGTGCGACACGTTCAACTCGCGGCTTCGCATCGGCCCGGTCTTCCTCGACGAGCCGACGAGCGCGCTGGTGTGCCGCGATCAGCCCGTGACCTTCGGACTGCGCGTCCCGAGCAACATCGCGGTGCAGTACCAGTGGCGGCACAATGGAGTGCCCATCAACCCCGCCAGCAACCCCTCGGCCACTACCGCGTTCCTGCACATCCCCCAGGCGACGGCCGCCACCACGGGCCAGTACGACTGCGTCGTCACGTTCTCCCCGTGCGGCACCGCCACCTGCGACCCGGTGATGCTCTCGATTTCCAACTGCCGCTGCAACCCCGCGGACATCGCGTATGACACCGGCGAGCCGCTGCCACCGATCGGGCCGGTCGGCCCCTCGCTGGTCAACAACGGCGTGACCGAGGGCGATTACAACCTCTTCTTCGCCAACTTCTTCGATGCCAACCCTGTGTGCGACATCGCCGCGGACGCGGGCGAGCCGCTGCCGCCGTTCGGCAACGGTGGCATCGACCCGTTCGTGAACAACGGCGTCACCGAGGGTGATTACAACGTGTTCTTCAGCATCTTCTTCAACGGCTGCGCGTTCTAATAGGCAGAGTGCAGAGTGCAGAGTGCAGAGTGCTGAGTGCAGAGTGCTGAGTGCTGAAGGCTGACTGCGTTGGTGGCCCGCTCCGCGGCGGGTCTGCCAGACTCTGGGCAACGCCTCGGCCTCCCTCCGGATCGAGCAATGGTGTCAAACGAATGACCAAGACCCCCGAGCGCCGCCGCTCGGGGGTCTTTGCATTGGTCGGCGCGCAGGAGTTGGGGTGGGTCGGGCGTGCTGGGTGCGGGTGGGGGGCCGGGGTTGCCGGGTGCGGACGGGTTTGGCCGGAGGCAGGGCGGAAGGGTGGTTTTCGATTGCCGTTTGGCGTTCCTTGTGGTAGTTTGTGATCTACGGCGCGGGCTCGTGGGATCGACCGGTTTCGGTTCCCGCGCCGCCGTTCTCGTGGAGTGCTTCGCATGCTCAGCATCCGTTTGTCGTTGATGATGATCGTCGCTGCGGTGGTCTTGGCCCTGACTCCCGGTGCGGCCCGGGCTCAGTGCAACTTCCTCACGAACCCGTTCAGCCAGACGGTCTGCCCCGGCGCCAATGTCACATTCACCGCCAGCGCGTTCAACATCAGCGGCAGTCCGAGCTACACGTGGTTCCGCGACGCGACCGTCGTGGGCACGGGCTCGACGCTGACGCTCACGAACGTCGACGCGGCAGACGCGGGCTCGTACACCTGCCGCGTGAGCTTTGGGGGGGCGTTTTCGTGCACCAACACATCCAGCGCCGCGACGCTCACGGTTCGCACGCCCGTTGGCATCTTGGCGCAGACGTCGAGCCTGACCCGGTGCGAGGGAACGACGTTCAACCCGGCTGTCGCGCCCAGCGGCACCGGCCCGTTCACCTATCAATGGCGCAGGGGCACGACGAACCTGACGAACGGTGGACGCGTCAGCGGCGCAAACACCAGCACCCTCTTGATCACCGCCGTCGTCGAAGCCGACGAGGCTATCAACTACAACTGCGTCGTCATCGGCCCGTGCGGCTCAATCATCTCGGACAACTGCTCGCTGACCGTCAACCAGCCCCAGTCCATCATCTCGCAGCCGGCGAGCCTCAGCCGCTGCACCGGCGAGACCGCCTCGTTCACCGTCGGCACCACCGGCACCGTCAACTTCTTCCAGTGGCGCAAGGGCACCACGAACCTGGTCAACGGCGGCACCATCAGCGGCGCCACCACCGCCACGCTGTCGATCAGCGGTGTCACGCCCGCCGACGCCGCCAGCAACTACAACTGCGTCGTCACCGGCCCCTGCGGCACCGACGTCATCAGCAACAACGCCGACCTCAATGTGCAGTCGCCGGTGTCGTTCACGAACTACGCCTCGTCCACCGGCTCGGGCATCGTCTGCCAGGGCTCGGGGGTCGCGCTGCAGATCGTGACCAGCGGGACCGCGACGGGCTGGCAGTGGCGCCGCGGCACAACGCCGCTGACCAACGGCGGGCGCATCAGCGGGGCCAACACCACCACGCTGACCATCACGAACTTCGGGCCCGCGGACGCGGCGTCGAACTACAACTGCGTGGTGACCGGCCCGTGCGGGACGCTCAACGCGCCGGACGTCGATCTCATCAACCGCGTGCCGGCGTCGGTCACGTCCTCCCCTGGCAATGTGATTAGGTGCCCCGGTGAACCGGTGACGCTCACGGTCACGGCCACCGGCACCTCGCCCACGTTCCGGTGGCGGATCGTCGGTGTCCCCACGCCCCTGGCCGATGGCACGGGGATCAGCGGCTCGGCGACCAATGCGCTCTCGCTGAGCGGGCCGGGGCTGGTGCCGGGCGATTACGTCTGCGATGTGATCAACTCCTGCGGCATACAGACCTCCGCCGCCGCGACCGTCACCGTCCGATCTATCGCCATGACCACGCCGCCGGTCGGCACGACCGTCGTCGTTCCCAACGGCTTCGTCCTCACCGGCACCGCCACGACAACCCCGGCCAGCGCGATCACCTATGTCTGGAAGCGCAACGACGTCGGCATCACCCCCGGCGGGCGGTTCAGCATCTCGCCGGACGGGCGCACGCTCACGGTGCTCTCGTCCATCGCCGACGATTTCAATGCGGGCTTCGGATTGACCGCGACGGACGTCTGCGGCAATAGTGTGACGAACACCGTGCCGGTGTTTGCGGTCACCACGACCGAGACCGAGCCGAACGACACCAAGGCCACGGCGAATCTCCGCACCCTCGGCGCGGGCAACTCGATCAGCGGCTCAACGACAGGATCCACCGACACGAACGATTACTTCCGGCTCATCCTGCCGCAGGGCCCGGGGATCTCGCGTTGGCAGCTCGCGCTGGTGAGCGGGAACCAACAGCTCCGGCTTCGTGGGCTGGACCAGACTTCTGGCGTGCCGCAGCCCGCCAGCGATGCAAGCTTCCAGTCGGGCTCGGCGAGTCGGCCGCTGGTGTGGTACACCAGCGGCACCGATACGCCCCAGCTCTATGTCTCGGTGGTCGCAGCCCCTGGCTCGATCGTGATCCCCTACGTCCTACAACTCACGCGTACGGACGTGACGCCCGATGTCTTCCCGGTGGTCATCCGACCCGGCTCGGTCACGTTCACCACCGCGGGCGTCGCCGGGAATGCCGACACGGAGTTCTGGCTCTATGACAGCCAGTTCAACGCCATCGAGGGTGCCGGCAACGACGCCGTGCCCGGCAACTCGGTTATCGAGCAACTGACACGCTCGCTCGTCGCTGGCGACTACTACCTCGCCCACGCCCGCTTCAACTTGTCCAGCAACATTCCCAACCCGCCCGACGACAACTTCCGCAGCGATGATCTCCTGGAGTTCCCCGGCGTCATCGCGTGCACAAACACGGACCCTGCCCCGATCCTCACCTTCCGCGCCGGGCCGGCCGCGGGCACGCTGACCACCTTTTCACCCACTGTCGCCGGAGCGTTCGGGATTTCGTGGACGAAGGTCACGGTCGGCACGCCGCGCTGCAACCCCGCGGACATCGCCTACGACACCGGCGAGCCGCTGCCACCGATCGGGCCGGTCGGCCCCTCGCTGGTCAACAACGGCGTGACCGAGGGCGATTACAACCTGTTCTTCGCGAGCTTCTTCGATGCCAATCCTGTGTGCGACATCGCCGCCGACGCCGGCGAACCGCTGCCACCCTTCGGCAACGGTGGCATCGACCCGTTCGTGAACAACGGCGTGACCGAGGGCGACTACAACGTGTTCTTTAGCATCTTCTTCAACGGCTGCTCGTTCTGAGGACAGTACTGAGTGCTGAGTGGGAAGGCACTGGGGACTGTGCATTGGGCATTGGGATCGGTGCTCGTGGGCGGTCGCTTTGGCGGTCGCTTGGGCGCTTGGGTTGATCGGGGCTTTGCTGACGGCTGTGGGCTGAAGGCTGTGTGCTGACGGCTCCCGTCCGGCTTGGGCGGCGCGGCGGCGTGACACGCGGCATGACGAACAGAAGCCCCGGGACGCGCCGGGGCTTCTGCGTATTGGTCGGTGTCAAGCTGCGATGGGCGGGCCGGTGAGTTTCGCGGCGGCGCCCTATACGGAGTCGCGGTGAAGCTCGTGCTCGTGTGCTGCGGGCGTGCGAGGGTGAGGGTCAGTAGACGTAGTTGGCATCGGCATCCTGCGTGGATGTGCCGCCGGTGTTGCCGTTGATGAGGGCGGCGTTGGTCGTGAGGTTGACGATCGACGTCACGCGGTTGCCCGTGGCGATCGTAAAGTTGAAGGTGTTGCTGCTGGACCCGTTGCCCACGACGAGGTTCAGCGTCGAGTCGACCTTGATGCCCCAGTCATTGCCAACCACGGTGTTGTTCTTGACGTGATTGCGCGATCCGCCGGTGTCAAGCAAGATGCCCGCGCCGGTCCCGTTACCGAAGCCGTTCTCGTTGCACGTGTTGTCCTCGATGCGGCAGCGCGAGAGCGCCGAGATGCCGTCGCGGCGATTGCGATCCGCCGTGCAGCCGGTGATTACATCCTGCGTGGCGAGCTCGAAGCCGTCGAGCGTGTTCTGGCTGGATTGACAGTTGGTGATGGTGCTAAAGCCGCCACTGCGAATGCCGGAGAGCTGGTTGTTGATCGCAGAGCACCCGGTGACTGTCGACCCGCCGACAACGATGCCATTGCCGCCGTTGCTGTTGGACACGCAGTTCTCGATCCTGGAGTTCGAGCCGGCTTCGATTCCGTTTAAGTCGCTCCCGCTGACGACACAGTTACGAATGATCGCGTTGGTCCCCATTGAAATGCCGACAGCACCGCCGTTCTGCACGACACACGATTCGACGACCCCGCTGAAGACGGAGATGCCGTAGGGGCCGTTGACCGCTGAGACGGTCACGTTGCGGACGGTGCTCAAAGAGCCGAGCACAATACCCGACGCGCCCCAGCCCGAGACGGTCCCGTTCTTCACCGTGATCGCCAGACCGCCGTTGCTCTGGATGCCCGCGCCGGTGGTTGGTGACGTGCTCAGGACGGTGAACCCGCTCAGGTCAAGTGTGACGTTCTGAGCGGCGATCTCGATGCCGCCGCCTGTTGATGACTGTTCGACGTTGCCTGTCAGGTAGTACGAGCCCGGCTGCGTGATCCGG
>JALHNK010000034.1 GCA_022843565.1 Phycisphaerales bacterium
GACACTCTCCCACTTCCCCGTCCGGCTACTTCCAAACCATCATCCCGCTCCCGTTCTTCCCCGATGGTTCCGCGCTGGAGCACCTGGCCGGGCCGATGGGGCTTGAGAACCTGCGCACATTGGCGATCGCGCGATTGATGCTCGACAACTTCCCGCACGTCAAGGCCTTCTGGATCATGCAGACGCTGCAGATGGCCCAGCTCATGCTCCAATCCGGCGCCGACGACCTGGACGGCACCGTCGTCTGGTACGACATCACGAAGGTCGGCGGTAGCTCCACGCATCAGGAAGTCAGCGTCTGGTCGCTCAAGAAGGCGATCCGCGAGGCGGGCTTCCGTCCAGTCGAACGCGACACGCTGTATCGCCCGGTGGTGCGCGAGGGGAAGCTGTGGCGCGTGGGATGAGATGAGCGCTGGCGGCAGAGTCGCGGCCCGGCTGAACTTCGCGTACGCTCATCGCCTATGGCCGAGCCCGCCACAGCGACACCGAACTTTTCGCGGAGCAGCGCGTGGGCGGGGCTGCGCCGGAACAAGGCGGGGCTTGCGGGCGTCTGTGTGCTGGCGTTGATGGCGTTGCTCTGTCTGGTGTCGCTGCCTTGGACGCTGGGGCGCGCGACGCCGCCGGGGTTTGCGTATCTGCCAGAGTCGTCGCGCCCGCTGGTGGCGCCGATTGAGCATCAGGAACGCGCGGGGCTGCGGCTGCCGCCGTCGTTCTGGACGCATAATGCGATGGAGCGTGCGCGTCTTGATGACATCACGCAGAGTCTGGCGCTGCGTCAGGAGGCCGATCAACGCCGCGTGTCTCCACAGTCGCTTCAGGAGAGCGGGTTCAAGCCATCGCCTGATCAGCTCGCCGCGGCACGCCCGACGTACGTGATGGGCACGGACGTGCTGGGGCGGGATGTGCTGGCGCGTGTACTAGCGGGCGGATCGATCTCGCTGGGGATCGGCATCGCCGCCGCGGCGATCTCGGTCATCGTCGGCACCATGTACGGCGCGATCGCCGGGTATGTCGGCGGGCGTGTGGATGACGTGATGATGCGCATCGTGGATGTGCTGTACGGGCTGCCCTATGTGCTGCTGGTAGTGCTGCTGGCGGTGGCGTCGGATGCGATGATCGATGAGTTGACCAGTCGCTCGCAGGCGAAAGAGGCGTGGATTCGCGAGCAAGCACGCATGGTCGCGATCGATCGCGGCTGGGAGCCCGGCTCCGCCGCGGCGGGGCAGATGTTGAGCAAGGATCCGGCGCTGCGGGCGACGCTGGAGGCCAAGGCTGACGCGACGGGCGAGTTCGAGCCCATCGTCCTGAGCGAGGGGACACGGACACGCCTCGATCTGTTGACGCTGCTGATCGCGATCGGCGGCGTCTCATGGCTCACGCTCGCCCGGGTGATCCGCGGGCAGGTGCTGAGCCTGCGCGAGCAGCCATTCATGGAGGCGGCGCGGGCGCTGGGCCTGCCGCTGCATCGGATCTTCCTGAGGCACCTGTTGCCGAATCTGACGGGCCCGATCGTTGTGTACGCGACGCTGACGGTGCCGCAGGCGATTCTGCAAGAGTCATTCCTGAGCTTCCTGGGCATCGGCGTGAAGCCGCCGCTCCCGAGTTGGGGCAACCTCGCGGCCGACGGGCTCTCGGAACTGAACACGATCCACAGCAACTGGTGGCTGCTGGTCTTCCCGTGCCTGCTGCTGGGAGTGACGTTGCTGTCGCTGAACATGATGGGCGAGGCGCTGCGGGAGGCGCTGGACCCGAAGCGGAGGGCACGGTGAGCCTGGCGAGGGTGCCAAGACGCGGCGAGCGCCGGGCGATGCGCCCCCAAGATCCGGGGAGACCGACTCGACGCCGGGGCTGAGTGCATGTACGATGCCCCCGCGAAGGGTGGATCGACGCGCCGGGGCCGGGGCCGTGGGTTCGATCAGGGCGGCGCCGTGGGCGTCGGGACGGGAGCGCGCGGGGGCGGGTGGTGGTTGGGGGCTCGTGGGGGATCGATTGGCAGTGAGTGGTGATTGTCCGAAGATCGGGCGTGTTGGTGAGCAGCATCTGAGTAAGCCATGAACAACCGATTCACACTGAAGGATTTCGTGCTCTTTGTGCTGGTGGTCGTCATCGGCCTGGGCGTGTTTCTGTCGATGGTGCAGCGCGATCGGCTCTGGGATCAGACGCTGCGGATGCAGGGCGAGATCAAGGCGCTCTCGACGCAGGTCAGCGGGCTGCAGCGCACGATCGAGTCGCGCCCCGTTGAGCGCCCAGCGCCGGCGAATCAGCCGCAGGCCGGCAAGTCGCCAGCGGCCGCGGCGCAAGCAAACGCTGGCCCGCGCGATGAGTCGTGGGCGCGTCCGGGCGTGCCGATCTCGTGGACACGCGACGAGATCGTCTTCACCGACCCGCGAAAGGATGCCCAGTTCAGCGAGGGCGGCGAGATCACCATCATCTTCGAGGGACGGCCCGCGGTCATCACGCCCTTCCGCTACGGCGACACCTACGGGCGGTACGTCAACGACGAGGTGACCGAGACGCTCGGCCGCTACGGCCCGCAGTCGCTGCGACTCGAGCACGCGCTGGCCGAGGCGTGGCAGCTTGACCCCGCGGGCATGTGGCTCCGCGTCAAGATCCGCCCGACGGCCCGCTTCAGTGACGGGCAGGACGTCACGGCCGAAGACGTGCGGTTTACCTATCACGATTTCATCTGGAACAGCGAGATTCAGGCCGACCGATTCCGCGGGCAGTACAACGTCATCAAGACCGTCGAGGTGCTGGGGCCGAAGGTGTTGGAGTTCCAGTTCAAAAGTTCGCGGTACGACAACCTGTCTCAGAGCCTGATGATGCCGATCGTGCCCAAGCATTACTACGGCGCACTGACGCCGGCGCAGATCAACAGTTCAACGGGGCTGCTGATGGGATCGGGGCCATATCGGATGGAACGGCTGGATCGGCAGGATGAGTGGACGCCACCGGACGACATCGTGCTGGTGCGGAACGAGAACTACTGGGGGCCGCGCCCGCCGATCGACAAGATCCGCTTCAAGATCATTTCTGACAGCAAGGCGCGGTTCACGTCGTTCACCAACGGCGAGGCGGACATCGCGCGCCCGACAACGCCGCAGTTTGACAGCGTGCGGGACGACACGGCGTTCAACCGCACGAGCCGCGCGCTCAAGTGGTTCAACGTGCAGGGCGGCTGGTCGTTCATCGCGTGGCAGAACGGGCTGCGGTCCGGCCAGCGGGCGACGCCGTTTTCCGACGCTCGCGTGCGGAAGGCGATGACGCACCTGATCGATCGCGAACGCATCGTGCGCGACATCTATAACGGTCTGGCGCGAGTCGCGCACGGGCCGTTCAGCAGCGTGACGCCGATGGCGGCCCCGGACATCAAGCCGCTGCCCTATGACCCTACGGAGGCAAAGCGTCTGCTCACCGAGGCGGGCTGGATCGATCGAAACAACGACGGCGTCCTTGAAGACGCCGAGGGCCGTCGCTTCACGTTCCAGCTCACGTACTCCACCGGTAACGAGACGACGACGCAGCTTGTGACGTACGTCAAGGACCAGTGCGCCAAGTTCGGCATCATCTGCGAGTTGGACCCGATCGATTGGTCGCTGACGCAGAGCCGGCTTGATCGTCGCGACTTTGACGCGATCACCTTCGCGTGGTCGGCCAGTGTGCCGGAGGCGAACCCGACGCAGCTCTGGTCCATCGCGTCGATCGAGGGCACCGGCGACAACTTCGCCCAGTGGCGCAACGAGAAGGCCGACGCGCTGATCAAATCCACCCAGATCATCCTCGACGATACCGCGCGGTTTGCCGGGTGGCATCAGTTCCATCGCGCCTGGCATGAGGATCAGCCGTACACGCCGATCGCGGAGTTGCCCTGGCTTCGCCTGGTGAGCCGCCGCGTCGGCAACTTCCAGACGTACAACATCGGCATCAAGGTCCCCGAGTTCTTCCTGATCGGTGGTGGCGAAGTCAAGCAGCCGTGATCGATACGTTGATGTCACCCCCCACGCCGGCGCGAAGCGTCGGCGTGGCCCGCGTCCGCCACTGGTGATTCCTGACCGAGCGTTGGAGCGCAGCATGGGCATTTACATTCTGCGACGCCTGCTGATGATGATCCCGACGGTGATCGGGATCACGTTTTTGATCTTCATGCTCGTGGCGCTGGCGCCCGGCGGCATTGGTGCCGCGCTCCGCGCTAGCGGCGGCACGGTTGACGCCGGCGGCGGCGCCGCGCGTGCCGAGGCCGAGGCGTATCTCGAGGACCGCTACGGCCTGGACGACATCGCGCCGGTGCAGTACCTGCGATGGCTCGGGCGGATCAGCCCGGTGAAGTTCGGCGCGCGGGACACGCGCCTGCCCGACGGCGAGATCGTCAGCGGGCCGCGGGCGCTGAAGGAGCCCCCGCTGTGGTCATGGTTCGCCGGTTCGATCGCAGAGCCGGACCCGTCGCCCGAGATTGATGAATCGCGACGTGTGACGCGCGAAGACCCGGTGGAGAAGCGCGATCGAGTCTACCGCGAAGCTTCGCAGAACTACGCCAAGGCACGCCTGGAGTATGTCGGGGCGCGGGCGCAGTTCATCCGCCAGCTCGGCGTCTACGCCGAGTCGATCGACCGGTCCGACCTGGTGGATTACAAAGACAACGCGGATGTTGACGGACTGGCAGAGCTCGTGCCGGACAAATCGTCGCCGGCGTTTGCGACGCTGCGGCCGCACGCCGAGTCTCTGATCGAGCTGTACGCCAAGGCTCAGAAGTCTCGCGACGCCTTGCGCGCCGTGCTCAACGCCGATCTTTTCGAGCGGGCGGGAGTGCCGATCATCCCGGGCATCATCGGCCTCGGCTCGCCCGATCTGGGCCAGAGTTTCTCCAGCGGCCAGCGCGTCAGCGACATGATCTCGCGGGCCCTGCCCGTCACGCTCACGCTCAACCTCATCGCGCTACCGCTGATCTACATCATCGCCATCCCCTGCGGCATGCTCTCGGCGATCCGCAAGGCCCAGTGGCCCGATGTGCTCATCGGCAGCGTTGTCGTCGCGCTCTGGTCGGTGCCGACGGTGTGGGCCGGCGTGCTGGCGATCGGCTATCTCGCGGACAACCGCTATCTCGGCTGGTTCCCCGTCGCGGGCCTGCACGACAACACCTCGGACATCATGCGGTTTCTACCCAGCTTTGACGCCGACGGTCTCTGGCAGCGCGGCTACCTGCTGGACATGTTCTGGCACGCCGCGCTGCCGGTGCTCTGCCTCGTCTACGGCGGGTTCGCGGTCTTGGCAAAACAAACTCGCGCCGCGATGCTCGAGAACTTCAGCGCCGACTTTGTCCGCACCGCCAAGGCCAAGGGCGTCGCGGATCGGTCGATCGTGGTGCAGCACGTGCTGCGGAACAGCCTGCTGCCATTGATCACGATGTTCGCCAGCATCTTCCCGGCGATGCTCTCGGGCAGCGTGGTGATCGAGCGGATCTTCAGCGTGCCGGGGATGGGAAGCATGATCCTGGAGTCGATCGTGCTCCGCGATCGCGAGGTGCTGCTGGCCAACACGCTGATCATCGCGACGGTGAACATCATGGCGCTGCTGCTGGCGGACATCCTGTATGCCCTTGCCGACCCACGAATTGCGTACAAGTGAGCCGCGACGTGAATCCGCCGCGCCGAAGACTGAGCGACCGAGTGTGTGATGACCCGCCGAGCCGACGAATCGACGACGAGAAGGACTGCTGACTTGACAACACCGCGAGCAAACCTGAAGGACGACGCGAAGCAGCCGGCGACCGTGACCGGCGTGCAGTTGATGCAGGGCCTCGGCGTGCAAGAGGCCCGCGGCTTCTGGGCCGACGCCTGGAGCCAGGTTCTCAAGCAGCCGCGCGCCGTCGCGGCTTTGGTGTGGCTGAGCCTGATCGTCTTCTTCGCGGTCTTTGCGCCGGTGCTGGCCAGCGGCCACCCGCTGATCCAGACGCTGAAGCTCAGCGACGGCGCCGAGCAGACGACCTCGCCGCTGCTGCGATCGCTGACCGGTACCGATTGGGTGCTGATCGGCGGCGCTCTGCTTCTGGCGGTGCTGCTGCTGTTGCCCAAACGTGAAAAGGGCGCACTGAGCCCCGGCGGCAAGATCGGCCTGGTGATCACGACGGTCCTTCAGGGCCTCGTGACCGTCGGCATCGCCACCATCATCCGGTCGATGCTCGCGGATCGCGATGTTGTCCCGTGGCTGGACGCGTGGCGCAAACTGCCCGGGTTCGAGTTTCAGTTCCTCGCGGCGTGCGCGATCCCCGGGTTGATTTTCGCGGTAGCGTCGCCGTTCCGGTCTTTGTTGTCGGGCTTGCTGTGGTGCGGGTTTGTTGCGTTCGTCGGTGCGGCCATCGTGTTCCTCACGCCCCCACGCCCGCCGGACAACTTCGAGATGTACCGCACGCTGGAGACCGGCGGCGACGCGCGGATGGTCTACACCCTCGTGCCGTTCTCACCGACGCAGCGAGAGACCAATCTGAAGACGCTGCCGCCCGGAAGCGACGCGACGACGCCGCTGCGCCGGGCCGAAGTACTCGGCGAGATGCGGCGGCTCACGCGAGAGGCGATGGACTCACCGGCGGGTGTCGAGTCGATCAACGCCGCGCGCGCCGCCGCTGAGAAGGCGGCGCGTGACGCGAAAAAGTCCGAGGGGTATCTCCGGCGGGCGATCGACACCGCCGACGCCGAGGCCCGCGCGACAATCTCCGAGCGCGTGCGCGCTGAGCACGAGGCGAGGCTGATCGCGCAGGCGGAGGCCAAGTTCCCCAACGACAAGGAGCGGATGTTCCTGGTGGGGACCGACAAGCAGGGGCAGGATGTCATCAGCCAGATGATGCACGCGTGCCGCCTGTCGATCTCGATCGGCCTGGTTTCGACCGGCATCGCGGTGCTCATCGGCGTGACGATCGGCGCGCTGATGGGCTATTTCGGCGGCTGGGTCGATGCGCTGCTCTTCCGGGTTGTTGAGACGTTCATGGCGATCCCGGTGCTGTTCGTGCTGATCGTCGCCGCGGGCGTGCTGCCCAGGAACACCTACGTGATGATGGCGATCATCGGGTGTGTGACGTGGACCGGCGCTGCGCGCTTCACGCGCGCCGAGTTCTTGCGTTTGCGGAATCAGGACTTTGTGCAAGCGGCGCAGGCGGCCGGCCTGCCGCTGCGCAGCGTGCTGTTCCGTCACATGCTGCCAAACGGCGTGACGCCGGTGCTCGTGGACGCGAGCTTCACGATCGCCGCGGCGGTGCAGATCGAGGCCATCCTGAGCTTCCTGGCCCTTGGCCCCACCGAGCAGGCAAGCTGGGGCCGTCTGCTGGCCAGCTCGTCAGACGAGAGCGGCGAGTTCCTGTGGTGGCTGGCGACGATCCCCGGGTTTGCGATTTTCTTCACGGCGCTGGCCTACAACCTCATCGGCGAGAGTCTCCGCGACGCCATCGACCCCAAGCTCCGCAAGGCGCGCGTCTAGCGCGAACTCACCATGGCCAAGTCATCGGGAAACAAGATCCACCGCGAGCTTGACGAGAGCCGCCCGCTCATCCAGGTCAAGGATCTGGCGGTGTCGTTCGACAATCGCGACGGCCCGCGCATCCAAGCCGTCGACGGCGTCCGCATGAGCATCTACCCGCGCCAGACACTGGCGGTGGTGGGGGAGTCCGGCTGCGGCAAGTCCGTGACGGCCATGAGCACGCTGCACCTGGTCCCACGACCGCCGGGTCGCTTCGATCGCGGGCAGATCATGTTCCAGACCGATCGCGGCCTGCGCGACCTGGTCACGATGCCCGAGAAAGAGATCCGCGAGATTCGCGGCAATGAAATCGCGATGATCTTCCAGGAGCCGATGACCAGCCTGAACCCGGTGTACACCATCGGCGACCAGATCGTCGAGGCGATCCTGCTGCACCAGCGCGTGGGTGTTGAAGAGGCGGAGTCCATCGCGATCGGCTCGATGCGCGATGTCGGCATCCCCTCGCCCGAGACGCGACTCCGCGCGTATCCGCACCAGTTCTCCGGCGGCATGCGCCAGCGCGTGATGATCGCCATGGCCCTGGCGTGCCAGCCCAAGCTCTTGCTCGCAGACGAGCCGACGACGGCGCTCGACGTCACGATCCAGGCCCAGATTCTTGAACTGCTCCGCGACCTGCAGCGCGAGCGGCAGATGGCGATCATGCTCATCACGCACGCGCTGGGCGTGGTCGCTGAGAACGCCGACGTCGTCTGCGTCATGTACGCCGGACGCGTCGTCGAATACGCCAGCGTTTTCGATCTCTTCGACAAGCCGCTGCACCCCTACACGCGCGGCTTGCTCGCCAGCATCCCAAAGACCCGCCACAAGGACGATCGCCTCGTCACCATTCGAGAAGTCGTCGAGAACGAGGCCGAGTTCGCCAAGCTCCCCGGCGGCGATCGTGGCGTGCGCCCCTGGTGGCCCTGGCACACGCCCCCGGCGGATCTTGCTCCCCGCCCCGGCCCCGCGGGTGATTACGTCCTGCACGAGATCGAGCCCAACCACTGGGTCGGCTTGTGGCGGACGAAGGCGGTCGCCGAACACGACAGCCGCGAGCCGGACCTGGCCTTCCGCGTGGGCGAGCCGGCGGCCACGGTCTGAGCTCCGAGGCCGCAGAGGATTCGTGATCGTTCACGCACGCGTGACCAGCACCACGCCGCCGATCACCAGCAAGCACCCCAGAGCACGCGGCCAGGTGATGTCGATCTGCGGCATGTTCATCATCCCCGTCGTATCGACGATCATCGACGCGAGCATCTGCCCGCACACCATCGCCGCGAAGAACGCGGCGGTCCCGATCTTCGGCGTGCAGAGCACCGCGGCGGTCACCATCGTCGCGCCCATGAGCCCGCCGAGCCACGACCACCAAGGGGTCGAGGAGAGGCGATCGACGTTCGGCTGGAGCCGCATGATCGTGATTACCGCGAGCAGCGCGACGGTGCCGGTAATGAAGTTGACCAGCGAGCCGTGCAGCCCGTGCCCAAGCGTCTGGCCCATCTGGCGGTTTGACGCGGCTTGAAAGGGCAGGCACATGCCGGCGATGATGGCCGCGATGATGGGGATGGGGTTCATGGTGAAGCCGATCGAAAGTGGTGCGAGTGAGCGTCTGCGGCGGCGGACGCTCGACGAACTGTCCCGACGAGAGAAGGTATCCGTGACGTCTTGGAATCGCTTCGCGCGATCGCGCCGCCACGACGTGCGGATTGACGTCTTGTCAGAGTGATGGCCCGTCGCGAAGCTGCTCCAGCAACCGCTCGATGTAACGCCACGCGTTCAGCTCGGTTCGGATGCGCCGCAGCGCAGCGCCGTCCGGCGGGCTTCCGATCGAAGCAAAGAGCGACTTCACGCGCTCCATGTGCAGCGAGCGCCGCCCCTCGCCCCAGCCTTCCCATCGATCGAGCAACGCCTCAGCGCTCCCGTCATCTGTCCGCGCAGCGGCCCGCTCGGAGTCGATCGTCGAGCGCGTTTCCATCATCTCCATCAGGAAGCCTTCCGGCAGGGACCGATCGGCCTCTTTGCTCGGACCACCCAGTCGGGTGAGGAGCGACTGCGCCCGTTGCTCCGGGTTCGAGAGGATTGCCCGAGATTGGTTGAGTTGGGTCGCCAGACGGGCGATATCAGTCCCCGGCTCATGCGCGACGCTGTGGTCCGGATGTGCATGGGCCATGCGCGAGAGGAACGCCCGCTCGATCTCGCCGGTGGACAGGTCGAATCGGGCGGGCAGCCCGAGCACGTCAAAGGGATCAGGAGGCGGAACGTCCATGTACAGCAACATTACGGACGAAGCCAAGGGAATGCGGTTGACTTCCGATCGGGAATCGCTTTCGATGTGGAGTCGTAGCGAGGCCGACGATCGGGTTCGGTTCGGATTCAGGAGATCACCCGTGTCCAAGCACATCGGAATCGCGGCAGTCAGCCCCGAGGGAGCTGCTCTCTGTTATCGGGACATCGCTCGCTCATGCACCGCTCGCCTCGGTGATACCGGCCATCCGGCGGTCACGCTCCACAATGAGCCCTTCGAGCTGTACCTTGACGCGGTCCTTCGCGACGACTGGCACACGATCAGCGACCTCTTGATCAAGTCCGCGCACGCGCTGGCCAAGTGCGGCGCCGAGTTCGCGATCACGCCGGACAATCTCATGCAGCACGCGGTGCAGCTCGCCGAGCCGCGCAGCCCGATTCCCTGGCTGACGATGACCGACCTGGTGACCGACGCTGTCACCGGCGACAAGCGCAAGACCGTCGGCCTCATCGGAACCAAGATGGTGATGTACGGCTCGACCTATCAGACCATGCTCGGCCTGCGCGGGGTCAAGGTCATCGCCCCCACGCCCGACGACGCCGAGATCATCGACGGCATCATCTTCCGCGAGCTCGTCCACGGCACCGTCATCCCCGCCAGCCGCCAGAAGCTCGTGGACGCCATCGACCGCATGGGCGAGCGCGGCGCAGAGGGGATCATCCTCGGCTGCTCCGAAGCGCCGCTGATCCTGAACCAGGAACACTCGCCGCTGCCGATGTACGACGCGACGGCGCTGCTGGCCGAGGGCGCCGTGCGCTTCAGCCTCGGACACACCGCCCGGGCCGCGGGGTGATACTGATCACCGTTGAGTCCCGCGCATTTGGACGCCGTGCCTGAGGCTCTGCGAAGGCACGGGCTGATCTCTCGCGAGCGTACTCGTCAACGAGTCCGTATGACGCGCATTCAGCGTTACGCAGCCCTGCCATCGTGACGATTTGTCGCTGGCTTCCGCGCTCAGCGCGGCATCAACGCCGTTGCCGCTTCGGCACATCCCCAGCTCAGTGTGACGCCCGCGCGCCCGTGCCCGTAGTTGTGGATGATCGGCCCGCGGGGCGTGCGTTCCACTTCGAGTCGGACCTCTTCGTTGCGGCCGTCAATGAGGCGCGCGGGCCGGAGGCCGGCGACGCGAGCCAGAGCGGTTTCGCCGAGGCGATCAGCGGCGGAGACGCCGTGAACGTGGAGCAGGCGGCGGGTACGCGCGAGGATCTCGGCGATGCTGGCGTCGTCGGTCTCGCAGCGATGCTCATCGAGCTCGTACGTGCCGCCAAGGACGACGCGATCGTTGAACGGGTAGATGTAGGTGACGCCGCCGTCGGGCTCGGGTGCGGCGATCGCGTCGGTGAGCGAGAGCGTGTTGGCAACGTGCAGGAGCTGCCCGCGCATCGGGCGCACCGCCGGGTCTTGACAGAGCTCGCGAGCACCGAGCGCCGCGCAGTTGACGATCGCGTCAAAGCCCTCGAGAAACAACTCGTCGAGCGAGCGGACGCGGCGCTGCGCGAACGACACGCCGAGGCGCTGGGCCTGCGACCGCAGCCAGGGCAGGTAGACGCGCATGTCCATCATCGGGACATCGATCCGGAAGCCGCCGCCATACGGCCCGCGCGGATCGATGGGCCTTGAGCCGCCGATGAGCCGAGTCCAGCGCGGCTCTGTACCGCCCGGAAGGAGATACTCGTGTGCTGTGCCGATCCGAACCCCAGCGTTCGATTCATCCCTTGCGAGAGAGCGAAACGCGAGCAGTGAGCCGCGGATCCACTCGTCGTGCCCGCCGCCACCTGCGTCAAAGGGGGTGAACACCGCTCCGGCGCGTGACGAGGTGATGTCCGGCAGGTCATTTGCAAAGAGGATGCGGACATCGGGAAAACCGGCGCGTCGGAGCGAGACAGCGCTGCTGAGTCCGACGACACCCGTACCAATCACACCGATTCTCATGGGCGCATGACGATAGTCGGTGCATGCGGGTCGCGAGCGGGCGGCGTTCTGCGGGTCGGTGGAGTCGCGGGCCGATGGTGCTGAACCGCACCCATCGACGGTCGTGTTTCCCCTATGCGTGCGGCTGAATGGGCGGTGCCGATCAGCAATCCGGTGTTTCACGCGAGTTGTTCTCTGGGTGCTTTCCCCTGATTCACTCAGAACTCGATGGCTTAGGCGTGAACGGGAACGCCCGTAGTCCCTAACGTATGAGGTCGCGATGACTCCCTTGAGCTTTCCCCTCGCTGTTGACTACCACGACGAGATCCCGTCAACGTCGCTCGCTGCGAAGGAGTTGCTGGCTCGAGGCGCGACGCTGCCGCGAGCGATCATCGCCAAGCGGCAGACGGCGGGGGTTGGCCAGCGGGGGCGTTCGTGGCGAAGCCCGCTGGGCGGGGTGTTTCTGACGTTTATGTGGCCGTTTGATCCGAAGGCGACGCCGGATCTTCTCGACAGCGCTCTGGGCCTTCGGCTCGGGATGGCGGTGCTTCGGTCGCTGCGTGTTGAGCTGGCGGGCACGCCGCACATCATGAAGCTCAAGCTCCCCAATGACGTGATGATCGGGGGGCGCAAGGTTGCCGGTGTGCTGACCGAGATCGTTCACGGCGTTTCGCGCCTGTCGGAGACCGGCGAGGTCGCCAAGACGACGGCGATTGTCATCGGCGTTGGCGTGAACGCCGATTTCTCGCGTTCGGATCTGCCCGATGAGCTGCGATCCACAGCGACGACTTTGCGCGATGTGCTCGGCCGCTCCGTTGATGTTGACGCGGTCATCGCTCGTCTGCTCACCGATCTGGCGGACGCAATCTCGCGGCCATCGCTTGTGCCGTCCCTGATCGCCGAGGCGACGCCGTTGCTCTGGGGCGTCGGTGCGGATCATCCCGTGACGCTCCCGGACGGTTCACGCGCGGCGGGAACGCTGCTGGGATTGACCGATCGGGCGTTGCCGCAATACGAGATCGATGGCCGCGTCCTTGAGGTCGCCAGCGTGGCGTTCAAGCGGAGCGGCGACGACGTTTCGCGATGAGCGGAAGTCCATTTCCCAGCCTGGCTCGCGTGGCGAGCGATCGGCGGTCATGTGCGTACACGTCGGTCTGGTCTTCGGGCGAAAAAAAGCCCCGACCGAGTTGGCCGGGGCTTTTCGCTTCGTTGAGTTGAAGGCTGACTGAAAGTCTGAGCGAGATCGCGACGCGGGTGCGTCGCGACGCCGGATCAGACCATGGCCTTGAGGGCCTTGAGGGCGCGGATCTTGACGACGGTGGAGGCGGGCTTGGCCTTGCGCATCTCGTCGGCGCCGGTGAAGGGGTTCTTCCACATGCCGGCCTTCACAGCGGGCTTCTCCTTGGCGATGATCTTCATCATGCCCGGAACGTTGAACACGCGGGGGCCCTTCTTGGACAGGTCGGCGGCGATCACCTTGCCCATCACATCGAACACCGTGGCGATGTCCTTGCGCTTGAGGCCGGTGTGATCACCGACGAGCTTGTAGAAGTCGCTCTTGCCGCGGATCTTCTTGGCGGGCTCGATTTTGGCGATCTTGGCGGGTTTGGCGGGGGCGGACTTTGCGGCCATGCGTTTTCTCCGTACGAAAAGGGTGTTTTGTCACAGTTCCACTGCGACTCGCCCATGTTTTAGCGGTTCTTGACGCGATGTTCAAGTCCCGGGGCGATGTGAATTAGCGGTTTTTGGGTTGTTTTTGATGCACTTAATCCCAAATGATTTTCAAAGTGCCGGTTTTTACGTGGTTTGGAGGCGGTTTGGCGCGTCTTGCGGGGGCGAATGTCGTGATTTTCGAGTTCCGAGACGCATCTGGGAAGATGTCCGGGTTGGGGGCGAGGAGGTGTTGACGGTGAGGGAGGGCATCAAGGCATGAGGCATCGAGGCATCCAGAGGGGAGGCGTGCGACGAGAGATCTGCGAGCGGAGCAGAAGCGGACGCGCCGGTCTGCGGATGGGTCGCGGGCGGGGCGGGCTCGGGTATGGTGCAAAGAGCGGCCTTCTCGGGGTTCGGGGCGAGTGCCGCGCGTCTTTCCGCAGGTGAAGGGCGGTTCCTATCCTCTTGCCTATGGCTCAGATGATGAACGCCCCGACCACCGAGTTTCAAAAGCTTGACCGCTGCGAGGGGCTGCATCACCGCCCTCGCGTGCTCCTGGGCAAAATGGGGCTCGACGGGCACGATCGCGGCGTCAAGGTCATCGCTCGCGCACTGCGCGATTCCGGTGTCCACGTCATCTACTCCGGCCTTTGGCAGACGCCCAAGAGCCTCGCCATCTCCGCTCGCGACGAAGACGTTGACGTCATCGCGGCGTCGATGATGAGCAACTCGCACCTCGTGTTGGGTCCGCGCCTCATCGGCGATCTCAAGGACTACGGGCGGGCCGACATTCCGGTCTACATGGGCGGCATCCTGCCGTCTGAGGACATTCAGCCGCTGAAAGACGCGGGCATCGCCAAGTGTTTTACAACCGCGACCGGCCTGCTTGACATCGTCAACGCGGTGCGCGACGCGACCAAGCCGCTTTCGCCCACGGTGCCCAGCGGGCATCCGATCGCGCAGCTTGCTCGGGATATCTCGCTGATGCACGCGGGCCTGCCGCTGCGGCCGGAGGCCAAGCGTCGCCGCCCCTCGACGGTGATCGGTGTGACCGGCTCGCCCGGCGCGGGCAAGAGCACGATCGTCGCGCAGCTCGCCGGTGAGTTTTCGCGCCGGGCGTCGTCATCCGATGCCGGTGCGCTGGCGGGTAAGCGCGTTGCGGTTGTTGCCTTTGACCCGATGAGCCCGCTCACCAGCGGCGCGCTCCTGGGCGATCGCCTCCGCGTGGACTTCAACACGCTTGGCGATTCCATCTTCTACCGCTCCCTGGCGATCAGCGGCGAGGATTACCACGCCCTGAACGACATCGTCGAGCTCATCGGCGGCTGCACCCTCAACGGCGAGCATGTGTTCGACACGGTCTTCGTCGAGACCGTCGGCGCCGGTCAGAACGAGACGCGCATCCGCAAGCACGTGGACCGCACGCTGGTGGTGATGACCCCCGGCATGGGCGACTCGGTCCAGATGGACAAGGCCGGCATCCTTGAAATCGCCGACGTCTTCGTCTGCAACAAGGCCGACTACCCGGGCCAGAACGAACTGGTCCGCAACCTGCGCGACGGCGCAGGCGGGCGCAAGCCGATCGTCGAGACGGTCGCGACGATGGGCACGGGCGTGCCGGAGTTGTTGGATTTGATTCTGGCCAAGTGAGGCGGTCGCGATCAGTTCGGCGCCTCAGGCTGACGGGACCGCAGCGGCACGTTGCGATACGGGTCGAGGTAGAACGTGTACGTCGGTTTGGTGATCGCGTTCATCTCGATCTCCTGACGGGCCGAGCCGTCGAGGAAGACGAGTTGCCCCTTCTCGTAGCCGTGCCACCAGCCTTCGACGAGTCCACCCCCACCCAGCGTGTCGCGTTCGGCTTTGGTGTACCGACCGGCGGCCGAGGCGCCGGCATCGGAGATCACCACGAGCTTGCTCGGCGCGATGTTGGCCTGCCGCGGGCCGTAGCTCGGGCGATACGATCCCGTCGGCGAGCCGAACCAGCGAGCTTGCACGTCGCAATAGAGCCAGGAGTTCATCTGGTAGCTGGTGCCGAGCTGCCCGAAGACGGTTTCGTTCCCTTCGAGCGACGGGTTGCCAGTTCCGAAGGTCTGCCAGATCACCGGCTCACGCGTGCGGCTGTAGACGCACCCGGTGTCAGACGGGCATCGGAAGATCTCGGCGCGAGCCTGTTGCAACTGATCCGAACCGATGTACGGGTTCAGCACGCGCGTGCCGGTCATGAACGTCGCCGAGACGCCGGGGTTGACGGGGTTCCCTTGCGCGTCGAGTGTGTACCAATGAACGCCGCCCCACGACCAGCGGATCTTGGCCTGATAGTTCGTGTCCCGGCCGACCGGGAAGTTCTCGAAGTCGTTCATGTACGTCGCCATCGCGATGCCGATCTGCCGGAGGTTCGACAGACATTTGACGCTTCTTGCGGAGTTCCGGGCGCTTCTCAAGGCCGGGAGCAAGAGCGATAGCAGCACCGCGATGATCGCGATGACCACCAAGAGTTCCACAAGCGTGAACGCCCTCGGACGTCGCATGGAACAAGCGTACCCGGTACGGGCGAGCGGTTGGCGGGGAATCTTCGAGAGCTCGGTCGATCAGTCGACAAGTGCCATCGGACACCCACGGGTGTGCCTTTGAATCGACTGAAGCGGCAGTTTTGGAACTGTTCGTTGTATCTTCGCAGCAGTTCGCTACACGATCGCAAATGCGTTTAAAATCCAAACAAAGCCTTGACAAGGTTCTAAAAGACCGTACACTTTCCGAATGGGCACACGGCTTCAGCTTGCTCAGTCGATCGCGCAGAGCCCCGCCAAAGCCTCGCTGGAGGAGCTACGCAGGCTGTGTGAGCGTGCCGGGTGTGGGGGTGGAGCTGGCGATGCCGATGAGCGAGCTCGCCGCGGCCACAAACCTGGTGGCGATGGCGTGCTGATGACCGGCTGGGCGGAGATCGATCAGGTGCTGCCGTCGCGAGGGCTGGACACCGCACGCCTGCACGAGTGGGTGGGTGTGATGCCGGCGACTTCGGCGATCAATAACGCTGAGAAGGCCAGCGGGGGCAACGCGGGCGCCGGCGCGAAGCGAGGCGCCTCGCGCCCTTGGACGCCAGCGTTGTCGATGCTGGCGCATTTGGCCCGGCGCGTGGTCGAGCGGGCACCTCACCGCCAGGTGCTGTGGATCGGCGAGCGGGTGTGGCCCTGCCCGCTCTCGATGGATGAGGCGGTGCTGCGGCGCAGCGTCTTTGTGCGGGCGACCAAGTGGTTTGAGCGCGTGTGGGCGGCGGACCTGGCCCTGCGAAGCGGAGCCGCGGCGGCGGTGATCGTTGATGCGGGGGGCATGGATCTCTCGGCGACACGACGGCTGCAACTGGCGGCGGAGAGTGGGGGCAAGGGTGGTGTGGACGGCGGCATGGGTGAGGCCGTGGGGGCCGGTGGGCGCGTGGGGGGATGGGGTGCGTTGTGCTTGATTGCAAGGCCACCGTGGGAGAGCTCGCAGTTGACCGCCGCGACGACCAGGTGGGGCGTGTCGCTGGTGTCTTTGAGCGGGAGCGTCGGCTTTGAGTGTCCCGCGCGACTATGGAGCGTCGAGCTGTTGCGTTGCAAAGGAGTGCAACCCGAGATGGCGGCGCCACGCCGCTGGATTCTGGAGCACGACCATGCGAGCCATGGCCTTGTGGTTGCCCGCGTTCTCGACGGATCTGGTGAATCGGCGGCTGAATCGAGCTGGCGACGCGCATCGGGCTGAGCGGTGCGTCGTGCTGCTCACGCGGGGCATCAACGGGCGGGAGATTGTTCAGCGCCGCTGCGCGCAGGGCGCGATGGCGGGTGTGCGCGCGGGGTTGGATCTTGCCCAGGCCCGCGCGCTGCTGCCGCCGGGCGCCGCGGTGCATGTCGAGGCGCATCGGCCCGATCGCGATCAGGAGTCGCTGCACCGCCTGGCGTGCTGGGCCCTGCGGATCGCGCCACGCGTCGCGCCCAATCCGCCCGATGGTTTACTGCTGGAGATCACCGGCACCGGGCGGCTGTATGGCAGCGAGCGGCGACTGGCGCGATCCAGCGCGCGGGCGTTGGCACGACTGGGCTTTGGCGCGCGGGTGGTGATCGCGCCGACATTCACCTGCGCCAGCGCGATGGCCAAGTGGGGGGAGAAGCCGCTGGAGGTGGTGCGTGATGGCGAGCAGCGTCGGGCCTTGGCGGGCCTGCCTGTCGCGGCTTTGAGCGACGACGCTCAGACGCTTCAGGGGATGGCGGAGTTGGGGATGCAGCGAGTCGAGCAGGTGATGGCGCTATCGCGGGCGCAGATCGTGACGCGGTTCGGCCTGCCGGTGCTGGCGTGGATCGATCGGGCGATGGGCGATGCGACCGAGACGATCAACCCGGTGTCTGCGCCGCCGCCGATCCGCGCCGAGATGATGTTTGACGGGCCGACGGATCACTACGAATCGGTGCAAGCCGCGGCTCACATCGTGCTTGGTGACTTGGCGAAGCAGTTGAGCGAGCGGACGCTGGGAGTTCGGAGGCTGGAGTGCGATGTGCTGCGCCCGCGCGCGGCGCCGGAGCGTGTGGTGGTGGAGCTGAGCCGCGCGAGCGCGAATCTGAAGCATGTGTGGGGGATGCTGCGGACGAAGCTGGAGAAGATCGATCTGAGCGTGATGGTCGAGGGGTTGGTGATGACCGCGGCCCGGACGGCGCGCCTGCGCGACCGGCAGACGGTTCATCAGGATCTTGGTGGCCAAGAGGAGAGCGGCGCGAGAGCCGCGGCGATCGGCGAGTTGACGGACACGCTGGTGAATCGTCTCGGGCCTGATCGCGTGGTGCGCCGGGTGCTGCACGCTTCACACCTGCCCGAGCGGGGATTTGGCGAGCACTCAGTGATGGAGGCGATCACGCCGTCGGCATTGATGCCGCGAAGAGATCGCCCGACGGTGCTGTTCGATGAGCCGCTGCCGGCGGAGGTCATCGCGCTCACGCCCGATGGGCCGGTGATGGAGCTCGGCTGGATCGGCAGCGGGGGCGTGCGTGAGATCGTCGTGGCGTGCATCGGCCCGGAGCGCATCGGGCCGGAGTGGTGGCGCTGGCGTGGGACGCTTGATGCGCCGCGATGCAGTGCGCCGCCGCCGGATCGGGATTACTTCGCGGTGCAGCTCGCGTCGGGCGTGTGGCTGTGGGTGTGTCGGCAGGTTGAGCGAAGTGGGGATGGTGCGGGTGGTGGCGATGGTGGTGGACGTGGTGGCGGGCGGTGGTTTGTTCATGGTGAGTGGGGATAAGCACGAGCGATGCCGGAGCTGCCGCAGGCCAAAGTGAAGCCTCACCCGTTCAAGACGCCTTTGGCGTCTGCGGAGCCGGTGCGTGTGATGGAAGGTGGGCCGGAGTACGCGGAGCTGGCGGTCACGAGCAACTACACGTTTCTGACGGGTGCGAGTTTTCCGGAGGAGATGGTGCAGCACGCCGCGATGCTCGGGCATCGCGCCGTGGGGATTACGGACACGCACTCGCTGGCGGGCGTGGTGCGGGCGCATGTGAAGGCCAAGGAACTGGGCGTGCGGCTTGTGCTCGGCGCGAGGCTGCTGCCGCGAGACGTGAGCGGCTGCTCGCTGCTGGTGTATCCGACGGACAAGGCGGCGTACGGGCGGCTGTGTCGGCTGCTGACGACGGGCAAACGCCGTGCGCCCAAGGGCGAGTGTCATCTGACGCTCGCGGATGTCGCGGCCCACGCCGAAGGCTTGCTCTGCGTGGTGGTGCCCGAGGAGGAACTCGCAGATGAACTCGGCGTCGTGCTGGATCGGCTGCACGAAATCTTTGACGACGACCGCCTCTCGCTCGCGGCGTCATGGTCCTACGGCGCCAGCGACGCGCTGCGCATCGAGCGGCTGGCGGCGCTGGCTAGCACGCATCGGGCGCCGCTGGTGGCGATCAACGATGTACACGCCCACACGCCCGAGCGCCGCCCGCTGCAAGACGTGCTGACCTGCATCCGCCACGGCTGCACGCTGGACGAGGCGGGCTTCAGGCTTCGCGCCAATGCCGAACGGCATCTCAAGCCGTCGCACGAGATGCACCGGCTGTTCGCGAGATACCCGCGAGCGATCCAGCGGGCGATGCAGATCGTCCAGCGCACCGCGGGCTTCTCACTGGACTTGATCAAATACGAGTATCCGAGCGAGGTGGTGCCGCCGGGCGTCACGCCGATGGAGCATTTGCGAGCGCTGGTGGAAGAAGGCGCCAGAGAGCGGTACCCCGAGGGCGTGAGCGAGGCGGTGCGGCGTCAGATCGAGCACGAGCTGAGCCTGATCGCGGACCTCAACTACGCGTCGTACTTTCTCACGGTGCATGACCTGGTGCGATTCGCACGCAAGGGCGAGGCGGGGGGAGGAGTGGGGGCGGTTGGCTGGGTGCCGATCTTGTGCCAGGGGCGCGGGGCCGCGGCGAACTCGGTCGTCTGCTTCTGCCTCGGCGTCACCGCGGTTGATCCCACGAAGATCAGGCTGCTCTTTGAGCGGTTCATCAGCAAGGAGCGCAACGAGCCGCCGGACATCGATATCGATTTCGAGCATCAGCGGCGCGAGGAGGTGATCCAGTACATCTATCGCAAGTACGGTCGGGAGCGGGCGGCGCTCACTGCGGAGGTGATCACGTACCGGCGGCGCAGCGCCGTGCGAGATGTCGGCAAGGCGCTGGGCCTGTCGCTGGATGTGGTCGATCGGCTGGCGAAGAACATCGAGTGGTGGGACGAGGGCGGGCTGAATGTCAAAGCCCTGCGCGAGATGGGCATGAACCCGCAGGAGCCGGCGCTGCAATGGCTGGTGCGGCTCAGCGCCGAGATCCTGAGCTTTCCGCGTCATCTCTCGCAGCACGTCGGCGGGTTTGTGATCACGCGCCACCCGCTGTGCGAACTGGTGCCGGTGGAGAATGCCGCGATGCCGGATCGCACAGTGATCGAGTGGGACAAGGACGATATTGACGCGATGGGCATGATGAAGGTGGACGTGCTGGGGCTGGGCATGCTCAGCGCGATCCGGCGGGCGCTGGATCTGGTGAACACGCATGAGCCGCGGGCGGACGGCGAGGCCTGGGAGCTTGCGAACATCCCGCACGACGATCGCCCGACGTACGCGATGATCCAGAAGGCGGACACGATCGGCGTGTTTCAGATCGAGAGCCGGGCGCAGATGTCGATGCTGCCGAGGCTGAAGCCCAAGGAGTTTTATGACCTGGTGATCGAGGTTGCGATCGTGCGGCCCGGGCCGATTCAGGGCGACATGGTTCACCCGTATCTGCGCCGGCGCAACGGCGAGGAGCCGATCATCAAGGTTCACCCGAGCGTTGACAGCGTGCTGGAACGCACGCTGGGCGTGCCGCTGTTTCAGGAGCAGTGCATGGCCCTAGCGGTCAACGCGGCGGGCTTCACCGCCGGCGAAGCTGACCAGCTCCGGCGTGCCATGGCGGCCTGGAAGCGCAAGGGCGACCTCATCTACCGCTTCGGCCACAAGCTCATCGAGGGCATGGTCGCGCGCGGCATCGCCCGCGAGTTTGCTGAGCGATGCTTCGAGCAGATCAAGGGATTTTCGGAGTACGGATTTCCGGAGAGCCACGCCGCGAGCTTTGCGCTGTTGGTCTATGCGTCGTGCTGGTTGAAGCGGCATTATCCGGCGCACTTCACTGCGGCGCTGCTGAACTCGCAGCCGATGGGTTTTTATGGCCCGGCCCAGCTCATTCGTGATGTGAAGGAGCACGGCGTCACGGTGCGCCCGGTGGATGTGCATCGCAGCCGCTGGGATTGCACGATCGAGAGCGGTGCCCTGCGATTGGGCATGCGCATGGTCAGCGGCCTGAGCCAGACGGACGCGGACAAGATCTCGATCGCGACGCGGGGGCGAACCTTCGACACCATTCAGAAACTCTGGCGCGTCAGCGGGGCCAGCGCCAAAGCCATGCGGCGACTCGCGGCGGCCGACGCCTTCGGCTCGATGCGGCTTTCTCGCCAACAAGCGGTGTGGGACGCGCGCGTGCTGCGAGACGAATCACTGCCGCTGTTTGAGTGCATGAGCGAGCCGATCAGCGAGCCGGTGCCGCTGCCGGCGATCGCGCCGGATCGGCAGGTGCTGCTGGATTACGACGCGACGGGTCTTTCGCTCAAGGCGCACCCGGTGTCGTTCGTTCGCCCGGATCTCAAGTTGATGCGGGTGCGCCCGTGTGCGGACCTGCTCGATGAGCGAGCGTGCCCCAGCGGCCAGCGCGTGCGCGTCGCGGGGCTCGTGCTCGTACGCCAGCGCCCCGGCACTGCCAATGACGTGACCTTCATGACCATCGAGGATGAAACCGGGATCGCGAATCTGGTGATCTGGAAGCGCGTGTACGAGCGATTCCGGCGCGAGGCCAGATCACACTTTGTCATCGTCGACGGGCACGTGCAGCGCGAGGGCTTGGTTGTTCACGTCGTTGTGCGATCGATCCAGCGTGCGAAGAACCATTTGGCGGAGCTGGACGTGGGCGCGAGGAACTTCAGGTGAGGAGCGGTCAGTTGTCAGTTGTCAGTGTGCGTGGTGTCAGGAGTCGCCGTGGGTCTTCGGGCCCCCTCTGGCTCGAAGACTCGCCATCTCCCCCGCTTGCGCGGGGGAGAGTGGCCCGGTCATCTCACCCTCGCCAGATGCGCCATGAGGCGCCGATGAGCAGCACGAGCACCGGCAGCCCGAGGGCCAGGCCCCAGCGCAGCGCGCTGAGCTGCGAATCGGCGAGGTTGGGGATCATGGCGACGCTGGTGGCGGCGACGCCGCGTTGGATGAGCTCGTCGCGACCGGAGAGCCAGTTGATGCTCGCGATGAAGAGCTCCCAGTTGGCGGGGAAGACCAGGGACTCGCGCCCGTCGATGTTTGCCCGCTGGGCGGCGAGCGCATCGACGAACCAAGAGTTGGATCCGAAGACCAGCGAGCGCTGGCGGTCGCCTCGCGGCAGCGTGCGCTCGATCGACACGCCGACGACCCACGCGGCCCCGGGCTGGCCCGGCGCGAAGGCGGTGTTGTCATCGCTGGGGCTGTCAAACGCGGGCAGGCGGCTCATCGTCGCCCGCTGCTGGTCGGTGAACGATCGGAAGGTCTGCCACTCGCTCTCGGCCCAGAGGGACCCGGACGCGGGGATCGTGATCACCGGTTGGATGTCCACGCCGGTGACCGGCGCGACGCGCATCGGCACGCACCAGGGCAGGCGCAGCGTCAGCCCTTCGACCGCGGCGCTCATCAGGTGCGGCGTGCCGGCGGTGGTCAGTTGCATGACGCCGGAGACCTGGCGGCGAGCCGCGGCGAGCGACTCGGTCATCAGCGGCTTGCCGGATTCGACCGTCAGACCCAGCGGCTGCAAGAAGCTCACCATCGCATCGGCGGCGCCCGCGGCCCGCGTGGAGGAAAGGCTGACGTTGAACATCACCGATCGCCCGTCCTCAAAGAGCGTCTGGGCTGCCTTGGCGAGATTGCCGACGTGCGTCGCAGAGTCCAGGGTCGTTGCCTCTTGCCCGATGACGACGAAGACCACGGGGCGGTTTGCGGCACCGGCATCGACGACGCTTTGCGGGAGGGCGGTGCCGAGGGCGATGGGCCACTCGTCACAGTCGACGCCGCGAACGCCGAGGGTCTCGACGAGTTGGCGGAGTTCGCTGCTGGCAAGCGCGCCGCGCTGCGGCGCCGCGTGCATGAAGACCGCCAGCGGGCGGGCTCGCCCGGTCATCGCGACGAGCGCAGCGGTGAGTCGCTCTTCGGCGCGTTGGCGCTGGTCGGGCGGTGTGATGAGCTTGCCATCGGTGGTGATGAGCGGCGCGGGCAGGAGCTCGTCGATCGGCACCGCGGTGACGCGCGCGGGCTCGCCGGGTTTGGCGCCGGGGCCGATGACCAGGGCGGCTTGCGTGCGGCTCAGGGCCTTGGCGATGCTGAGCACGCGGATCTTCGGCAGCGATTCGAGCTGCGCCGCGGCGCGGGCAGCGGCGTCTCGAGCCGGGTTGATCGCCAGCGAGAGGCGGGTCGCCTCTTCCCGCATGGCGGGGACGATGTCCTTCGTATCCGGGCGGGCGCGGCGCTCTGCCTCGTCCGCGGCTTGGCTGAGACGCGGGATCGCGGCGCGGAACGCGTCGCGCGCGACGATGATCGCCTCGTCCACCTTGGGCACGTTGAGCGGGGCGGCGTTCTCAGCGAGCAGGCCCTCGCAGCGCGCGGCGCTTTGGCGGAGCTGCTCGGCGATCGCGCGGAAGAGGCCGAGCTCTTGACCGGTTGCAGAGCGGAGCTGGTCGATCGCGCGCGTGCGGTCGTTGGCCGAGAGCGTGGCACTACTGCTGACGGTCGATTCGAGGATGCGGCTCATGGCCTCGACAGAGGTGACGGTCTGATCCGCCGCCTGCGCGAGCGATCGCAACGCATCGATCGCGGTCCGCGTGCCGGCGATGTGGCGCTCGATGAGCGGGGCCTCGCCCGTTGCGAGCTCGCGCATCAGCGCGTCGAAGCGCGTCGCGTCGGCGGGGTTGGACGTGTCGATGACGTCTACGCCGAGCTTGTCAGAGCCACGCGAGAACTTGTCGAGCACGTCTTGCATGCGGCGTCGGCTCTGGGCGTCGCTCTGCGAGAGATTGGCGATGACGATGAGGCGCGTGGGGCCGATGAGCTCGCCGAGGATGGTGCGGGTCTGGGGCGAGAGCTCGTGCGAGCGTGTCGAGGTCAGATCAAAGCGGCGGGCGAGGCGGGCATCGCTGAGCAGGACCAGCGCCAGGCCGCTGATCATCGTGAGGGCGAAGAGCACGACGAACGCCTGGAAGGCGTAGCGCGAGCGGTGGCCGGGCGTCGCATCCGGCGCGATCGGCGTGTGGCTGGTTGACTCGGTGCCGGTCATCGCCACCTCCGTGCCCTGAGAATGACTGCGCTGATGCCCACGAGCCATGCGGAGACGACGACGAAGTACGCGATGTTTGCGGTATCGACCACGCCCTTGGCAAAGTCGGCGATGCGGGCGTTGGCCGAGAGCTCGCTGACGGCGCGGGCGGCTTGCGGTGGGAGTTGCGAAGAGCCATAGGCGATCGCCAGCTCGACGCCGATGAGCACGAACATGGTGGCCAGGAACGCGAGCGTCTGGCTGCTGGTCAGCGCGCTGAAGACCAGGCCGACGGCCAGATAGAGCGCGCCGGCGAGCAGCACGCCGAGGTAGCCGGCGAAGATCGGGCCGTAGTCCGGGCGGGTGAGCGAGCCGAGGACGCCGACGTAGAGCATGGTGGGGGCGAGGCAGGCGATCAGGAGCAGCATCGCGCCGAAGTACTTGCCCAGCACGATCGAGAGCTCGCTGACGGGGCTGCTCATGAGCGGCTCGAACGTGCCGGAGCGGAGTTCCTCGCTGAAGAGGCGCATGGAGATCGACGGCGCGATGATGGCGAGTATGAACCACCAGAACGCGAAGAAGTCGCGCATCGACGCGGGCTGGCCGGGGATGAGCGTCGCGTTCGTGAACGCGAAGCCCGAGCCCAGGAGGCAGAGCGCGACGATGATCCAGCCCAGCGGGAGCTGGAAGAACGCACGGAACTCGCGAAGAGCGATGGTGGCGACGCCGCTCATGCGAACACCTTTGGCGAGGTCGCGTGCGACAGCGACGGTGTCAGCGCGTCGTGGGCGCGGTCTTCCACTGCGGCGAGGAAGACGTCTTCGAGCGTTGGCTCCTCACGCGAGAGCGAACGAATCGTGAGGCCCGCGCCGGCGATCGTGCGGAAGAGGGCTTCGCCGGGGTGCGTCGTCGCGGACTGATGCGATATCGATGGCGATGCCATCTCCAGACGCGCGATGACGGCGTTGCCAGGGGCCGCGACGCACGAGAGCACGCGGCTGGCGACGCCGGCGATGAGTTCCTGCGTGCGAGAGACCATGAGCGATGCCGGAGTTTCGGGCGGGTGGCCGACCTCGACGCGCCACGGAGCCGCGGCGCGGAGTGGTTCGAGGAGTTCATCCGGGGCGCCGGCGGCGCGGACCTGGCCTCGGGCCATGATCACAATGCGGTCGCACGTCGCGCGGACCTCGGGCAGCGAGTGGCTGCTGAGCAGGACGACGCGCTTCGAGAGGCCGGTGCGTTTCGCGGTGGCTTCATCCAGCGGCTCGCTGGCCAGATCGCGGATGGTCTGGCGGAGCGAGCGGATCTGGGCGGGGTCGAGCCCGCTGCTGGGCTCGTCGAGAATGAGCACCGGCGGGCGATGGAGGATCGCGCTGGCGAGGCCCACGCGCTGGCGATAGCCCTTGCTGAGCTGGCCGACGCGACGGTCCTGCATGTCCAGCAGCTCGCAGCGGCGCAGCGCGCCATCGATGGCGCTGGCGCGTTCGGCGCGGGGGATCTTGAACAGGCTGGCGCGGAACCGCAGGAACTGGCTGACGCGCATCTCCGGGTACAGCGGCGCGGACTCCGGGAGGAAGCCGATGCAGCGCCGCGCGGGCCCGGAGTCTTCGATCGCGTCATGCCCGCAGACGCGCACGCGCCCGCGGCTCGGCGTCAGGAACCCGGTGATCATGCGGATGAGCGTCGTCTTGCCGGCCCCGTTTGGCCCCAGCAGGCCCGTGACCACGCCTCCGCCGATCGAGAGCGACACGTCGCGCACGGCCATGACGCCGCCGCTTGGCCCGCCGAGCCCACCGCCGCCCCCCGAACCGAACTGCTTGCTCACTCGCTCGATCTCGATCATCGGTGACAGCGTAGGAGATGCGGGCACGCAAGGTCATCTCGAGGCACAGCGGGGCTCTGCGGTCGATCACGCCCGAAGCGGGATGAGCTGTCGCACCCGGGCATCGCGAAGGAACAAGCCGAGCCACGTCAGAACCCCGATCAGCGCCTGGGCGATGAACGGGTCGCCGACGCGCACGTGAGTGGCGATCGCGCCGCCCATGTAGCCGGTGATCAGGATCGCGCCGAGCACCGCGGTGCGTGGGATCAGGTAGAACACGACACAGATGAGCTCAACGACGCCCAAGATCATGAGCTTCTTGGAGTCCCAGCCGATCTGGGCGAGCATCGCTTCGTCGGGCGCAATCACGAACTTCGCAATGGCGCTGCCGAGCAGCACGAGGGCCGGAAGAACGCTGACGACGACCCCGGCCCAGAACATGCCCTTGGATCCCGAGGTGGCGGTTGAAGGCGTGGTTGACATGCGGCTGCTCCTGATAGTGTGCGATGGATGAACAAGGCCGCGCCGGGTGCGCGGCCTTGTTCGTGCGGCGTGATACTTTGGCTGCCCAAGACACGGGCGCGATTACGCGTACGCCGACATCGGTGGGCAGGTGCAGACGAGGTTTCGGTCGCCGTAGGGATTGTCAACTC
>JALHNK010000035.1 GCA_022843565.1 Phycisphaerales bacterium
CCCCCGGGGGATCGGGGCTCGTTGAGCTTCTCGGTCGTGGATGATGCTCATGTGCAGACTGCTTGTTCGCGTGTTCGGATGGCCATTTGCCTGTGCTTCGGGGGCACCCGGTGGTAGACTGCGTTGAACCGATTGGATTCGGCACGAAGGGACTCCAGCCATGCCCGAGATCTTCACGACGAACTCCCAGACGGCGACCACGTTGCGCGACGCCGCGGCGGAGAGGGGGGTGATGGGGGTGAGGCGGGGGAGGGGGGTGAGGGGGGGCGTTGCGGCGTGCGCGATCATCGCGGCGGCGGTGTGGGCGCCCGCACCCTGCTCTGCCCAGGTCATCTACAAGATGCAGAACGACTCCGGGTACTCCATGCTGCCCACGGCGATCAACAACTGCGGCAACGTCGTCACCGGCGGGCACCGCTACGCCTTCCGCTGGACCGGCGCAGGCATCGTGGGCGGAACGGGTGTGACCACGTCGCTGGGTCTGCTGGACCCGCTGGTGAACAACGGCTCGATCGGCTGGGGCATCTCGAACGACGGGGGCGTCATCGTCGGCGAGTCGCCGGCCCCGCCGGGGGGCGTGGTACGGGCCTTCCGGTGGACGCAATCCACGGGCATGGTCGATCTGGGCACGTTTCCCGGCGGCAACAGCTCCAAGGCCTTTGCCGTCAGCGGCAACGGGCTGGTCGTCGTCGGCGAGTCCGGCTCGGGGCCCCCGAACCATCCTCGGCAGGCGTTTCGATGGACGCAGGCCACCGGCATGGTCAGCCTGGGCTCGATCCCCGGGGGCAGCGCATCGGTGGCCCGCGGCGTCAGCGGCGACGGCTCGGTCATCGCTGGCATCGCCTACATCGGCAGCACCGCCCGGGCCTTCCGCTGGACCCAGTCCACGGGCATGGTCGACCTCGGCACGCTTCCGGGCGACACACGGTCCAGCGCGATGGCCGTCAGTCAGGACGGCACGACCATCGTCGGCGCCAGCTCCAGCGGCGGGGGCTTCTCCGCCCCGTCGGGCCAAGGCTTCCGATGGACGCAGGCCGGCGGGATGCAGGGGCTGGGCAACATCCCCGGCGAGTGCTGCGCCGAGCCGCGGGCCGTCAGCGCCGACGGATCGGTGATCACCGGCAACTCGCTCGCCGGGCCGTACCTGATCTCCAATGCGTTCATCTGGCGGAGCGGGATTGGCATCGCGAGTGCTCTTCCGATCTTCAACGGCTATGGCCTGGGCGTCACGGCCGCGACGCAGACCTTCGGCCTGAGCCCCGACGGCGGCACGATGACGTTCCTGGGCACCACGGTGGCCCGCGGGGCCGGTCCGTACGTCGTCAAGATCACCAGTTGCCCCGGTCTGCCCAGGATCGTCGCTTCGCCGTGGCCCGGGATGCACGTCGTCTGCGCCGGGACCGGCGGCATCTCGACGTTCACCGTTGAGGCATCCGGCGACGGACCGTTGATCTATTCGTGGCGGCGCGAGGGCGAGCCGATCAGCGACGGCCCCACGCCCTGGGGATCGATGATCATGGGCTCGGCCACCGGACAGCTCTCGATCCTGAACGCGAGCGCGGCCGACGCCGGGCGGTACACGGCGGTCGTCGGCAATCCGCTTGGCGAAACGACGAGCGACGCGGCGGCGCTGGTCGTCGCCGGCCCGAATCTCATCACGAGCGAGCCGGCTGATACCTCCGTGTGCCCAGGGCAGAACGAGGCGGTCTTCACCGTCGCGGTTGCCGCGCCCCCCGGGCAGGCGGCGAGCTATCGCTGGCAACGGTCGGTCGGCCCGGGTGCAGACGAGTTTGTGGACATCGCCGACGGCCCGACCGGCAGCGGGGGTGCATTCGGCGGAACCGAAACCGCCACCCTCGCCATCAACGGGTGCTACGCCGAGGACTTCAGGCGCTATCGGTGCCGCGTTGTCCTCTGCGGATGGCTTGAGTACAGCAGGCCCGTCTCGCTCGTGAACGCGGCAAACGTGAGCCTCGCGGACCACCCACAGGCTTCGAGCGCGTCTGCTGATGGTTCGGCGATCTTCAGCGTCTCGCCCGCTCCGGGCATGGCGCCGGCGACCTTCGAGTGGCAGATCCAGACCGCCCCGCCGCCGAACGAGAACTGGCAGACCCTGGGGGAGGTTGCCAGCCCCGTTCCCTGCCCCTCCGGCGGTTCGGTTGGGGGTGGAACGGGCACCGCCTTTGCCACGCCCGCGAACTCACCCGCCGTCAGCATCGGCGTTGGCGGCTGCGCGGCCACCCCCGGCTCCGTCTGGCCCATCCGCTGCATCGTCACGAGCGCCTGCGGCAGTGTCACCAGCAACACCGCCGTGCTCACGATAACCGGCGCGCGATGCAACGCCGCGGACATCGCGTATGACGATGGCGCCGCGCTCCCGCCGGCCGGACCATCCTTCCCGAACGCCACGAACAACGGCGTGACCGAAGCAGACTACAACCTCTTCTTCGCCACCTTCTTTGACGCTGGCCCGGCCTGCGATATCGCCAACGACGACGGCTCCGCGCTGCCGCCCTTCGGCACTCTCGCAACGAACAACGGCGTGACCGAGGGTGATTACAACCTGTTCTTCGCGATCTTCTTTGACGGCTGCGCGTTCTGAAGCGGAAGGCACTGGGCACTGGGCACTGGGCATCGGGCATGAGGCGGGCGGCGAGCCGCGCTCGATCTCTCCGCTCCACTCTGCCCCCCCAACGTCCTCCGCGACCGGGGCTCAGATCGCGATCGCGTCTCTCGCACGGCCGGTCGCAAAGGCCCGCGTGCTTGCGCCCGCGGCTCCGACAGACCCGGCTCTGACAGATGCGCCAGCGACTCCGACTCGCGCGAACGCAGCGACAGGTTCGTTTCACGTTCACGTTCACGTTTCCCCTTCCCCCTCGGCCCTCGGCCCTCACACCTCGGCCCTTCCGCCCCGCCCCCGCCCCCCCCCCGATATGCTTCGGCCATGAAGTCCAAACTCGCCGCCTCCACCGCCGTCCTCTTCACCGAGCTCAAAGCCCGCGGCATCATTCATGATGACATCACCGTCATGGTCGGCGGCTTCGGCCTTTGCGGCATCCCCGAGCAACTGATCCTCGCGCTCCGCGACAGCGGCGCGCGCGGCCTCACCTGCATCAGCAACAACGCCGGCGTTGACGACTGGGGCCTGGGCCTGCTGCTCAAGACCCGCCAGATCAAGAAGATGATCTCCAGCTACGTCGGCGAGAACGCCGAGTTTGAGCGCCAGTTCCTCGCCGGGGAGCTGCAGGTCGAGTTCAACCCGCAGGGCACGCTGGCCGAGCGCATCCGCGCCGGCGGCGCGGGCATCCCGGCGTTTTATACTGCCACGGGCGTGGGCACGCCGGTCGCCGCGGGCAAGGAGATCCGCGAGTTTTACCGCCCCAGCGAGGCCACCGGCCATCAGAACCACTCGCCGGGCGCCGTCAGCGGCACCTACGCCGAGATGGAGCACAAGATCACCCCGCGGGCAAACTCCGCCGCGAAGCGCCGCGAATATGTCTTAGAGACCGGCCTCTTCGGCGACCTCGCGCTGGTCAAGGCGCTCAAGGCCGACGAGCAGGGCAACCTCATCTTCAACAAGACCGCCCGCAACTTCAACCCCATGATGGCCACGGCGGCCAACTACGTCATCGCCGAGGTCGAAGAACTCGTCCCCACCGGCAGCCTCGACCCCGACCAGATCCACACGCCCGGCAGCTACATCGACGCCATCGTCGTCACCAAGAGCGAGAAGCGCATCGAGCAACGCACGGTGCGGAAGGCCGCGGCGGTGTGAGCGAGAGATGTGAGCAACAGGTGTGAAGCGGGGGGGGTGGGGGGGCGATGCCACGAAAGCCGCGAGCAACGAGAGCGATCGGGCGGAAGCGGCGAGCGCTTGGTTGGACGCTGATTGCGCTCGGGACACTCTTCGCGGCGATGTGGTTGGCGTCGGGGTGGTGGCGGGTGTCATACAGCGATGGGAGCAGACAAGCAAGGATTGGCGAAGGTGGCCTGTCCACCATGCCTCTTCCGTGGGCGATGCCGCGCTCAGGCCCTCGGCTGTATCGCGCCGAGAATCAAACGCCCGTCTCGCTGTCAGATCGGTTCGTGCTTTGGAGCGGCATGTTTATCGCTCGGAACTATCCACCTGGGACGATGTACTCGTTTGGCATCGGGTACTTCGTCTTGTATGACGATGGCGAAATCGGATTCTTTCTTTCGCTCTGGCCGTTGTCTCTTCTTCTCGGAGCCGCCGGTACGTTCGCCCTCCGCTCCGGCATCCTCGCCCGCCGTCGCGCACTCGGCAACAAGTGCAAGTCCTGCGACTACGACCTCACCGGCCTCGCCGCGGGCGCTGTGTGCCCGGAGTGCGGCAAGGGCAGAGCGACGCCCGCGCTCGAGTGAATCGAACGACGCAAGTTGACGTTGCATCCGCAACAATGTTCTCCGCTCAGCAACGTTATGACACGCAAGTCCAGCCAAACCCGATCGATCGGCCGCAAGCGAACCGCGCTGGGCTGGACGCTGCTTGCACTCGGCACACTCATCGCCGCGCTGTGGCTGGCGTCGGGTTGGTGGAGCCTGGGGTACTTTGGCTCCCGCGCGACGACCGCGATCGCGGGAGGTCAACTTTACACGCGCCTAAACTTGAACGGTCTGCCGAGCGGCGTTCACCTCGTCCGGATCAATCGAGGCTCGTGGATCCCAAGCGTTCGACTATGGCTTGGGATCGGGATCGACGACAGCGATCCGCCGTTGAGATATTACGATTTTGGGCTTGGCTCCGTTGCCGTGAACGCCACAGGGCTGAAGCAAGTGTATTTTGTTCTCTGGCCGCTCCCCCTGCTCCTCTGGGCCACCGGCGCGGCATCTCTCCGCTCCGGCCTTCGCATCAGCACCGGCGAGTGCACATCCTGCAACTACGACCTCACCGGCCTCGCCGCGGGCGCTGTGTGTCCGGAGTGCGGCAAGAGTGTGAGCGCTACCGCGACTGCCGAAGGCTCCGCAGAGTCGATCGCACGTGCGCCGCGCCACTGACCCTCCAAGTGCAGTGCCGCACCGCTGCGCTTCCGCACTCCGCTCGGCCCTCGGCCCCAAACCTCGGCCCTTCCGCTCAGAACGAACACCCATCAAAGTAGATCGCAAAGAACAGGTTGTAGTCGCCTTCGGTGACGCCGTTGTTTGTGCCGCCGGGTGGGCCGAAGGGTGGCAGGGGTGAGCCGTCGTCGTTGGCGATGTCGCAGGCGGGGCCGGCGTTAAAGTACGTGGCGAAGAAGAGGTTGTAATCGGCCTCGGTGACGCCGTTGTTGGTGCCGCTGGGTGGGCCGATGGGCGGGAGCGGGTCGCCGTTGTCGTAGGCGATGTCGGCGGGGTTGCATTTGGGCGAGAAGACGCACGGGTCCACGGTCAGGGCCGCCGCGGCGGAGGTGACGCTGTTGCAGGCGTTGGAGACGACGCAGGAGTATGCGCCGACATCGGCGGCGGTGGCCGCGGCGATGGTCAGCGAGGATGTGATGGCGGTGGGGTTGGTCGCGGCGGGGATGGCGACGCCGTCCTTGCGCCACTGATACGTGAACGGCCCGGTGCCGCTGGCGGAGACGAAGAACTCGGCGGGGAGGCCTTCGCACGTCTCGACCGGGTCGGGGTCCAGCGAGATCGTCGGAGGCGTGCCGCTGATGGTGGTGAGCGTCGCGGCGTTCGTGAGCACCGCGGCGCATCCGCCGGCACTGGTCACCACGCACGTGTACGTGCCGACGGTCGAGCCGGTTGTGCTGGCGATCTGGAGCGTCGCGGTCGCGGCCGAGGGGTTGGTGGTGGTGTTGACATTCGTGCCGTTGCGTCGCCACTGATAGGTGAACGGGCCAGAGCCGGTGGCAGTGACGCTGAACGAGGCGGGAGCGCCAGAGCAACGCGTGAGCGAGGTGGGCTGCGCGGTGATGTTGACGGTTGCGCTACCGAAGTCGTATCGCGCAAAGCCGAACGCGGAGTTGCCGTCGGCGGTCGTGAACGGCCCTTGAAGGTACAGACGGTTGTCGATCAGCGCGAGGGAGATCACCGACCCGTTCATGCCCGTGCCCAGCGAGGACCACTGGACGCCGTTCCATCGCGTGATGCCGCTGGCGACGGAGCTTTGGGCCTGCTGGAACGTGCCGGCGACGAAGAGTTCGCCGTTGCTGCCCACGACCAAATCGTAGATCGTGCCGAACAGGTTGCCACCGCCAAAGGGCACCCATGCCGTGCCGTTCCATCGGGCGAATCCGCCGCTGCCGGAGAAGTTCATCGGGCCGACGAGCGTGCCGTCGGGGAGCAGGCCAAGGGTGTGCACGGGTCCGGAGGAGCCGCCGCCCAGAGCGGACCAGGTGGTGCCGTTCCAACGTGCGACCCTGTTGACCGCGACACTTCCGGCCTGCGTGAAACTGCCGCCGGCGATGATGTCCCCGTTGGGCATTCGGAGCAACGCAAGGACGTCGCCGTTGAAACCGGAGCCGAGCGTGGACCAAGCCGAGCCGTCCCAGCGGGCGATGTTGTTGACCGTCAGGCCGCCGACGCCCGAGGGCCCGCCGCCGGCGGTGGTGAAGGCGCCTGCGACGATGAACTCGGTGTCCGAGAGCGGGAGGACGACGCGGGGCTGCGGGGAGACGCCGCCGCTGACGCCGCCGCCGATTTCGGTCCAGGTGTTGCCATCGAGGCGAACCAGGCGGTTGGCGGCCGTCCCGCTCATGGCCGAGAACGTGCCGCCGACGATGAGGGCGCCGCCGGGCGTGCTCGTCACGGTGGTGACGCTGCTGTTCGAGGGGTTGAGGGTACCGAGGGCCGACCAGTTCCCTGTGTCCGGATCGAAGATCGCCAGGCCGTCCTGTGGGTATCCGGCAGAGCCGCCAAAGGTCGTGCCGGCGACGATCTTGGGTGACTGGGGCCCTGCGCCGTCGCGGTCCCAGGGCGCAAAGCCGAAGGTGCCGAGGATGAAGCCCCCGATGTCCGGCGGTGAGATGCCTCCGCCGCCGGGGATCCACGACCCGCACTGGGCCAAGCCCGCAGGTGTCGCAACCATCAGCAGCCCGCACGCACCGAGCGCGGCCACCGCCGCGCGACGCACCTGAATCATGTCCGCTCCTTGCACGAGGAAGCTTGAGAATACAACAGGCTGGCGGGGCGTCAATAGGGGACAGCGACGGCGGCGGAGAAACTAGGGGAGTGCCGGGGGCGAGATCAACGCCAAGCGCTCGGACCGACGCGACGAGCGTTGGTCCGGGCCGGGGCCGTGAGTGGGAGAGGGGGGCGGGGGGGCGGGGGGGCGGTGGCGCTCGCTACGCCGGCCCTTGCCCGCGGAGGTCGTTGATGATCGCCGCGTGCTTCTCGATCGGTTTGCCGAAGATCGCCGACGCCGCGACGATCACGTCGCAGCCGGCCTCGCGGACGAGTTCGGCGTTGATCGGGTTGATGCCGCCGTCCATCTCCAGGCGCTGCACGGGCATAAGTTCGTCGCTGATTCGTTCGACCTTGGTCAGCACCTCGCGGATGAATGACTGCCCGCTGAAGCCGGGGTTGACGGACATCACCAGGACCATGTCCAGGATCGGCAGGTGCGGCAGCACGGCCTCGACCCCGGTGCCCGGGTTGATCGCGAGCCCGGCGGTCATGCCCTGGTCGCGGATCTTGGCGATGACCTCGGCGATGCGCGCCGCTGGGATCACCTCGGCGTGGAATGTCAGGTGATTCGCCCCCGCCTCGGCGAACGGCTTGATGAACATCTCTGGGTCGGTGACCATGAGGTGGACGTCGAGGAACGCGTCGGGCAGGTGCTTGCGCACGCCGCGGCAGAGATCCGGGCCCATCGTGAGGTTCGGGACAAAGTGCCCGTCCATGACGTCCAGGTGCAACAGATCCGCCCCCGCCGCGATGACGCCCTTGCACGCTTTGGCCATCTCGCCAAAGTCCGCCGAGAGGATCGAGGGCGCGATCAGCGGCAGAGTTCGCGGCGGGGTCGGGTGGGTGAGGAGGTTGCGCATGACGCAGGATACCCGCGGGCGGCCAACGCCCGGCAGCAATCGCCCCCGGCGCACAACCCGCTCCACGCCGGCCGCGTTGCCCGGTATCCTGTCGATCGCTCGGCACATCGAGAGTCCCTCGATCCCTCCGTGCCTTGATCCCTGGTCTTCCGGAGCCCACCATGTCCAGCCCGACGCTCGCCTCCATCCGCCAATCCCTCGCCTCGATCGATCAGGAGCAACTGCTCACGTTCTTCGATCGGCTTGACGCGGGCAAGCAGGCCCGCTTGCTGGCGAACATCGCGTCGATGAACCTCAGCGCGATCCCCGGCCTGGTCCGCGAGTACGTCCTCACCAAGCCCGCGGCCCACGGCGATTCGGAGCTGTCGCCCCCGGCCTATTACCCCGCCGATTGCACCAGCACCGCCGGGCGCGGCGCGTGGGATCGCGCACACTTTCGCGCCAAGGGCATCGAGCTGATCGCCGCTGGCCACATCGCGGCGTTCACCGTCGCTGGCGGCCAAGGCTCGCGCCTGGGCTTTGAAGGGCCCAAGGGTTGCTATCCGGCCGGGGCCGTTTCAAACATCCCGCTCTTTGCGTGCCTGGCGGATTGGATCATCGCCGCTCAACGCGCCTTCTGCCCCGCGGGCGTGCGCATCCCCTGGTACATCATGACCAGCCCGCTCAACGACGCGCAGACGCGCGAGTTCTTCAAGCAGAACGCCTATTTCGGCCTCGATCGCCACGACGTCATGTTCTTCCCGCAGGGCGTCATGCCCTCGTTTGACATCGCCACTGGCAAGATCCTCCTCAGCGACCTGCACGAGCCGGCGGTCAACCCCGATGGCCACGGCGGAAGCATCCGGGCGCTCATGGTCAGCGGCGCGATCGCGGACATGAAACGCCGCGGCGTCCGCCACATCTCCTACACGCAGATCGACAACCCGCTGGTCCGCGTGATCGACCCGGTCTTCCTGGGCCTGCACGCGTTCGCGCCCGATTCCTCGGCTCAGATGAGCAGCAAGATGGTGGCCAAGGCGCACGCGGGTGAGAAGGTCGGCGTGCTGGCGCGCATGGGGGCTGGCGGCAAGATCGGTGTGGTGGAGTACTCAGACATGCCGCGGGCGCTGACCGAGGCGGTCGATGCGAGCGGACGGCTCGTGTTCAACGCGGGCAACGCGGCGGTGCATGTGCTCTCGGTGGAGTTTGTCGAGCGGCTGAATGGTGGGGGCGGCGGAGGCGGTGGGGGGGCGGCGGGCCAAGGCGCCTCGATGCCGTATCACCGCGCCGAGAAGAAGGTGCCGCACATTGACCTGGCCAGTGGCCAGCGCGTCGAGCCGACATCGAACAACGCGGTGAAGCTGGAGACGTTCGTGTTCGATGCGCTGGCGATGTGCGAGTCGTCGATTGTCATGGAGTCGCTGCGCGTCGACGAGTTCGCGCCGATCAAGAACGCGACAGCGCCGGGAGTCTCCGACTCGCCGCAGACCTGCCGCGAGATCCAGACGGCGCGGGCCGCGGCGTGGCTGGAGCGGGCGGGCGTGCGCGTGCCGCGTAAGGCCACCGGCGAGCCGGACTGCGTGCTCGAGCTGCCGCCGAGCACCGCGATGGACGTGGAGTCGCTGATCGCCCAGCGGCCGGCGATGGACATCGTGGCGGGGGCGAAGATTGTGGTGTGAGGGGGGCGGGGGGGGGGAGGGATCAAGGGACCGAGGGATCGAGGGACCTAGTGGCGGCGGGGCGATGACGAAAGCAGCAAGGCTCAAAGCAGCAAAGCAAGCCCTGACCTTGAGCGTTCGAGCTTTGAAAACTTGAGCTTTGAGTTCTGCCGCCCCCCAGCGCCTCTGCGTTTACCGATTGCCGATTGCCGGCTCCCGATTGCCGGCGTTTCTCCCAAACGCACACGCGGCGGTCGGGCGAATGATCGCCAGAACGCCGCGTGCAAATGCCCAGGAGAGGACTTGAACCTCCATGCCGGTGAAGGCGCTACCACCTCAAGGTAGTGCGTCTGCCAATTTCGCCACCTGGGCTCTATTGGTGGGAAGAGATGCTAGGCCAGCGCGGGCGGCTTGGCCATCGCAGAGCGGTGGCCAAGTGCTGGACAGCCATCGCCGCCGTCGATTCCGCGGCGATTTCCGGGGTCACCGAGTGATCGCCCAAGGTCTTCCCGCTCCACGGGGCTCGGCCGCCCCGCCACCTCGGGACGGGATCAGGTCGCCCACAGCGACGCGGCCGCTGGCGGCATCTTCTTGCGGAGCAGCGCCGCCGCGTCGATCGTGATTTGTGTCCGTGTCTCGGGCGTCATTCGGTCTACGTTCTTGAGGATCATCGCCATCCGCTGATTCGCGCCTAGGCGCTCGTGGTTCCGGATGAGGAAGTCCCAGTAGAAGACCGTGAACGGGCACGCGCTCGGGCCGCTGCGCTCCGCCGGGTCATAGCGGCAGCCCTTGCAGTAGTTGCTCATCCGCTCGATGTACTTGCCGCTCGCGGCGTACGGCTTCGTCCCCACCAGACCCGTCACGCCCTTGCCCGCGTCCGGCCGTCGGTCGGCGTGCATGACCATGCCCAGTGTGTTCGGCAGCGTGACCCAATCGACGCCGTCAACGAACATGCCCAGGTACCAGTCGCTGATGGCCCTTGGATGCACGCCGCTGATGAGCGCGAAGTTGCCCATGACCATCAGGCGCTGGATGTGATGGCCATAGCCGGTGTCGAGGACTTGTCCGACGCAGGCTTTCATGCACGCCATGTCGGTGTTCGCGTCCCAATAGAGCGAGGGCAACGGTGCGTGCTGATCGAGGCTGTTGCGAGTGGAGTAGTCGGGGCCTTCGAACCAGTAGACGCCGCGGATGAACTCGCGCCATCCGATGATCTGGCGCACGAACGCTTCGACGGATTGGAGCGGCGCGTGCCCCGAGGCGTACGCGTCGATCGCACGCTCGCAGCACTCACGCGGGTTCAGCAGCTTGAGATTGAGCGAGCTTGAGAGCGCCGAGTGGTAGAGCGTCGGCTCGCCGGACCACATCGCGTCTTCATACGGCCCGAACAGCGGCAGGCGACGCTGCACGAAGTCATCGAGCGCCTGAAGTGCCTGCGCCCGCGTGACCGGCCATCCAAAGGACTCGATCGTGCCCGGCAGCGACGGCAGCACCCGCTGGATCGCGTCGATGACCTCGCGCGTGATCTGGTCGGGCGGAAAACTCAGCGGGATCGGCGGGCGCGGCTTTGGGCCCTCTTTGCCGAAGGGCAGCCGGTTCTCTTTGTCAAAGTTCCACTCGCCGCCGACGGGCTTGGCCGTCTTACCCATGCCCTCCATCAGATACCCGGTGCGGCGGCGCTGCTCGCGATAGAAGAACTCCATCGTGAGCGATTGCCGCCCCTGGGCCCACGCGTTGAAGTCCTCGCGCGTGGTGATGAAGTGGGTGTCGGGCAGGATGAGCACGTCGATCGCGTGCGTCAATCGCACGCGATCAAGCATGGCCAGCACTCGCCACTCTCCGGGGTGCGTGCAGACGAGCTGTGTCGGGCGGATCGCACCGATCGCGCGGGCGATCTCCGTTTCAAACGAGCCGGTGTTCGCCGGGTCGTCGAGGTTCACGTAGCGGACGCGGGCGCCGCGGTGTGTGAGTTTGGAGGCGAAGTGTCGCATCGCCGAGAGGAAGAGGGCGGTGCGTTGCTGATGGCTGGGAACATGCGTGGATTCGCTGGCGACCTCCATCATCAGCACGGTGTCATGCTCGCCGAGCGAGCGGATGAGTTCGGCATCCAGATCGAGCTGATCGCCAAAGACGATCGCCAAGCGCGGGCCGGTCGGCTTCGATGAACCTCGTGCGGGCGGTGGAAACAGATCGGGCTTCTTCCGCGGCATTCACCCGCATCGTACGATGCCCGCGTGGCCCGCATCCGTTCACGCAGGAGCCAGCCGTGCCGAATCAGCATCTCCCGACAAAGCCGTGTGCCCACTGCAAGCGAGACTTCGCGTGGCGGAAGAAGTGGGAGCGAGATTGGGAGCGGGTGAAGCACTGCTCGAAGAAGTGCGCCGCGGCGGGGGCAGCGGCGGCGCGGACGGCGGCCAAAGGGTGAAGGAAGTCGCCATGCGGCCGCTCCACAGTCCTGACACGGCACTCACCCTCAAAACAGCTTCGCCTGCTCCTTGACATCCTTCACCCGCGACGTCAGTTCCTTGACCTCGCGCTCCAACTCGCCGACGTCCTGGAAGCGGCGGTGCTCGCTGGCGAAGCGGATATACGCCACTTCGTCGAGGTCGCGCAGCTTGAGGCAGACGAGCTGGCCGATTTCGGCCGAGGGCACTTCGCGTTCGTAGGTGCGGTAGACCTCTTCCTCGATCTCGTCCACGACGCGCTGGCGGGCGTCTTCGGGGACCGGGCGCTTGCCGCACGCGGCTTGCACGCCGCGCAGGATGTTCTCCCGGCTGAAGGCCACGCGGGTGCCGTCGCGTTTGATGACCGTCAGTCGGGTCAGCTCCTCGACGCGTTCGTACGTGGTGAAGCGTTTCTTGCACTTGAGGCATTGCCGACGACGGCGGATGACCTTGCCGCCATCGCTGGCGCGCGAGTCGATGACCTTGTCGTCGTTATGGGCGCAGAACGGGCAGACCACGGGTCACCAAGCATACAGCAAAATCGGGCGAAAGCGAATCGGCTCCGGTCGGCCAAGCCCCCGGATCGGGAGTCGGAACGCGGGCCCAAGGCACTGCTTGCCGGAGGCCTTGACCGCCTCGCCTGCGGGTTCTGCGTGCAATGCTGGGAACCGATGCGTGCCGATCGCGTACACTATGCACCGCCCGACTCCGGGCGCCGCCATGAGCCACGACGCGACCATGCTGCTGCAGCGAGCGAAGGACGGCGACGAGCACGCCGCGGAGTTGCTGCTGCCGATCATCTATGACCAGCTCCGTGCGCTCGCGGGGAGCTACTTCCGTGATCAGCCGGTGGGCCACACGCTTCAGCCGACGGCGCTGGTTCACGAAGCGTTTGTCAAGCTGATCAACTCGCCGACGGACGGCTTCAACAGCCGCGCACACTTCATGGCCGTCGCTTCCACCGCCATGCGGCAGATCCTGACCGATCACGCGCGCCGGAAGCGCACGGACAAGCGAGGCGGCGGTGCGGGGAGGATCGAGCTCGACGCCGCTGAGGGTTTCATCAAGGGCAAGGAGATCGACATTGTCGATCTGGACGAGGCGCTGACGCAGCTCAAGGCGTTCGATGACCGCAAACACCGGGTGGTGGAGCTGCGGTTCTTCGGCGGGCTGGAGATGCAGCAGATCGCAGACTTTTTGGGCGTGTCGCTGAGCACGATCGAGGCCGATTGGCGCGCGGCCCGGGCGTGGCTGGCGGTGCGTGTCAACGCGATGCAGGGACGCTCGGCGGCTGGGTCGGCTCGGACATCAGACTGACCAGCAGATCGATGGCCAGGCGCCACTCGTAGCCGAGGCGATCGGTCCAGTTCGGGCCGTGCGTCTCGGACATGACCGAGACGAAGATCTCGCGCAGCAGCGGGACATCGTGCCGGCGGAAGCCGATGGTGCGCAGTCGCGCGACCAGCGGCGTGGCGTAGACCTTGATGTTCGGCGGATCGCCGAAGGAGCCGACCAGTCGGGCGGTCAAGTCGGCCAGGCCCTTGGCGACCTCGCTCGTGTCGGAGCCGGCGGGCATGATTCCCGGACGTTGCCCGACCGCCGCCAGAGCACGCCTCAGGAACGTGTCCATGAGCGCTCCGTCACGGGAGGCTCTGGCGTAGCTCGCCGAGAGGACGCTGGCGATGTGCTGGTCCACCCGCACCGCTCGGAAGCGTTGCGTGGCACTGGCGGCAGCGAATGGGTGAACAGACAGTGTCATCTCGGACGTTCCTTCGCCATGAGTGCCCCGGACCCAACCCCAACAACGTGACATCCACGAGCAAACCTTGCTCGGAATCCGGGGAAGCGCAGGCTGATTGCGTGTTTCTCTATACTGACCGCACAGCCGCCGGCTTTGAACGCGAGATGCGGCGCGTGTCGATCGCCGAAAGCGTCGTCGACTGGCGGTTTTTCTCGACGACGCGGCCACGCGCAGGACTCCCGGCAGAGAGCATCGCCCATGGAACATGACGAAATGGCGACGATGAACGAAATCGGCGAGTGAAATGGTCGAGGTGTGGGTCGGTTGGTTGGGGGTTGGTGGGGGGGTGGGGGGCGACGACGGCGTTCGAACGGATGCGGTGATGCCCGATGAGTCAAGATGCATTCCAACGCGTGATGAATGTCTTCGGGCAGGTCTGCGCGCTGAGCGAGCCGGAGCGATCGGCCACGCTCGATCGGCTCTGCGAGGGCGACGCAAAGCTCCGCGATGAAGTCCGTGCCATGCTCGACGCGGATCGCACCTCCGGCGATCTCTTTGACAGCGCCGGAGCCGGCGCCAAGGTTGTTGCCAAGTCGATCCGCGGGCTTGGGCTTGATGTCAGCTCGCTGCCGACGCTCGAGGGGCGGTATCAGATCATTCGTGTTGTCGGAGAGGGCGGCATGGGCGTGGTCTACGAGGCGATGCAGAGCAGCCCGCGCCGGCGCGTGGCTCTCAAGGCGGTCCGGGCCGGTCTCGCCTCGCGTTCGATGCTCCGTCGATTCGCGCACGAGGCCGACGTGCTGGCACGCTTGCAGCACCCCGGCATCGCGCAGATTTACGAGGCGGGTGCCGCGGACCCGTCGTCGCCCGATCGCGCTTTCCTCGCCATGGAGTTCGTCGAGGGTCTGACGCTCACCGAGCACGCCCGCGCGCGATCGCTCAGCGTCGCCCAGCGCTTGGAGCTTCTGGCCGATGTCTGCGACGCGGTTCACCACGCGCACCAGCGCGGCGTCATTCACCGCGATCTCAAGCCCACCAACGTGCTCGTCGATCAGCTCGGGCACGTGAAGGTGCTGGACTTCGGTGTCGCACGTCTCATGGCTTCCGACGCCAAGATGACCACGATGCACACGCAGATGGGCCAGGTCGTCGGCACGCTGGGCTACATGAGCCCCGAGCAGCTCGACGGCGACGCCTCGCAGATCGACGCCGCGAGCGATGTGTATGCGCTGGGCGTGATGCTGTACGAGATGCTCGCCGGGCGTGTGCCGCACGACCTGACGGGCAAGCCGCTGGTCGAGGCGGCAACGATCCTGCGAACTCAACCGGCACCGGCCCTTCGGACCTTCAACCCGCGATGCAGGGGCGAGGTGGAACTGATCGTCTCCACCGCGATGCACTCAGACCGCGCTCGCAGGTATCAATCCGCCGCCGCGATGGCCGAGGACATTCGGAACTATCTGGCGGGCAAGCCCATCAGCGCGCGTCGCGATTCTGCGTTGTATGTGCTGCAGAAACTGGCGCGCCGAAACTGGGGCGTCGTCGGCGTCGGGGCGGTGGTGCTGGTTGCGATCAGCGCGTATCTGGTCGATGCGGCGGTGCAGGGCACGCGGTTTCGTCAGATGGCCACCAGCGAGGCCGCGGCGCGGCAGGTGGCGGAAGATCAGCGCCGGCGTGTGGACGACCTGAACCAGCGGCTGAGCCGCCAGCTCGCATCGGCGACAGTGGAGCGGGCGCGCGTCGAGGGTTCGGTTGGCAACGGCGCCGGGGCAGAAGCGTTCTTGTGGCCGCTGCTGATCAAGGGCGACGTGACCGAGCAGGCCCGCTGGGCGCTCTGGGAGTTCTACTCGCGGTTTGCGAATCAGTGGTCGGTGCAGACCGCCACCCGCGCCCAGCGCATCGTGTCCCATCCCGAGTCGGGCCAGATCGCTGTCGGTACCGGGGGCGGCGTGCTTTCGATTCTCGATAGCGCTGACGGCAGAGTCGTCGCGACGATCACGATGCAGCCCGCGGGCGCGGGCGCCTCGATCACCGGCATCGCGTTCCTGAACGCGTTCAGCCTGCTGACGACGCACGCCGACGGCACGGTGCGGCAGATACGGATCGGTGACTCGGGCCTCGACATCGAGCACTGGTGGCGGGCTCACTACGTCGCCATCACCGACGTGCGGATCACTGGCGACGGTTCACGTCTGGTGACCGTCGGCACCGACGGGCGGGTCGCGATCTGGTCTTTGCAGACACGCCGACTCCTGCACGCGTGGATCGCCCACGACGACGGCGCAGTGGGCATCGAGCTGGACGCGAAGTCTCAACGCCTTGCCACCGCTGGCCGCAACGGCGTCATCCGCACATGGAGTCTTGACTCGTACAGCATGCTCCGCGAGCATCGCGGGCACGATCTGGGCGTGGTCACGATGACGTTTCATCCGGTCACCGGAGAGCTGTATTCCGGCGCGAACGATCGGCGTGTGCTGAAGTGGGGGGACGGCGCGGAGCCGACTGAGGTCGCCAAGTCCGAGTCGCCGCTGGAGGTCCGATCGATCGCGTTTGACGCGAGCGGCCAACGTCTGATGATCGCCGATTGGCGCGGCGTCCGCCTCGTCGATGCTGATGGCCTCACACGCTCGGTTGGTCTCGCGGCCGTTTCCGCGAGCCGTGCCACATGGACCGCGACCGATGAGATCACCTTCATCGAGAGCGACGGCCTCGTTCGGTGCTGGAGCGCAACGCGACTGCCATCGTTCACCATGCGACAGATGAGTCGAAACTGGATCTTCGGCATCGATTTCTCGCCCGACAGCGCGCTGCTCGCATGCGCCGGCGGCGACGGGCGCGTCGAGCTGTTTGATGGGCGCTCGATGGCGTCCATCCGGTCGACAACGATGCCGGGGTTCGTTCGAATGCGAGCCGTCAAGTTCTCGCCAGATGGTCAATCCATCGCGCTGGGCGGTGTCGACGGGGCCATTCGCATCGTCGACGCAAGCACACTGGAGATCCGGCGCACCTTCGCCCGCTCGACCGCAGAGGTCTATGGCGTCGCGTTCTCGCCCGACGGATCGACCCTCGCAGCCGGCGCCGGTGATCGCGTGATCGCGCTGTGGGACGTGGCGACCGGCGAGCGCAAGGCCGAGTTCCCGCGCACCGATCGCATCCCGCGCACGCTGGCGTTCAGCCCCGACGGGGAAACGCTCTATTCCGCGGGCGGCGTCTCGTCGGCGATCGTCTGGGACGTCCAGAAGCGGGCGATCCGAAAGCAGCTCCCGCTCGAGGCCGAGCCGTGGGCCGTCGCCGTCAGCCCGGACGGGCGCACGCTCGCCGCGGGCACCTTTGCCGCGGGCGTTGAGTTCTACGACATGGTGACCGGAGAGCGGCGCGTCGGCAACGCCAAGCACCAGCTCGTTGTGGCGGGCCTGCAGTTCGGCGGCTCGGGCAACGTCATGGTCTCATCCGGTGATGACGGCACCGTCAAGCTTTGGGACCCGCGCTCGGGCACGCTGCTGGCAAGTCTCGACGTCGGCCACGGTCAGGTTCCCTGCGTCGCGATGTCGCCCGACGAACGCTACATCGCCGGCGGGCACCAATCCGGCTACGTCAGCCATTGCGATCTGCGCTACGCGGATCGCGCCGTGGCTCAGAACGTTGACTGGGCGACGCGCCGCCATGCCTCGCCGGACGTTTCGCCCGATCGGTTGAAATCGCTGCGAGACGCCGCCGCCGAGCTTCTTCGGAACTGGCGCAAATCTCCGCCAGATTCACACGCGAAGCCCTGACGCTTTCCACGCAGCGAACCGACAGCCAGCCAGCGCGAGCTCACACCTTCGGAAGGTGCAGCCGCACGCGAGCCAGCAGCTCTTCCTTCTTGATCGGCTTGGACAGGAAGTCATCAGCCCCGGAGTCGTGGGCCTTCTCGACGTCCGACACCTCGTTCAACGCGGTGACCATGATCACCGGGATGGCCTTGGTCTTCGGATCACCCTTCAGCCGACGGCACACCTGAAAGCCGCTCAGCCGCGGCATCATGATGTCCAGCAGGATCAGATCGGGCGCTCGCTCTTCCACAAGCCGCAGCGCCTCAACGCCGTCCTTGGCCAGACGGATGTTCGACGAGATCGACTCCAGATAGGCCTCAAGCAACTCGAGGTTCTGCTCGTGATCGTCAACGAGGAGGATGTCAGGCTGGTTCATGGTGTGCTCGCTCCGACGGAGAGCCCGGTTGCATCTCGTGCCTTTGGGTACCCCCTCTCTCCGAGAGGGGAACGGCGCTCAAGCCCGCCGGACTCGGCGGACGCACAGGCGTTCTGCCGCTGTGCCGATGGATGATAACAACTCGCCGGTCGCCGAGAATGCCCCGCGCCACGCCGCAGCGAGCCATCGCGCCATCGCCCGTCCGCGCGGGCCTCCGGACCGGGCGGGATTGCTGAAGCACGATTCATCGCTTTGCCGATAGATCACGGTGGATCGGTCGCGCCCGAGGCGAGATCATTGACGTCTGCGGACCATTGTCGCTCGTGTACGAGCGAGTCGGAGTTGAAATGGGCTGTGCTCAGAAGAACCGGAACCCCCGATCATCGACCGCCGCCGGCCTGAGCGCCGTGCTCTTCCGACTTTCGCTCGGTGTGATGGCCCCGGCCATCGGCGCGGTGCTTCCAGCGATCGTCCCCGTGGTCGCGATCGCGCAGACGCCGCCGCTGGACCGCGATGTCGCGTCGATCATCGCTCAGAACAAGATGGGCCAGGCCGAGGTCGGCGTGAGCATCATTGATGTGGACACCGGCGATGTCATCGCGGGAATCAACGAGCGCAAGCGGCTCGCGCCGGCGAGCAACCTCAAGGTCTTGACCACCGGCGCCGCGGCCATCGTGCTCGGCAAGGACTGGCAGTTCACCACCGAGATCCACGTCCAGGGCGATCGCGTCATCATCATCGGCAGCGGCGACCCGGCCCTGGGTGATCCCGAGCTGCTCAAGGAGCAGGGCATCTCCGCCGACGAGTTCCTCAAGCGACTGGTCGAGCCGCTCGCGGCGGCGGGCGTGACAGGTATTCGCGAGATCGTGGTTGATGATCGCGCGTTCGATCGCGACATGATCCATCCGACATGGCCGAAGAACCAGCTCTCACGCTGGTACTGCGCGCCGGTCTCGGGCGTGAACTTCCACACGAACATCGTCGAGGTCTGGCCCCGCCCCGCCGGCGTCGGCGAGCCGGCAACCTTCCGCAAGAGCCCCGATGCGCCGTGGATCGAGATCGTCAACCGCACCCGCACCGTCGGCGGGCGCGGCACCACCGCCATCGGCCTTGATCGCGACGGCAGCGGCAGCAGCTTCGTCCTCTCGGGCACGATCCTCAGCGCCCCGCAAGAGCCGATCAGCGCGACAATCGCAGACCCGGCGATCGTCTTCGGTCGCCTCATCGGCGAGCGCATCGCCGCCAGCGCGTCGATGGCAGCGCGTGACGCGACCGGCGCGCCGGTGCCGATCAACGTGCGCCTCGCGACGCCTGAAGAACGCTGGGATTTCAAAGAGCCCGCCGTCGTCATCGTGCAGACGCCGCTGGCGCCGATCCTGCGTCGCTGCAACGTTGATTCGTACAACCTCTACGCCGAAGCCCTGATCAAGGCCATCGGCCACAAGGTGACCGGCCAGCCCGGCTCATGGGCCAACGGCGCCGCCGTGATCCGCATGCAGGTCGCGAAGTTGCTCGGACCTGACGCGGGCGAACTGGTGATTGTTGACGGCTCGGGCATGTCCGCCGAGAACGACGTCGCGCCGTCGCTCCTGGCCCGCTGGCTCGCCACCATCGCGCGTGACAAGGACATCGGCTCGATGTTCGTGGACTCGCTGCCGATGCCCGGCGAGGGCACGCTCGCCCGACGATTCTCAAAGCGCCCCAAGGGCATCACCATCCACGCCAAATCTGGCTTCATCCGCGGCGTGCAATGCCTCAGCGGCTACATCACCAGCGACGAATCCGGGCGACGACTGGCCTTCAGCGTCATGGTCAACAAACTCGAACTTGCGCAGGGCTCGGCCAAGGAACTGCACGAGGACATCGTGCGCAAAGCCGCGGAGTGGATGGAACGCCAGCCGACACGCCGGACAAAGCTCGGCGGATGAACGGAAGTCGCGAGTGCAGAGTCGCGAGACGCGAGTCGCGAGTCGCGAGTAGAAAGCAGACGGCAATCGGGAATCGGCAACCGGCAATCGTGGGGAACGCTCACTCGGCTCGCAGGTGCGAGCCGTCTGGCCGCGGCCCGTTCTTCCCAGTGCCCAGTGCCCGATGCCTAGTGCCTTCCCTATTCGAGCCAATCCTTCGCCTTCAACCGCTGCGGCACGTACTCCTCGGTGACGTAGCTGATGTCCTTGGTGATCAGCGACTCGACTTCCATCTTGAAGCCGTTGTCCAGCATGCCCTTGATCTCGCGTTGCCACTGCTTGTTGGATTCGAACCACGGATAGGCCGCGATCTCGTTGGCTCGCTTGATGTCGTTCTCGGTGAGATCGATCTTGACGCTGTCACCGAGGTCGCACTCGTCGTAGTCCTTGGCGCGGATGCCCAGGAAGCGGGCCTCGGGGATCGCGAGGCGCGAGCTCTCGAACGCCAGCGAGATCGAACCCTGCTTGATGACGCTGTAGATGTAGTGACCCCACGGATCGCAATCCAGCAGGCAGATGATCGGCAGCTTCAGCTCCTGATTCAGACGCTGCAACAAACGCCTGCACCCTCGCGGCGGCTGGCCCGCGCCGTGCGTCAAAATGCAGTTGTGCTCCTCCCAAAATCGGTCCTCGTTGAACCGGTTCCACACCGTGCCCTTCTCGACATGCAGCACGAACTTCGCCTCGCACTTCTTGAACTGGATGATGTCCGGCTCCACGATGCTCGGCATCGCGTAGCCGCCAGAGCCCATTCGGCGACAATCGATATCGTCGCCCTTGTCAGTCACGGTGATGTTGCCGACCATCGAGCCGCGGTTCTCGGCGAAGACGTGCAGCTCTTCGCGGAGTGAGCCGAGCGTGACCTCAAGGTCTTCCAGAATCGGGTCGCTCTCCTCCTGGCGATCAAAGGTGTTCTCCTTTGTGCCGGCGACGGTGTGCTTGGCCTTGTAGAAGACACCGCGGAGGCTGCTGGTCTTTTCGCGTTCGATCAGGTCTTTGATCGTGCTGGCGTGCAGCATTGTCTGCATGAACTGCTTGGCCTGATTGAGGTTGAACAGCTCGCGATCGCTGGAGGCATCGCCCATCTCCAGGATGCCGCGTTTCTTGTTCCAGAGCGTGTTGCTCTTGGTGCGCGTGGGGATCTCAACCTTCGGCTCGCGCCCGCTGAGCGCGGACTTGCTCACGCTCTGCGCAAGCCCCACGAGCTTGCCGAGCGTCTTGGCATCGCGTTCCTTGATGCGCTTGGTGATGGCGGGGCTGGTGTTGTCTTTTCGCTTGGCCATGGGTGTCTCGCTCTGCATTTCGCGAGCCGCGCCGGTCGTGCAGCGGCTCGGTTCACTTCGGTCTTGTTGTCACGCAGTCACTCGGTGCTGTGCCAGTTCCTCTGTTCAGAACAGCTTCGGCCCGTCATCGGCCGGTCGCATCTTGCCGGTCTTGGGGTCCAGGCGCAGTCGCGGCTTCTCGATCTTCTCGCCGCTGCGCTGCGCCGCATTGATCGTCAGCGCCGCCGCCTCGGCCTTGGTTTGCTTCGTGCCGGGGATGTCGCTCAGGTCATCGCGCGACGCCGCCCTGCCCGCGCCGCGAGCCTCGGGCTTCTCGGCCTTGCCTGCCTTGCTGTCCTTGTCGCTCTTCGTTGCGCCGCGCTCGCGTTTGGCCTTGCCCTTGGCCGACAGGCGCTTCACAGGCTCGACATCCATCAGCGCCGGCTCGTCCTCGTCCTTGGTGCGAATGCCGCTGGGCTTTCGCGCGGTCTGGCCGGCCGTCTTCGCCGCGAGCTCGTCCGGCGTGGGCTCGACGACGATCACGCCCTCTTGGTCCGCCGGATCCTCCTCCTGGACCTTCTTGCCCTCGTCATCGAGTTGCAGGTCCGCGATCGCGGTGCGCTTCTTTGCCTGCGCCAGCAGCGCGTCGTAGACCTTCTTGGCATCGCTGCCGTCCACCGCCGCGACGGCTTGGGCAACCTCGCCGATGTAGCGCTCAAAGATGTCGCGCCGCTCTGCCTCGCGCTTCATCTTTGCCCGCTTGCGCAGATACGTCCCCAGCTTCCGCCCGCATTCCATCAGCGCGAGCTTCATCTCCTTGCGGATCTCGTCATAATCCGCGATCGCTTCTTTGCTCTCGCTGGTAAACGGCACCCACACGCTGGCCATGTGGATCATGATCACCAGCGGGCCCACCGGCACGCTGCCGCGCGGCTGCTGCAGGTCGTAGTTCTTCCAGTTCGTTTCGCTCACCGCCTTGAAGCTCGAGCACGCGCTCTGCTGGAACAGCAGCGGCACGCGGTTGGCAAAGCGGATCACGCGAGACGTGTCTTCCGTCGGCAGCTCGCCGCCGAAGGCGATCGCGGTCTCGATCAAGAACGGCCTGCCGCGATACACGTTCGCCTCGCGAGAAGACGCGGCGTAGAACTCGGCGCGCACGCCCTTGAACATGCCCTTGAGCAACTGCTGCACGCCGATCGGTGCCAGACAGTCCGTTGGCGGCGGCGGCAGCTTGCTGTCTTGGAACTCCTTGAACAAGAGCTCCGTCTGCGCCGGCTCGATGTCGCTGACCTTCGTCCGGCTCGTCGCGCCGATCGCCTTGCAGAAATCTGCCGCGGTCCCCGCCGACACGCGGCAGAACTTCTCCTGCAAAAACGTGTACAGCGTCCCGCCGCGATCGCTCGCCTCAAAGTCCTTCATCATCTGGAGCAAGATGCCCAGCTCGATTCCCTTGGGATGCGGCTGAATCTCCTTCGTCTCCGGCGGCAACTCGTTCACGGCGCGCGGGAAGACGACGATCGAACCAAGGTCCTGTGTCATCGCAGGCGGCGCGGCATCGGCGGGCGTCGTGCCGCTGGCTGCGTCGGCACCCGTGGCACCCTCGGCCTCACTGACACCTCGGCCCTCGGCCCTCGGCCCCTTTCGAATGAGCGGTGCATCCTCCTCCTCATCGGTGATTCGCGTCGGCCGTACCAGCGTGATCCGCGCGTGCGGGTTGGCGATCGCCGTCAGTTCCAGAAACTCATCGACAGACCCGCGCCCGCGCTGGTACTTGGCCTCCAGCTCGATCGTCACCGACGTGCCGGTGGGATAGTCCCCTTGCGAGAGGAACGCGTCACCCAGCTCGCGGGCCTGCGAGAGCGAGCGCAACCGCTGCAACGGGAAGTCGTCAGTTTCCTCGTCAACCGTGACCTCGGCGCGGTTGGTCTTGGTGTTCATCGCCAGTTCGATGTGGTGCGCCTGCTTCGTCGCGCTGGGGCGTGTCTGGATCGTCATCGGCTTGCCGGTGGTGATCAGGCCGTACATGCCGGCCGCGGAAATGCCGATGCCCTGCTGCCCGCGGCTCATTTTCAACCGATGGAACTTGCTGCCAAAGAGCAAGCGACCGAAGACGTTCTCGACCTGCTTGCGCACGATGCCCGGCCCGTTGTCGACCACCGTGATGCGATACCTGCTCGCCTTCGCCCCCGCGGCACGATCCGGTTGCAAGTCCTCAATCACCACCGTGATATCCGGCAGGATCGATGCCTCCTCGCACGCGTCCAGCGAGTTGTCGACCGCCTCCTTCACCGTCGTCAGCAGCGCTTTGCGCGGGTTGTCAAAGCCCAGCAGGTGGCGGTTCTTGGCGAAGAACTCCGAGACGGAGATATCGCGCTGCTTGGTCGCCATCGTTTCGGCGGTGACCTTCGCGGGCGAGCCGCGCTTGGTGCGTGCGGCGTCATCGCCCGCGTCTGCCTCGCGCCGGGAGGCGACTGAGGGCGCGGGCGGGGTGAGAACTTCGGGTGCGTCCATGCGTCGGCCTTTCTTGCTCATGTCGTGGCGATTGTTGGCACTCCGCCCGGAGCCAGAGGAGATCGGCAGATCGGCCCATTGTGCAAGAATCCTGCGTCTGAGAGCCCGAATAGGATCGCCGCCATGACCACCGGCACGCCCAAGGCTGTTGTTTCACCCGAGGCGGTCAAGGCCGCCGAGGTGCTCGCGATCAGCGCCGCCAAGCTCGCCGACGCGTCGCAGTGGATCCAGGCCGAGATGACCGCTCGCGATGCACTTCAGGCCGATCCGAACTGCGCCGTGGCGCACCACGTCGTCGGGCTTGTCGCCCTGCATCTCCGCCTGCCCCATTACGCCGCCGATTGCTTCAACGCCGCCATCGCCAGCAACCCGTACTTCAAGCCGGCGAAGAAGGCCCTGGCGGCGCTGGCGACGTCGGGAGCCTCGCTGCCCGGTATTGCTCCGTCTGCGGGCACACCGCCCGCTTCCGCTGCGACACCGATCACCATCGACGCGGGCGATAGCGGCACGGGCCGCTACCTCGTGATCCGCGAGTGGGGCTACGGCTTCTGGGCCGATGTCGATTTCGCGCTCGGCCAGCTCTTGCTCGCCGAGTTCACTGGCCGCCAGCCGATCGTCCACTGGGGCCAAGAGAGCCGCTTTCGACGCCAAGGCTCGGCACCCACGGAGAACGCATGGCCGCTGTACTTTGACCCCATCGGCGATCTCGCCGCCGCGGGGCTCGATCGCGTCGCCGCTGACCGCTTTCCCGCCAAGTGGAACGGTGCGCGGCTGGACGCGCCGGTCTTCAATCGCTTCGATGGCGAGGGCTCACGGACGTGGTCGTTGGGTTTCCTCAATCGCCCCGAGCGCGTCCTGGTCGCGGACTTCTTCTGCGGCGTCGTCAACGCTCTGCCTTGGGCCCCGCGCGATCACCCGCTGCACAACGCAACGCTGGCCGATGCCTATCGGTGGCTGAGCGTTAAGTACCTGCGCCCACGGGCCGACATCCTCGCGGAGGTTCGCGCCTTTGTCGATCAGCACCTCTCGGGCACACCCACGCTCGCGTGCCACGTGCGTGGCCTGGACAAGCGCGGCGAGTTCCCCGAGCTGGACCACTACATCGACGAGGTCTTCACCATTGCCACCGCCATGATGCAGGGCGAGCCCGGGCGCAAGCTCTTTGTCATGAGCGACTGGCATGGCGCGCTCGATCACTTCCGTGAACGCCTCGGTCCGCGCGTCGTGGCGACGAGCGCTACGCGAGCGTCGGATGGCACGGGCCTGCATCGCATGGACAACGCCGACGGCGAGCGACTGGGGCGCGAGGTGCTGATCGATTCGCTCATCGCCGCGAGCTGCGACCTGTTCGTCGGCATGGCCCCATCGACGGTGACGGGCATGATCCAGTTCCTACGCGATTGGCCGCCCGGCAGCTTCATGGCCCGCGGGCCGTACATGCTCTCACATCGGAATCAAGAGATCTATCTCAAGCGCGTGCATTGACCGCCGTTCTCACGCTGACGACCGATCGATCACATGGAGGCGAGCGATGTTCGCAGGCGGAGCACGGTACTTCGAGATCCCAGCGAGCAACCTCGATCGCGCCGTCGCGTTCTACAGCGCGCTCTTCTCGATCGGGTTCGAACGGGCCCGAATCGACAACCTCGACATGGCACTCTTCCCTGCGGCTGATGGCCTCCCGGTCATCAGCGGGGCTCTGGTCGTCGGCGAGAGCTACGTGCCCTCGCACGATGGCACGCGGGTCTATTTCGCGTGCACGGACATCGACGCGGCGCTGATGACCGTTCCGCGCCTCGGCGGCAAGGTGCTCTATCCCAAGACTTCGATCGGTGAGCTGGGCTTCGTAGCTGAGTTTGAAGACAGCGAGGGCAACCGCATCGCGCTGCACTGCCCGCCAGCCGTCCCGCCGGCGTCCTGAGCCACTCTGCCCAGTGAGCTCGGCGCCCGATGGCTCGGCGAAAGGCTCGGCGAACGCGTGCGCCGGCGGCTCTGCTCACTCCCTCAGCGACGGCTTGGTTGAGTCGCCGTCGGCCGACGCCACCTCGACCTGCGGCGGCGCGAAGTTCTGCTCGGCGTACTTCGCGATCGAGCTCGTCGCCTCGCCGATCGCGCTGCCGGTGTTGCCGAACGCGCCCGAGAGCGTGCCGTCGGTCACGATGTGGGCCAGCTTGGTGCCGTCGCGCTTGGTGTACACGACTTCGACGCCGATCGCGCCATCACCGAAGCCATAGAACGGCGAGCCGACCAGATTCAGCACATTGCTGCCGACGCGAAACGCCGTGTTGCCCTTCTCATTGAGCACGAAGCGATACTGCAGGACCAGATCGCCCTGCGCCGACGGTGCCGAGCCGAAGACCTTTGTCAGCTTGTCGCTCAGCGACTGCTCAAACTCCACCCGGTCCTCCGGCGAGACTTCGATCGATGAGTCCGCCGGCTTGATGCTGACGCTCTTGAACGTCGTCGCCTGAATCGCCGGCTGGAGCACGAACGTGCGGTTCGATGCGCACCCGCCAAGAGCAGTCAGCGTGAGAGCGGCCGTCAGAAGCGACGAAGTGATCAGTCGAGACATGAATCTGCCTTTCGTGGTGAATCGGCGTGGAATCTCTCCGCCACCTTGGATGCTGG
>JALHNK010000036.1 GCA_022843565.1 Phycisphaerales bacterium
TCGCGGCGGAGGGGGCGAGACTTCGATTTCGTCGCGATTGAGCAATCGCCGTGGGTCTCGCCCCCTCCGGCTCGAAGACTCGCCACCTCCCCCGGTAGGAACCGTGGGAGGGCGAGAATGACCTCAACAGAGCAGCCTCACGCCTCACGCCCCCCGCCTCAACCAGACGCCCGGCTACCCTCCCCCCACTATGCGATTGAGCAACCGCGTCCTCGCGTTGAAACCCTCCTCCACCGTCGCCGTCATGAACAAGGCCAAGGCCCTGAAGGCCAGCGGCGTGGACGTGCTGAACTTTGGCGCGGGCGAGCCGGACTTCAACACCCCCGAGCCTGCAAAGCGGGCCGCGATCGCGGCTATCAACGCCAACAACACCAAGTACATCGATACGCCGGGCGACCTGGCCAGCCGCGAGCTGCTGGCCAAGCTGCTGACCGAGCGCAGCGGCGTGCCGGGCGTCACCAAGGACCACATCATCATCACCGCGGGCGTCAAGATGGCGCTCTACCTGACCTTCCAGGCGCTCTTTGATGAGCCGGCCAGCGAGGGCGAGCGGCGCGAGATGCTGCTGCCCGTGCCGTCGTGGGTGAGCTTTGCGCCGATGGCGCGATTGGCCGGCGCGAAGATCGTCGAACTGGTCACGACGCCCGAGGCGGATTTCAAGGTCACGCCGGCGCAGCTCAAGGCCGCGATCAACCCACGCACGCGCGTGATCCTCTTCAACAGCCCGAGCAACCCGTGCTCAACGATGTACACCGAGAGCGAGCTTCGAGCCCTCGCGGCGGTCATCGCCGACGCCGGCAAGACCATCGCGCCGGACCTGTGCGTCGTCAGCGACGAGCTCTACCAGAACATCGTCTTCGGCAGCGTCAAGCACTTTTCCATCGGTGCCTGCCCGGAGATCGCCGAGCGCACGATCACCATCAACGGCCCCGGCAAGAGCTTCGCCATGACCGGCTGGCGCCTGGGCTGGGCCAGCGGCAGCGGCGATTTCGGTAAGTCGATCGTCGGCGCGATGACCAAGCTCCAAGGCCAGTCGATCACCTGCGTGCCCGGCTTCTCACTCGCTGCGGTGCGCGCGGCGCTCACTGAATGCTCCGCAGAGCTGGAGACGATGCGGGCCGCGTTTGCCAAACGTGCGGACCTGATCTTCACGCTGCTGGGCGCGCTGCCGGGCGTCAAGGTCGCGCGGCCGATCGGCGCGTTCTACGTCTTCCCCGATATCAGCGCCCACCTGGGCAAGACCAGCCCCGCGGGCAAGAAACTCACGGGCGCGGCGGAGTTCGCCGCGGCTTTGCTGGATGAGAAACTCATGGCGGTCGTCCCGGGCGAGGACTTCTCCAGCGAGATCGGCCACAAGCACATCCGCATGAGCTTTGCCTGCGACGAGGCCCAGATCCGCGAGGGCGCCAAGCGGCTGGGCGAGTTCATCGCGGCGCTGCGTTGAGCGCCGCGATGCGCTAAATCTCCACCCTCCACCGGTCCTACCGGGGGAGGTGGCGAGTCCGCGAGCCGGAGGGGGCACAGCCCACGGCGATTGCTTGATCTCGACGATGCCGAAGTCTCTCCCCCTCCGCCGCGAAACGCGGCACCTCCCTAAGTAGGAACTGTGGGAGGGTGAACGCTCGGGCACGATTTCAACTGACCACTGACCACTGACCACTGACCACTGACCACTGACCACTGACCACTGACAACTGACCACTGGCGGCTGAAAGCTGAGAGCTGGCTATCCTCCCCCCTATGTCACTCGTCGTCACCGGTACCGTCGGCATTGATTCGGTCTACACACCCACTGGGCACGCTGAGAAGGTGCTGGGGGGGAGCTGCACGTACTTCAGTGCCGCGGCTTCGTTTTACACGCCAGTGAAGCTCGTCGCCGCCGTCGGTGGCGACTTTGCGCCGTCGTATCGCGAGGTCTTCAAGACCTTCCCGAACATCGACATCTCCGGCCTGGAGTCGCGCCCCGCGAGCAAGACGTTCGCCTGGGGCGGGAAGTACCACGCGAACATGGACTCGCGCGAGACGCTCTTCACCGAGCTGGGCGTGCTGACCGAAGCGCCGCCGCCGGTGCCCGCCGCTCACACGAGTAGCGAGTACGTCTTCCTGGCCAACTCGCACCCGGGCGTGCAGCTCAGCTTCCTGCGCCAGTTCCCCAAGCGGAAGCTCGCCGTCGCCGACACGATGGACCTCTGGATCAACATCGCCAAGGACGACCTGAAGGCCCTGCTCAACGAGGTTGATGGCCTCGTGCTGAACTACGACGAGGCCGAGCTCTTCACCGGCAAGCAGAACCCCGTGACCGCGGCGAAGCAGATCATCGCCGAGAGCAAGCTCACGTTCGTCGTCGTCAAGAAGGGCGAGCACGGCTGCCTCTTTGTTCACAAAGACGGCGTCGCGATGCTCCCGGCGTATCCGGCGGAGCAGGTCATCGACCCGACCGGCGCGGGCGACACCTTCGCCGGCGGCATGATGGGGTACATCGCGGCGAACCACGCCCACCACGCGGTCAAGGATCGCGTCCACTTCGAGGTCATCCAAAAGGCCCTGGCCCACGGCACCGTCGTCGCCAGCTTCAATATCGAATCGTTCACGCTCAGCCGCCTGCTCACGCTGAAGAAGGCCGAGCTCGACGCTCGCTACGCCGAGTTCGCCAAGATGGTCCGAGTTTGAGCCCGGATCACCACTGATTCTCTTGCGTTTGGACGCCGTGCCTGAGGCCCTGCGAAGGCACGGGCTGACATCGTGCCCGCACCGGTCGCCAGAGCTGCGCATTCCTGCGTCAGCGGAGTGCAGCCAGAACAACTTGCGAACGCCTCACCGCTCACGCGATCTTGCGTCAAAATCGCTGGCACTCTCGGACGTTGTGGGGTATGGTCCAGCGTTGGCTGACTGGCGGTCTCTCCCCGCCGGGCTGACGCACTCGAGGAGGATGGACATGATTCGTGCATTTGTTGTGAGCGGCGCGGTCGCACTTTTGGCGGGCTCAGCGATGGGCCAGCAGGTGTTCTTCAACGATTTCAACGGCGTTACGCCCACCGAGATCAGCGGGTTTGTCAGCACGCCGAGTGTCCAAGGCTTCAACGGCCTCGGCAACGCCGGCAACACCTTCAGCGGCAACCTGCTGTACAACGACGCCACCGGCAACCCGGCGGCCGCCACGGTCCTGACGCTCAGCAACCTGCCCGCCCACACCGAACTCAGCATCGGCTTCCTGCTGGCAGTGATCGATAGCTGGGACAGCAGCAACGGCGCGCCCTCGCCCGACCTGTTCAACGTCGAGCTCGACGGCGTCAACGTCTTCCAAGCGACCTTCGCGGTCCAGAGCGGAAACGTGAACTATGCGCCGCCGCCCAACGGCGACATCGGCGGCCTCGCGCAGCGCGGCTTCAACAACAGCTTTAACGATCGCGCCTACGACCTCAGCCTCGATTCCTCGCTCCAGAGCATCCCTCACACCGCCAGCACCGCCACCATCCGCTTCTTCGCCTCCGGCAACGGCTGGCAGGGCGGCAGCGATGAGTCCTGGGGTATTGACAACCTCCGCGTCAGCGTCGCCATCCCCACGCCCGGCGCTGCCGGTGCTCTGGCGGTCGCGAGCCTGCTGGCGACGCGTCGCCGTCGCGCCTGAGCGATCGCGGCTCACGCACTCGCAGACCGATGATGGATATCCAAAGATTGACCACGAGCCCGCCGCGCACCGGCGGGCTTTTTCGTGTGCTCAGGGCACGTACTCCTCAACGCGCGGCACGTTCATCGCAATCACCCCCACGACAACAACCGCCGCGACGCTCAGCAAGCCCAGGCGGGTGGCGATCGCGCTGGTACCACTGGCGGTCTGATCGCGCCCGGCCAGCCACGCGCTGACAAGCAGCGCGCCCGGCAGCACAAACACCATGAGCGTGCCGGGGGTGTGGTTGTCGGTGTACCGCACGCCCTGATAAAGCAACGCACCGAGCAGCGACGCCGCAACGCTGGCGACACCAAGGAGCGCCAATCGCGGGCGAAAGAGGGCGACGATGCACGCGCCGCCCCCCGCGGCACCCAGCGCGCCACAGATCTGCGCCAGCTTCGCGCTCCCACTGGCCGCCAGCGCGACGCTGATGGCGGTGGCGAGGATGACCACGGTCAGACCGGCTTCAACGCCTCGCACGCGATGGAGAACGCGAGAAAGGCCGAGCCAGAGCGCCAGCACGAACGCGATCGCCATCGCGATCGTCAAGATGTCGGCCCACGCCGAGGGCCACCGCCACGCCCCGCCGCCGACAAACGACGACACGATTCCGAACGCCGCGATCACGACCACCAGGGCCACCCGCAGGGGCAACGCGACCCCAAGCGTCCGCGGCAGGGCCGCGTCGATCACCGCCACCACACACCCGACGATCGCGATCCACGGGATCCACTTCTCGGCGCTGGTGATCCGAGCGGCACCATCGAACAGCCCCGGCGACCACAGCACCCACACACTCGTCACGATCGCGACGACGCCGAACGTCACAGCGCCCGCGAGCAGCGACGCAGCATCACCGGGCATCGGGCTCGTCAGGAGCTGGCGTTCATCCAGCGGCGCTCGGCGTGCCTCGCGCGCGGCGCTGGCGTGCGTCGAACGCCACCAGCCCAGCGCCATCAGCACGATCGAGAGCACCAGCGGCACCGCGGCGGACTGGAGAAACGGCAACTGCAGTTCGGTCGGCATCAAGGAGTTTACCCGGCGCACACACCCCCAACAGCCCCCACGCCGTTGATCCGCCGCGCATTCAGCCGCCACTCCTGTTGCGCGGGCACACGCGAAGCGTCATGCTGATATCCTGAACCCATGTCCAGCGGCGAGGCCAACACGTCGGCACACAACTCGTCGGGCGCGCCCGGTCGACGCGCACCGGTGATCGTCGTCAAGGACCTGATCAAAGAGTTCGGCGGGCGACCCGTGCTTGAGGGCGTGCAGCTCGAAGTCCACCCCGGCGAGACCCTCGTGGTCATGGGCGGCTCAGGATGCGGAAAGAGCACGCTCCTGCGTTGCCTCATCGGCTCGCTCCATCCCGAGCGCGGCAGCATCGAGATCTTCGGCCGCAACCTCGCCAACCTCGACGAACAGGGCATGGACGAGATCCGCAAACGCTTCGGCATCCTCTTCCAATCCGGCGCGCTCTACAACAGCATGACCGTCGCGCAGAACGTCGCGCTGCCGCTGGAAGAGCACACCGAACTCGGCCAGGACATCATCGATATCCAGGTCAAGATCAAGCTCGAGCTCGTCGGCCTGCGCGAGCACGCCGACAAGTTCCCGGCCCAGATCTCCGGCGGCATGAAGAAACGCGCCGGCCTCGCGCGAGCTATGGCGCTGGACCCGCAGATCCTCTTCTACGACGAGCCCTCAGCGGGCCTGGACCCAGTCACCAGCGCCGAGATCGACCGCCTCATCATGCGTCTCAGCAAGGGCCTGGGCGTCACCAGCGTCGTGGTCACCCACGAGATGGACTCGGCGTTCACGATCGCTGACCGCATGGTGATGCTCGACAAGGGCCGCGTGCTGAAGATCGCCGCGCGCCAGTGGTTTGACGACCTGCGCAAACTCACCGTCGAAGAGGCCGAGGGCCGCCCCGAGGACGAGCGCCTCATCCGCCAGTTCCTCCGCGGCGACGCCGAAGGCCCGATCACCACCCGCAAAACCGTCAACAACTACGCCGACGACCTCCTCGGCCAAGCCCGCACGCAGCTCACGCCCATGCCCTCCATCGAAACCACCCGCCGCTTCTTCCTCGGCCGCCGCAAGCCGCCGGAGTAATTCGGAAGAGGCAAAGTGGCAAAGTGCTTCGCCCGATTGCCGATTGCCGCAGCTTGTCAGTTGTCAGTCTTCAGTTTTCAGTTTTCAGTTTTCAGCAGACAGAAGGCAAAGCAGGCCCCGGGCACGCCCGGGGCCTTTTTCGTTCTTTTCATGTTCATGTTCGCGTTCATGTTTGCCCCTCCCCCCTCGGCCCTCGGCCCTCACCCCTCGGCCCTTCCCCCCCCCTGCGAACGTCCCGCCAAGCCGGTAGGATGGCGCACGGCGGAGTGCGTGCACCGCCAGGTCTGTTGTCACTGAGAAGAGCCATGGCCAATCGTGCATCGTGGAACAACCTGCTCGCCGGCACATTCATGCTGGCGTTCCTGGTCATCGGCATCGCGGTCACGCTGGTGCTCGCGGGAATGCGCGAGGGCATGACGCAGCGTGCGACCTACACCGTGCGGTTCAACCTCTCTGACGGTGCCGAGGGCCTTGAGCCGGGCTCAATGGTGAAGGTCGGCGGGCGCAAGGCCGGCAAGGTCTCTGACCTCAAGTTCTATCGCCCGCCGGGCTCGTCGGTGATCGCCGCGGTGGACGTGGTCATCGGCATCGATAAGGACGTGACGCTCTACCGCAACGCGCGCGTCTATCTCCAGCTTCCGCTGCTGGGCAGCCAGAGCCAGATCAATATCCCCTCCACCGGCGATCCCGCGTTGCTTGCGCTCAAAGACGGCGACGACGGCGTCATCCGCCCCGGCTCACTCGTCGATGGCAAGCTCGCCCCACCCGCCTTCCTCGCCCAAGCCGGCTACGGCGAGGAGCAATCCGACGAGCTCCGCCTCATCCTCAAGCGCGGCGCCGAGATCTCCGACCGCCTCGCCAAGCTCACGCGCCGGGCCGAGGGCGAGCTGGACACCATGCTCCCGACGATCAACCAGACCCTCACGGACCTGCGCGCGATCACCGGCGAGTTCCGCAATGGCGTGGGCAAGTGGATCCCCGTCGTCGAGGCGGCCCTGGCCGATATCCGCGGCGCCACCAGCGAGGCCCTGCTCGGCGTTCAAGACGCCCGCGACGTCGCCAAGCAGGTCCGCAGCGCCACCGGCGGCCTGATCAAGCGGGTGGACTCCATCGCACGCAACGTTGACGAGCTGGCCCAGAAGGCCAACACCGAGCTCTACAACAAGGTCCAGACCGCCCTGACCACCGGCAACACCGCCCTGGAAGAGTTCGCCCGCGTCGGTGCCAAAGCCTCCGCCCTCACCGACGAGCTCACCCCCGAGCTGCGCCTCTCAATGGCCAACGCCCGACTCGCCAGCGACCAGCTCAAGCTCGCGCTGGTCGAGGTTCGCCGCAACCCGTGGCGTTTGCTCTACCAGCCCGGCAAACGCGAGCTGCAAGAGGAGCTCCTCTTCGACTCCGCACGCACCTACGCCACCGCGGTCAGCAACCTCCGCGGTGCCAGCGCCTCGCTCGAGCAGAGCCTCGCCGCGGCGGGCTCTCTCAACCGCTCCGTCGACGCCGAGACCCTCAACGCCATCCAGTCCCGCATCAAGGACGCGTTCGAGGAGTATCGCAAGGCCGAAAAGTCCTTCCTCGATCAGCTCATCCGAGGTGAGCTCCCCAACGACGGGCAGAAATGAGTGGCCCAGCGCAGGCATCATTACGAACGCGCGTTCGAGACGTTCCTGCGTCAGCGACGCATCCCGTACGTCGCCGTCGATGAGGCCCGCAAGGCCCTGCTGTCCTCAGACGCCACGTTCCGCATCAAGGGCAACGAGCCCGGCACCGACGAGGCCCTCAAGTCCTTCGACTTCGTCCTCTACGGCCAGAGCGGCAACTTCCTCATCGATGTCAAGGGCCGCAAAGTCCTCAAGCGATCCCCGAGCGTGCCCTCGCCCGAGCACGACGCGATGTCGATGCTCGCCCGCCTGACCGGCGGCCCGGCACCCCGCGCGACCCGAGCCAAGTCCACCCGAGCCCCGGCCGCCGGCCGCCTCGAAACCTGGGTGACCCAGGACGACGTGCAATCACTGGAGATCTGGCAGCGACTCTTTGGCGCAGGATTCGAGTCCGCGTTCGTCTTCGTCTACTGGTGTGACGAACAGCCGCCGGACGGGCTCTTCCAAGAGGTCATGGAGTATCAGGGTCGCTGGTACGCCCTCCGTGCGATCCGGCTTGAGAGCTACGCCGGCGCGATGCGCCAGCGCAGCCCCAAGTGGAAGACGGTCGACCTGGCGCGTGCGGACTTTGAGCGGCTGAGCCAGCCCTTTGTCGAGAGCTGGCTTTCCGGCCCGCCGCGAGCGGCTGCAAAGGTGTAAGATCAGTCCGCGTCGCCGCACGCGGCTTCGAAGGAGCCCGCAATGAACACTCGCCGTCTGAAGTCATCGTTGATCGGTCTGGGTTGCGCCGTCCTCTGCGCCGCGAACACCGCCAGCGCTCAGACCCCCACGCCCGAAACGCCCCGCGTCCGTCTCGAAGCGCCCGAAATGCGCTTCCAGGCCAAAGACCAGGGCGTCGGCATCCTCACCATCCTCATGATGATCGTCATCATCGGCGTCGTCGTCGGCGGCAACTGCATCCCCAGCAAGCGCGGCCACCAAGACTGAGACCGAAACGCGAACATGAGCATGAGCATGAACGCGAAACGAACCGGGCCGCCGCCAAGAGCGAGCTCGTTCGGATCTTCAGCCCCACGATTGCCGATTGCCGATTGCCGACTCCCGATTGCCGATCACGCTCTGCTGACAACTGACAACTGATAGCTGGCCACTGGCCCGGAGCCCCCATGTCCCGCACTCACCGTTGGTTGATCGGTGTCAACGCCGCTCTGCTGCTCACGCTCGCGCTCGTGACGATCGTTCCGGCGCAGCCGCTCTCGCCCGCGGCCCAGGGCCGCCCGCGTGGCCAATACGTCATGCTCCCGGCCAAGCAGCTCGGCAACCCCATCGGCATCGTCTACGTCCTGGACAGCGTCAACGAAGAGCTCATGGCCCTGCGCTGGGATCGCGCCTCGCAGCGACTCGAAGTCGTCGGCTTCCGCGACATGATCAACGACGCGGGCACACCCGGAAAGGCGCGCTGAGATGAACACCGCACCATCCACACACACCACCGGCACGCTCGCGCTCATCGCCTCGGCCGCCGTCCTTTCTGGCCTCGTCCTGTCGCAGATTGCCGGGCGAGATGTTTCGGCTCGCGTGCTGGAATCCGCCGCGATCGCCCAGAGCGTCAATCAGGGCGGCCCGAGCGAGGTTTCCCTCCTGGCCACCGACATAGGCACCGAGGACGTGCTGGTGCTCATCGACCAGCGCCGCGAAGACCTGATGCTCTACCGCATCGCGAACCAGCGCAACATCGATTTCAAGGGCCGCGAGAGCCTCCGCGAGCTCTTCGTCCAGGCCCGCGGCAACGTCAAGCGTGGCACTCCGACACAGCCCCCGCCAAACATGCCGGGCGTCCCCGCCCCGTCGCCGATGCCGCGCTGAGAGAATCACAAGGATGAGGTTGCAAGCCGGTGGGCGTGCGATGCCCCCTATGCTGTCCTCTTATGCTCCCTCGCCTCGCCATCGTGGGCCGACCGAACGTCGGCAAGTCTTCGCTCATGAACATGATCGCGTCGCGCCGCGTCTCGATCGTGGACCCGACGCCCGGCGTCACGCGCGATCGCGTGATGGCCATCGTTGATCTCGAAGGCGAGGACCCCAGCGCCCCACGCCTCAAGGCCGAGTTCATCGATACCGGCGGCTACGGCGTGTACACCGCCGAGGGACGCCAGATCGACAACGCCGGCAAAGACCTCTCGGCCCTCACCGACGACATCGAGAAGCAGATCGCCCGCGCGATCGAATCGGCGGACGTCATCCTCTTCGTGATCGATGCACAGGCCGGCGTCACCGCTCAGGACGAAGTCGTCGCCAAGCTCCTCCGCGAGGGCGGCATGGGCCAGGAGAGCCACGGCGCACCGGCCAAGGTCACCATGGTCGCCAATAAGGTCGACGGCCCGCGCTGGGAGATGCACGCGCTGGAGGCCAGCGGCCTGGGCTTCGGCGAGCCGCTGCTGGTCAGCGCCAAGAACAACTATCGCCGTCGCGAGTTCGTCGAGACGCTCTACGAGCGCGTCTCGCTGCTGCTGCACGAGCGCACCAAGTCCAGCGCCCGCACCCGCACCCGCGGCCGCAAGCGCAGCTCCGAAGTCGAGCAAACCGCCCCGCCCGAGATGATGCTCGCGATCGTCGGCAAGCGCAACGCCGGCAAGAGCACGCTGGTCAACAAGCTCGCCGGCGAAGAACGCGTCATCGTCAGCGAGATCGCCGGCACCACGCGCGACGCCATCGACGTGCGCTTCGAGATCGAGGGCCGCTCCTTCGTCGCGATCGACACCGCGGGCCTTCGCAAGAAGAAGAGCTTCCAGGACCGCGTCGAGTGGTACGCGCTGGACCGCATGCAGCTGGCCATCGAACGCTGCGATGTCGCGATGCTGTTGATCGACGCGACGGACCCGATCAGCCAGGTCGATGAACACGTTGCCCACGCGATCGCCCAGAGCTTCAAGCCCTGCGTCATCGTCGTGAACAAGTGGGACCTTGCCCAAGGACGCGTGATGTCCGGCGGTCGCGGCCGCAAAGCGAAACGCGGCGCCAAGGTCACCCCCGAGGCGTACGAGGAATACATCCGCTCCGAACTCCGCGGCCTCTGGTACGCCCCCATCTCCTTCATCTCCGCCGAGAGCGGGCTGAACGTCAAGGACACGATCAACCTGAGCTTCGAGCTCATGGAGCAGTCGCGCGATCGCACGACGACCGGCAAGCTCAACCGCCTCGTCCGCAAGATCCTCACGCGCCAGGGCCCGGCCAACAAGCTCGGCACGTTCGCCAAGGTGCTCTACGCGGCCCAGGTCAGCACGTCGCCGCCCACCATCGTCTGCGTCGTCAACCGCCCTGAACTCTTCACCGCCAACTACCAGCGCTTCCTGCTCAACCGCTTCCGCGAAGAGCTCCCCTTCCCCGAAGTGCCGATCAAGCTGCTCATCCGCGGCCGCAAGAAGGACGAAGACCTGGAGAAGAACGTCGAAGACCGCCTCAAGCAAGAGGTCGAGTCCGGCGAGATTCGGATGTTCAACACCGACGATGCGCCGTCGCTCACGCCCGATCGCTTCACGGCGGAGGAGATCGAGGCGATGTTCGAAGACGGCGCGGTGGATGACATCGACATCGACGCCGGAGACGTCGAGGGTGCAGAGGATGACCGGACCAGTGCCGGCGACAAGCCACTCGCGATGCCAGCGGGCAAGCCGACAGGCCCATCGCTCTCTCGCCGCGCCAAGAAGCAGCCGCAGCCCCGCCGCAAGGGCGCACGCGCCGACCCAACCCGCAAACCCAAAGAACGCGGCGGACCCAAGCGCGTCCGCCGTCGCACCTCACCCGGACGCGGCTAATCCCCGTGGGGCAGGAGTCCCGCCTGCCAGTGCAGTGGTGGGGCAGGCGTCCCGCCTGCCTTCCCGCCGCGCTGCCGGACGCACAGGACAGGCAGGCCAGCCGCCCGCCCCACTGCGCACATGTGATAAACTCCGGTGCCCGCAGCTTCCCCACTCGCGGCACACTGGAGCCTCCACATGGACATCTGGAAGAAACTCACCGGCGAACTCATCGACATCGTCCAGTTTCTCGATGAGAGCGGCGACACGATCGTCCATCGCTTCGAGCGCCACAACAACGAGATCAAGAACGGCGCGAAGCTCGTGGTCCGCCCCAGCCAGGCCGCGGTGTTTGTGAACGAGGGCCAGGTCGCCGATGTGTTCGGCCCCGGCACGCACACGCTGGCGACCGCGAACCTGCCGATCCTCTCGACGCTCAAGGGCTGGAAGTACGGCTTCGAATCGCCCTTCAAGGCTGAGGTCTACTTCGTCAGCACCAAGCAGTTCACCGACCTGAAGTGGGGCACGATGAACCCCATCATGCGCCGCGACCCGGAGTTCGGGCCCATCCGCCTGCGCGCGTTCGGCACCTACGCGATTCGTGTCAGCGATCCCGCCGAGTTCGTCAAGCAGATCGCCGGCACCAACGGGCGCTTCACCATCGACGGCATCAACGAGCAGCTCCGCAACATCATCGTCAGCCGCTTCAGCGACACGCTCGGCGAGAGCAAGATCCCCATGCTCGACCTGGCGGGCAACCAGAGCGAGCTGGGCGACCTCATCGGCGGCACCATCCGCCCGGAGTTCACCGGCTACGGCCTGGAGCTCACGAAGCTCCTCATCGAGAACATCAGCCTGCCACCGGAAGTCGAGGCGGCCCTGGACAAGCGGTCGAGCATGGGCATCATCGGCAACCTCAACGCCTTCAGCCAGTTCCAGGCGGCCAACGCGATGGAGCAAGCCGCGAAGAACCCGGGCATGGCCGGCCAGGGGATGGGCATGGGCCTCGGCATGGTCATGGCCCAGAACATCGGCGGGCAGACGCAGCCGCGGGGCGATGGCAACTTCAACCCGCTGAACCCCACCGGCGCACCCGGCGGTGGCGCGGCGCCTCCCCCGATGCCCCAAGCGGCGAGCTACTGGGTCGGCATCAACGGGCAGCAGGCCGGGCCGTTCGACATCGCGACCCTCGCGGGCATGGCCCGCTCCGGTCAACTCTCGGCGCAGACCCTGGTCTGGAAGCAAGGCATGGCCGGCTGGCTCGCCGCCGGCGAGGTGCCGGACTTTGCGAGCATCCTCTCTGGCCCGCCGCCAATGCCGCGCTAACGCAGACGTGACGGAGTTCTGCGACTTTGCCATTCTGCCACTCTCTGCCACTCTGCCACTTCATCACGGCCGCACCATGGCCACACCGCCACACCGCAAGTTCACGCCCATACCACCGCGTCGCGATGAGCGCTTGATCTGACTTCAAGTGGACACGCAGGACACTCCGAACACGTCGAACCCCCAAGCGTCGGGCGATGCTCAATCGCCCGCTGTCCGCGCGCCGGCCACTGGCGCGCCATTGCACAACACCTTCCCCTGCAAATCCTGCGGCGCCAAGCTCGTCTTCAAGCCCGGCGCCCACGCGCTGACGTGCCGGTTCTGCGGCGCAGTCAACGAGTTTGATGCCAAGACCGAGGTGATCGAAGAGCTCGATTTCAAGGCCCACCTGCAAGAGATGCAGGGCTCGCAGGAAACCGAAGACCGCATCGTCGTCCACTGCGACGCCTGCGGCGCCGACCTGCCGATGAAGCCCAACGTCACCAGCCAGAACTGTGACTTCTGCGGCACCCCCATCGTCGCCACCGGCCACACGCGCAAGCTCATCCGCCCGCGCTCGCTCCTGCCCTTTCACATCACCGACAAGCAGGCCCGCGACATGTTCCAGACCTGGCTCAGCGCTCGCTGGTTCGCCCCCAGCGACCTCAAACGCGCTGCCGCGGTCGATGGACGCCTCGCCGGCTGCTACCTCCCCTACTGGACATACGACGCCGACGCCAACACCCCCTACACCGGCCAGCGCGGCGACGACTACTGGACCACCGAGACCTACTCCGTCACCGTCAACGGCCGCTCTCAAATGCGCACACGCCAAGTCCGCCGCACACGCTGGACCAGCGTCAGCGGCCAAGTCTTCAATCATTTCGATGACGTCCTCGTGCCCGCCAGCGCGTCAGTCCCGGGCGAGATGCTCGCGAAGCTCAACGAGTGGGATCTGCAAAACCTCACGCCCTACGACGATCGATTCCTCTCGGGCTTCCGCGCCGAGAGCTACACCGTCGACCTGCCCGAAGGATTCTCGCGCGCGATCACGATCATGGTCGAATGGATCAAACGCACGATCACAGCCGACATCGGTGGCGATCATCAGCAGATCACCTCCATGCACCCACGCTACTCGGCCATCACCTTCAAGCACGTCCTCCTGCCCATCTGGATCGCCGCCTACCGCTATCGCGGCAAGAGCTACCGCTTCATCGTCAACGCCCGCTCCGGCCAAGTCGTCGGCGATCGCCCATACTCCTGGATCAAAATCACGCTCGCAGTCATCGCAGGGCTCATCGTGCTCGGTGTGATCGCGCTCTTCATCGCCAACTCGCGCTGACGGCTTTTCGACGGCAACCGCAATCACAAATCGGCAATCGGCAATCGGCAGCCGGCAATCGTGTGAATACAACAAGGCAGGCTCGCGGCCACCGGTGTGGCCCCGCAACGCGCCTGCGTCCGTTTGTGTCTGGCACGATTGCCGATTGCCGATTCCCGATTGCCGTCCCTCCCCATGTTCGTCGCCCAAGCCCATTCCTTCACGCAGCAGGCACGCCTCGCGATCACGCTCGCCTGGGTCGCCGGCTACACCAACGTCCTGACCATCCTCGCCTTCGGCAGCGTCACCAGCCACGCCACCGGCACCACCAGCCTGTTCGGCGAATATCTCGCCCAGGGCAAGTGGAGCCCGGCCTTCGCGGCCCTCTTGCTCCTGGTCGCGTTCACGTTCGGCGCGATGATCAGCGCAGCCTCGACCGAGACCGCCCGCCGTCGCGGCTGGGAGTCGGTCTACGTCCTGCCCATGGCCCTCCAAGCCGTCATGCTCGCGATCGTCGCGCTGGGCCTCGAACTCCGCGGCCCCACCACCGAGCCCGGCCTCTTCCTCTCGCTCATGCTCGGCCTCGCCGCGTGCGCCATGGGCCTGCAGAACGCCACCATCACCCGCATCTCCAGCGGCGTCGTCCGCACCACGCACGTCACCGGCGTGCTCACCGATCTCGGCGCTGAACTTGTGCAGTTCTTCTTCTGGCTCGCCGATCGACGCTCCGACCTGCAACACCGTCGCTTCGCCGACCTCGCCAGCGCCCTTCACAAGAGCCCCGGCGCACGCATCGTCCTGCTGGGCTCCATCGTCGGCTCCTTCGCCCTCGGCGCCGGCCTCGGCACGCTCGCGTTCGAGTTCCAGCCTCGCCTGGCGATGATCCCACTCGTGGCCTTCCTCCTCTGGATCATCTACCAGGATGTCCACGCGCCCATCGCCGAGATCGAGCCCTCGGCCCTCCTCGCCGAGAGCGGGCTCGAACTGCCGCCCGAGATCGCCGTCTTCGCACTCGCCCACGACTCCCGCCGCCCCGGCCCCATCCACGGCCTGCCCGACATGCTCTCCTGGGCCGACCGCCTGCCGCCGGTCATCCGCGTGGTGATCCTGGACATGCAGCGCGTCGCTCAACTCGACGCCGAGAGCGCTCCGCAGCTTCGCGCGCTCATGGCGCTCTTTGAGGCCTCCGGCCGCGGGCTCATCCTCGCCGGCCTCGATAGCGATCGCTACGCCCAGCTCTCGATGATCCTCGGCCCCGGCATCCTCACGCCCGACAACGCCCTCCCCGACCTCGAGCTCGCAATCGCCCGCGGCATCAACCTCCTCGACGAACTCAAACACTGACACCACACGCCGTGGGGCAGGCGTCTCGCCTGCCTCACGCAGACGACCGGCTGTCATGACCTTCCATTCTGCGTTGTCCACGACAGGCAGGCGAGACGCCTGCCCCACGGCTCTCCGCGATCAGGACAACCGGACGAAGCCAGCGCGCCGGAAAGACAACCCCCTCAATCCGCCATCACACACCGCTCAGCCGCCCACTTCCGCAGATCGCTCATCTTCTCCCGCATCGTCACCGACAGCGGCTTGGTCTGCCGGATCTCCTTCAGCAGCCCCTCGGTCGTGAGCCGCGCCGCACTACCACCCCCGCCAGCCACCGCCTCGTGCAGACCGCTCAAGATCGCCTGCTCGATCTCTGACCCGCTGAACCCCTCGCTCGCCTCCGCCAGCGCATCCAGATCGACCGCCGCCGGATCTTGCCGCCGCTTCCGCAGATGAATCCCCAGGATCGTGCGCCGGATCGCCGGCGTCGGCAGATCAACAAAGAAGATCTCGTCGAAGCGCCCCTTGCGCAGCAGCTCCGGCGGCAGGGCCGCGATGTCGTTGGCCGTCGCGACCATGAACACCGGCGCTCGATGCTCCTGCATCCACGTCAGCAGCGTGCCGAACATCCGGCGCGACAGCCCGCCGTCAACGCTCGCGCTGGCCGCGGATGCGAAGCCCTTCTCGATCTCGTCGATCCACAGCACGATCGGCGCCATCGCCTCCGCCTGCGCCAGCGCGTCCCTCAGCCGCCGCTCCGACTCGCCGATGTACCGATCAAACAGCGACGACGGGTCCAGCCGCATGAGCGGCCGCTTCCACGCCGTCGCGATCGCCTTGCTCGCCAGGCTCTTGCCCGCGCCCTGCACACCCAGCAGCAGCACGCCCCGCGGCGGCACCAGCCCCGTCGTCTCGCGCACCTTCGGATCAAAGCTCGTCTCGCGCACCCGCAGCCACTGCTTCAGCCGCTCCAGCCCGCCGATCTCATCCAGCGACGCCGGGGCATCGACGTATTCCAGCACGCCGCTGTCTTCCATCAGTCGCCGCTTGCCGTGGGAGATCGACTCCAAGTCCGCGTTCAAGAGCTCGCCATCGGCGCACGCCTCGCCGATCAACTGCTCCGCCTGCCGCAGCGTCAACCCGCGCAGCACCTCGACCGCGCGGCGCTGCACCGATCCGTCCATCAGCGCCCGCTTCAGCACACCCTGCGAGTGCAGCCGCCGCGCCGTCGCCTTGATCGTCGCAGTGATCGCCTCATCGTCCGGCATCGGCGGCGTGAACCGCACGCTCACCGCCCCGATCGCCGGCGGGATCGAGTCCGTGTGATCAATCATGATCAGCCGCGGCCCAATCCGCCGCTGCGCACCAGGAACATGCTGGCTAGCCAGCGCCCGCGCCTCAATCCGGAAGTTCTCGATCACCTCGCGCAGCGCCCGCAGCGTCGGCGCGTCCTCCAGCCGATCGGCCAGGTCCAGCGTGATCAGCCCGATCGGCTCTCGCGCGCGCCCGATCGCCCACGCCAGCGCCGCCGCGGGGTTCTCCGTCATCTTCACCGCCTCGCCCGATGTCCCCCCCACCGCCCGCACCCCCTGCACCGACGACCACACCCAAGGCGTCAGCCCCAGCGACTGCATCACCCCCACCGCCGAGGTCAACGCCTCTCCCTCCTCGTACGTCACCACGCGTACGCAGGTGTTCCCAAGTTCCAGCATCGACTTGACCGGGTCCATATTCACGCGGACCATGATACAAGGCTCTCGCCAAACGTGTACGCGATCGGTCGATCTTTCGCAGAGATCACACTCCTGACCGATCGCCCCGCCGCTCATGTTCAACATCGTCCTCCACGAACCTGAGATCCCCAACAACACCGGCAACATCGGGCGCACCTGCGTCGCCACCGGCTGCTCGCTGCACCTGATCCACCCGCTCGGCTTTGATACTTCAGAGAAAGCCTGCCGTCGCGCAGGGCTCGACTACTGGCCGAGGCTCAAACCGCGCGAGCACCCGTCGTGGGAAACCTACCTCACCACGGAGCGACCCGCCCGCCTCTGGTTCTTCTCGACCCACGCCTCGCGCCCGCTCACCGGCCTCACCTCCCCACTGCTCATGCCCGGTGACTCCCTGGTCTTCGGCAGAGAGACCCGCGGCCTGCCCCCCGCCCTCCTCGCCGCGCACCCTCACCAGCAGGTCATGCTCCCCATGATCGCTGGCGAACGCTCGCTCAACCTGGCCACCGCGGTCTGCGCCGTGATCTACCTCGGGCTGGATCACCTGCAACGTGCCGGCCTGATCTCGCTGACGCCCGACGGGCGCCTGCACCCACCACTGAACGCCGATGCCGCCGCGGCCCTGTCCCCGCCCCCGCCTCGCTCTGGGTACACTGGCACCACATGAGCGATCCTCGCACAGTTTCCGGACCTCGGCCCGCATCGCGCCCAGCGCCCGCTCGCGCGCTGGCGCTCGCCGGCCTGCTCTCGATCATCGGCGCATCCATTCTGGCCTCCGGCTGCGGCCGGCCGCTGCTGGCACCCGACGACGAACGCTCCCCCTTCGACCGCTACGACGCGCTCCGGAGTCAATCAGCGCCGCAAACGCTCGAAGACCCCTTCGGCCGCAAGCTGCCGAATCTCCGCGGCCGCCTCGCCCCTCGCAACGACTAACTCCCCCGCAACCAACCGCTCGCGCCGCCGCCCACAAGCCCTAGTGGTGCGCCTCGCGCGCTCACCCGCGACGATTGCATCCCGTTCGGAAGGTCCGCGTCCAGACGGATAACATTCCGATGGTCCTTTGACCGAACTCTCAAAAACATCGAGTATTTGCGAAGAATCCCTGGTCGCAAACCCGAAATCCGTCGAACGTTATCACCGGGGAAAGACGAATGCCAAAGCTCCGCTCATCCAAGTCAACCGCCGCTCCATCGTCAGGCCATCGCGCCAAGATCGTGTGGCTGTCGCTGGTCGCGTCGATGACGTGCGTCGGCGGCCTGCTGGTGATGATGGACCGCAGCCCCGCGCCCCGCGCCGGTGGCATCTCGCTCACGCCCCTGGTCGCCGCGGGCACCACGTCCTCGATCGACTCGATCTTCGACGCCGCCTCCACGCTCAAGCCCGGCCGCTGGAACTCGATCGTCATCCATCACTCCGGCCAGCTCGCCGGCGGCCCAATCTCGCTCGAAACCACCCACCGCGCTCAGGGCCTCAAGGGCCTCGGCCATCACTTCGTCATCGGCAACGGCCGCGGCTCAGAGATGTCCGATGGCGAGCTGCACCTGGGCTTCCGCTGGATCGATCAACTCCCCGGCGCTCACGCCGTCGGCCCCAAGGGCGACTACTACAACCAGAACGCCCTGAGCATCTGCCTCGTCGGCGATGGCAACCGCCAGCGCTTTACCAAGGCCCAGCTCGCCCGCCTGAACCAGCTCGTCGAGGCCCTGCGCGTCAAGCTCGCGATCCCCGCCGATCGCGTCCTGCTCTCGTCGGATATCTCGAGCGTCAAGAGCCCCGGCACGCTCTTCCCCGAGGCCCAGTTCAAGGCCCGCCAGCTCGCCCGCTGAGAGCGACGGCAATCGGGATTCGGCAATCGGCAATCCTGCAAAGTCACCATGACATCGTCAAAGACCCCGGCGCGAGGCGCTGGGGTCTTGTTGCATGGCTCGGGCATAGACGCGTTCGAGCTCCTCGATCATCGTTTCGGCGCTGAACCTGCGAAGACAGCTCTCGCGTCCCGCGCTCGCCAGTCGCTCGCGCTGCGCCGGGTCCGCTCGCAGCTCGACAATCGCTCGCGCCAGCGAGCTGACATCGCCCGTCGGGATGAGCCGCCCCGTCACGCCGTCCACGCACGCCTCGCCCGTCCCGTCGCAGTCGTACGCCACCGGGCACACCCCCGCCAAGAGCGCCTGCGGCACCGTCCGCGGCAGGCCCTCCCTCGACGACGTGTGCGCCAGCACGTCCATCGCCCGCATCAGCCCCGGCACCCGCTGCGGCGGCACCAAGCCCCGCAAGAGCAGCGTCGGCCGCGATGCGTCCGCCCTTGCCCACGCCTCCTGCAACGGCCGTTCGTGAGGCTTCTGAAAGTGATCCAGCTCGATGACGTTGAACGGCCTGGCCCCCGCGCTCGCGTCGCGCACAAGCTCATCCCGCAACCAGCCATCACCGACCCACAGCAGCACGATCCGCCGCACGTCCCCGCCGCTGTCCTTCATCCGACGCACCGCCGCCAGCAGATCCGCGTGGCCCTTGTGCTGCGCCAGGCGAGCCACAGTGCCGATGACAAACTGGTCATCCTTCAGCCCCAGCGACTCGCGCATCTCAACCCGCGACTCATTCGGCCCCGGCGTCGTGTACGGCTCGGTCTCCATGCCCGATCGCACCGTGACATACTGCTCATCACGCCCGATGCCCCGAGCCCGAAACGTCCGCGTCATCGCGTCGGCGACGCTCACGATGACGTGGCAGCACTTCGCCGCCCGCCGCTCCGCAAGCGTGTAGACCCAGTTCGTCAGCCCGATCTTGGCCCTCTGCACGACCGAGCCCTCCAGCGGCATGAACGGCGGCCCATGAATCGTGTGGACCACGCCGATCTTCTGCCCGGCGCGAACGCAATCCCACGCCGCGACGCGCCCCAGAACGCCGGCCTTGCTGCTGTGCGTATGAACGATGTCCGGCCGCAGATCCGCAATGAAACCCCGCAGGCTCGCTCGCGCCCGCCGATCCTTCGTCAGCGAGACCTCGCGCACCAAGTCATCGATGACATGCGTGCGGATCGGCATCACCGCCCCGCCGGTGCTCGTGCGTTCCTCACCCCGTCCGCAGCGCGCGTTGAACTCCTCAATCCGGCTCAGCAGCGATCCCTCCGGGCCATAGATCGGCCCGAACGCCAGATGCACCTCATGCCCGAGCCGCGCCTGGCCCTCACAGGACAGGACGGTGTTCTCTTGCGAGCCACCAAGAATGAGTCGAGTTGAAAGGTGCAGGATCTTCAAGAGCAAACACAGACCGGGTCACTCCGCCAATTCGCCACTTTGCCACTCTGCCACTTTGCCACTTTCCCCATACCGAATCCACTCCAGACACAACCCCTCCGGCCCCAGCGTCGGGCCGGCCTTGCGACGATCGCCCGTCGTGATCGCCTCGCGAACCGACGACGCCGGGCGCTGGTTCAGGCCCACGAGCATCAGCGTACCGGCGATAATCCGCACCATGTTCCACAGGAACCCCGAGCCGCTGATCTCGATCCGCACCCGGCGCGCATCGGCCCGCTCCGCGCCCGATCTCACCTCGACCATCAGCGGAACCACGCGGCACGCGAACACCGTCCGCACCGTTGACAGCCGCCCGTGCCCCGCGGCTGCGAAGGCCGCGAAGTCGTGCTCGCCCACCAGCATCGCCGCCGCCTCGTTCATCGCCTCGATGTTCAACTCTCGATCATTCCAGACGTGATGCACCAGGTGCCGATCCCACAGCGGACGCTCGCGCGAAACATGAAACGTGTACGAATAGCCCTTGCTCGTCACATCGCCGATCGGATCAAATAGCGGATCCACCGCCTCGGCGCTCAGCACCATCACGTCCGCCGGTAGTCGCGAGTTCAACGCCATCACCAGCTTGCTCGTGCCTCGCTCCAGCGGCCAGCCGATGCCCTTGATCGCCGGCGCTTCCATCGGCTCGCCGGGCGAAGCATCGGCCGGTGAGTCCGGGACGCCTTTGGTTGCTGCCACGTCACGAGGCGAGCACGTAAACGCCGCGACCTGCCCGCGCGCGTGAACGCCCGAGTCCGTGCGGCTGGCGCCCATCACCTCCACATGCTCGCGGCACACCCCCCGCACCGCCTGCTCGATCACCCCCTGCACCGTCCGTAGCGCGACTCGCCCGTCACGCACCGACTCCATCAACGGCGTCTGCGTCGAGTACGCCGGCGTGAACATCGGCGACGCTCGCGCGATCTCACCCGCCTCCGTCACCTCGCCAGCCAACGGCCGCTCTGCGCCGCCGGGGCCGAACGCCGCCGCGGGCTCCTGGCGCTGCCACCCGCAGAAGCCGGTCCCGTCGTACGCGATCACAAGCTTGTATCTCGGCATGGTCAGATCCGCTCACCGGCACGCTCGAACGACACACGCCGATCAACGGCGCGGATTGCGGTTCGGATTCCGCGGCCCGCGCCCGCCCGCCGGTGGAAATGGCGACGGCTTCACCGGCTCGCCCTGCGGCGGACGCACCCGCAGCGGATTCGCGATCCCCGCGTCACCGCCACCGCCCGCCTCGTCGGACTCCACATCCGCATCCGTGCCGCCCTCATCACCCGGCACGCGGTCGCTCCCGTCCACGGGCTCGCCGGCATCACCACCAGCCGGAGCGCCGACGCCCGCCTGCGCATCGGCCACCGCTCCGCCCTCGGGCGCATCCACCGGTCGCGCGAAGATCAGCCGGCCCGCCGAGGTCTGCAGCGACGTGCTCACATCCACCGGCAGCTCCTCGCCGATCCGAGCCTGCGCACCCTCGACCACGACCATCGTCCCGTCGTCCAGAAACCCGACGCCCTGGCCCGGCTGCTCGCCGGCCTTGACGATCAGCACGCTCACGCGAGTGCCGGGAATCAGCGTCGGCTTCATCGCCGCCGCGAGTTCGTTGATGTTCAGCACCGAGACGCCGTGGATCTCCGCGACGCGGAGCAGGCCATTGTCGGTCGTTACCAGCGTGGCGGGCAGGAGTTTGGCGAGCTCGACGAGCCGCTGATCCACCAGCACGCCCTCGATCGGCGTGTCGTCGATGATGACATCCACCCCCCGGATGCGCTGGAGTCGCGCGACGGTATCAAAGCCCCGCTTGCCCCGCGGACGCACCATCCGGTCCGACGAGTCTCCCAGCTTCTGCAACTCCGCCAGCACGAACCGCGGCACCACCAGGGGCACTTGGATAAACCCCGTGCCCGCCAGCTCCAGAATCCTCCCGTCAATCAGGGCGCTGGAGTCAAGCACCATCGGGCGCGGCCCGCGGATCTGCTTGGCAAACTCCACGTACGGGATGACCATCCGGAAGTCGTCCTGCGTGCGCGTCACGATCGCGACGCCCAGATAGCAGAAGCAGATGCCGAAGATCACCTTGGCCGCGAAGATCATCTCGTCGGACTTGATCTCGTACGTCCGCGCCAGAAGGTCGATGATGAAGCCCAGGGCGAACGTCGCGAGCAAGCCCGCCAGCACGCCGAAGAGCAACGCCGAGATGATGCGGATGCGCTTGGGCGCGATCACCTCGATCCCGATCACGCAGGCCGACAAGATGATCGAAAGCGTCAGCGGGATGAACCACCACTCCACGACCGTGAAACTGCCGGAGTCCGAAGAGTTGGGCCGGGTTGTATCAACCCGCAGGATGAACAGCAGCGTAACGGTCATCAGCAGCGTGACGAACGTCATGCGCACGACACGCACGACCACGCCGCGCGCCGCCTGCTGCTCGTCGGTCGTCGTCGGCGCGAGCATCGCGCCCTGCGGGATCTCCGAGTCGCCCCGCGCGCGCTGAGCATCGCGCGAGCCCGAACGTTCGATCTCGCCTTGTGACTGCGCCATGGAGCAAGAATACGCCGCCGCTCCGGCGGGCTGCGTACTGCATGCCGGGGTCCCCGTACCCTTGGCCATGAGCGCCACGCCCGCCCCGAGCTCGCCCCCAACCGCCCGGCAGATCGTTATCACGCGCCAGGTCCCGATCGGCGCGCCCGCGCCCGAGGCTCTGGCCCAGTGGCCGATCCGCATGGCCCCCGCCGAGCCGCAGATGTCCCGGGCCGAGCTGCTGGCGTTCGTCCGCGGGGCCGCGGGGATCGTGAGCATGTTCCACGATCGCGTGGACGCCGAGCTCCTTGCCGCCGCGGGCGACGGGCTCCGTGTCGTCTGCAACTTCGGCGTCGGCGTGGACAACATCGATCTGGAGGCCTGCCGTGCGCGGGGTGTCATCGTCGCCAACACGCCCGATGTCGTCACCGAGGGCACCGCGAACATGGCCCTGGGTCTGCTGCTCAGCGTCACCCGCCACATCAACCGCGCCGATCGCTTCGTGCGCAGCGGCGACTTCGAACGCCTCGGCAACGGCTTCCCCCGCGGCTGGCTCGGTGCCCATCTCAGCGGCCAGACCCTGCTCATCGTCGGTGCCGGTCGCATCGGCAAGGCCGTCGCGACGCGCGGCCTCGCCTTCGGCCTCCGCCCGCTGTACTGCTCGCGATCGCCCAAGCCCGACTTCGAGTCGCCGCCGCTCGGCGCTCGAAGGGTCGCTCTCGATGAAGGCCTGGCGATCGCCGATGTCGTCAGCATCCACACCCCCCTCACGCCCGAGACACGCCACCTGATCGACGCCCGCCGCCTGGCGCTCATGAAGCCCACCGCCATCCTCATCAACACCTCGCGCGGCCCCGTCGTCGACGAATCCGCACTCGCCAGCGCGCTGAAGTCCGGCCGCCTCTACGGCGCCGGCCTCGACGTCTTCGAGCACGAGCCGCGCGTTCACCCAGACCTCCTGACACTCGACAACGTCACGCTTACGCCGCACATCGGCTCCGCCGAGCGCTACTGGCGAGAACAGATGACCGAGCTGGCGCTGCGGAACATCACACGAGTGCTGTCGGGCCAACCACCGGTTACACCGGTCTAGTTGCGCCGTTTCCGCCAGAGTCTTCGGAGAGTCGCCGGGGGTCTGCGGAGGCAGGCGGGACGCCTGCCCCACGAAACGGCACTTTGCCACTCTGCCACTCTGCCACTTCCCGTTCACCGAATAAACCGCAGCCGTCCGAAGTCCGGAATCCACCACGCCCAGCCCGAGCCCGCGGGTGCCGGGAAGTAGACGAAGAACGCCTTGCCGAGCATGAGGTCGTGGGGCACGACGCCCTCTTGGTGGGCCAGGCTCATGCCGTGGGACCGCATGAGGAACGAGACCCATGCTTCGGGCAGGCCCCAGTAGCGGCCGTCGCTGGAGGCGGGGCTGTTGTCACCGAGGCAGAAGTACTGGTCCTTCAGCAGCGTTGGTACGCGCCCGGGGAGCGTGGCCAGGCCGACGGTCGAGAGCCCGTTGGGCGCCTGTGATGCCCAGCTCTGATAGTGGACATCGCGATCCAGGCCGATGCGTGTGAGTGTGACGCGGCGTGAGCACGAGAGTTGCACCGCGGCGGACCGATACGCCGCGTGATTGGCCAGCGAGTGCTGCGGCGGTGTGGCCTGGGCGAGATTGTCCGCGAGGGTCTGGCCGGTCGCGTACTTGACGCGGTCCAGCGGCGACCAGTCGTAGCGCCCCTCCGTGCCGCCTCGCGTCACCAGCGCGCCGTCGGCCCAGAGCTCGACGGTCTGATCGAAGTGCCAGAGCTCGATCGCGGTCACGCGACCGGGCTTCAGCGCGACGGTTCCGCTGGCGAGCTCGGTCCAGGCGGGCTCGACGCCGGTGCCGGGCTCGGGCATGGGGCGGAACTCGACGCGGGCGGAAGAGCCGCGGATTACGCCGCGGAACTCGTGGGAGCGTGCTCGGACCATCGCGACGAACTCGAAGGAGTCGTCGATCGGACCTTCGGGGATGACGCCGACGCGCACGCGAAGATCGCTGACCTTCGCGTCGTGCCGCAGCGCCCGGGGGTGTTCGTTGTAGGGGTAGTAGTCGATCAACTGTCGGGCGAGCCTGCCGATGCCGCGGGCGCTGATGAAGGTCTCGCTGGTGTCATACTCCAGGGGCACTCCGGGCGATCCGCTGGTGAAGACGCCGCGTGCGTCGCTGGTCCAGCCCTTGCCCTTCCAGGGCTGGGTGAAGGGACCGGCGCCCGCGCCGCCGGGACCGCCCGGCCCGCCGAGGCTCAGATCCGCCGGGGTGTAGAGCGTGTCAAAGACCGGCAGCCAGAGCGCGCGCTGCACGTCGTGCGGCTTGCGCTGGATGGCCCAGCCCGGCGCGCTCCACTCATCACCGGGCGGGAGCGGCGAGCTTTGGCGCGTGAAGACGTCGCCATCAATCAGCGCGACCTGCTCGCCGGGCAGACCGATCAGCCGCTTGATGTAGTTCACGCTCGGGTCGGTGGGGTTCTTGAACACCACGGCGTCGTAGCGCGCCGGGCTCTGGACGCCGTAGAGGTACTTGAGGACCAGGATTCGATCGCCGGCGCGCCTGGGCACCTGGGGCGTGTAGATCGTCTGGCCCGACATCGGATCGTGGACGGTGATACCGCCGCTGCGCAGGCCCTGGATCGCGGTCGGCGCGTTCTGCGTCGCGTCGTCAAACTCCCAGGGCGTGACGGCCCAGTTGAAGCCGGTCTGGGCCGACTGAAACCGCATGTGTGCACCGTTCAGCGTCGGAGCCATCGAGCCGGTGGGGATGATGTACGCCTCGACCACAAACGCGCGGAAGACGAAGGCCATGATGAACGCGATCAGCACGCTGATCACGGTGTCCTTGGGCGTCTCCTTGTGCGGCGCAGGCCTTGATTCGGTCGCAGAGGTCGGCATCGGCAAGCGTAGCGAGTCAGAGCCGCGGGCGCGAGCACGCGGACTTGGGCAACGATCGCGAGGTGGCGCACGAACCTTGATGGGAGCAACGATCGCGGAGTGCGCGGAGGGGAGCGGAGAGGTTCAGTGCGGGTGTGGGCCGAAATGAGTGTCCACGAGCACCGACCTGAAGACAGGTCGGTGGCACGTCAAGCCTCGGGCGGGTTGCCCGCTTGCGGCTTTGGCGGTTCGGTGTTGCCGCGGGTGCCCGCGTTGCCAGCATCGCCGCCGGTGCGGTTGCTGTCGCGCTCGTTGTTGCCCTCGCGGAACTCACTCGGCGGCACCAGCTTGCTCACGCGGCGTTGGTCGCGTTCGTTGACATCTTCTCGGCGTGCTGGCGGCCCGCCGCGCGGGTTGGGGCCGCCGCTCGCACCGGGCCCACCGTTCGGGCGCGGTCCACCGCTGCTGTTGTTGTTGTTGTTGCTGTTGCTATTGCTGTTGTTGTTATTGCCGGGTCGCGGTCCGCCACCACCTTGCCCACCACCGCCACCACCGGGCCCGCGCCCGCCGCCGCTGGGCCCACCTGGC
>JALHNK010000037.1 GCA_022843565.1 Phycisphaerales bacterium
GCGATGTTCTGGCTGATGATCGAGCGCGACATGCGGGCCAGCTCGACCATGAAGGGGATGCGAGAGAGGTCGTCGTTCATGAGCGCGACGCCGGCGGAGTTGGTGGCGATGTCTGAGCCGCCCAGGCCCATGGCCACGCCGACGTCAGCCGCGGCGAGCGACGGTCCGTCGTTGATGCCGTCACCGACCATGAGGACGCGCCGGCCCTGCTTAACGAGGGCCTGAATCTGCTCGTGCTTCTCAGCGGGAAGGCACTCGGCCTCGATGCTGTCAGCCCCGACCGTGACACCGACGCGCTGGGCGACGCTGAGACGGTCGCCGGTGAAGATCGAGATCTTCTTGACGCCGAGTTCGCGGAGGCGATCAATGACGCCCTTGGTGTTGGAACGCACCTTGTCTTCGAGACCGACGCAGCCGAGGTAGCGCCCGTCCTTGACGACGTGGACACCGGTCATGCCCTCGATGCGCTGGTTGACGCTCTCGACCTCGGGCGTGATGCTCGGGAAGAGCTCCTGAAGCCAGGTGGCGCGGCCGACGAAGACTTCGCCAAGATTGGTGGAGGCCTTGACGCCTCGCCCGTGAATCTCCTCGAACGACGCCGAGGCGTCAAGCGGGATGCGAGCCGCGGTGGCGGTGGCCAGGATGCTGCGTGCCAGCGGGTGGTTGGATTGCTGCTCGCCGTTGGCCGCCGCGGTCAGCAGCTCGGCACCCTCAACGCCGCTGGCCGGTGCCAGGCGTGAGACGACGAAGCGGCCGGTGGTGATCGTGCCGGTCTTGTCCATGACGACGGTGTCGATATCGGCGCTGGCTTCGAGGAAGCGTGCTTCCTTGATCATGATGCCCAGACGCGCGGCAGAGGCGAACGCGGCGACGAGGGCCGTCGGCGAGCTGATCAGCAATGCCGAGGGACACGCGACAAACAGCACGTTCACGGCGCGCTCCAGGCCGACGACCGGGTCCGAGAGGAACCAAGTCAGGAACGCCAGCGACAGCACGATCGGCACGTAGAACCGCGCGACCTGCTCAATCAAAAGTTGACGCGGGGTCTTGGCCTTCTCCGCCGCAGAGATGAGCTGCGTCACCTTGCCGATCGTCGTATCGCCACCGACCTGCGTCACGCGCACATCCAGCGATCCCGACAGGTTCGTCGTGCCGGCGTACACCGGCTCGCCAACCTGCACCTCGTGCGGCGCTGCTTCACCGGTCAGCGACGCCTGATCCAGCGTCGAGCGGCCCGCGGCGACGACGCCGTCGATCGGCAGATTCTCGCCCGGACGAACACGCACGACGTCGCCGACTTTGATCTGACCAAGCGGAACTTCGCGCTCGCCATTGCCATCAACCAAGCGGGCGATATCGGGCGTGAGCTGCACAAGCTGCTCGATGACGCGCTGGGCGCTGAAGGCGGTGCGACGGAGAACCTGATCGGCGACGAGCAGGATGAAGGCGACCCAGCCCGCGGCCTCGAACTTGCTGAGCGCCAGCAGGCCGATCAGCGCCAGGGCCGCCAGCGAGCTGCTGGAGGGCTGACCAAGGCGGATTTCTTTGAAGCTCGCGTAAAAGAGCGGTGCCCCGAGCATGAGGGCCGCGATGACCGCGGGAATCTGCGCCACATCCGGCGAGACCGCCTCAGGGACAAAGAACCAACTCGCCAGCCGCGTGACCAGCAGAAGGCTCATGCCCACGAAGTACAGCGTCAGGTAGCGCTCGGACTGAAGCTCTGACATCTGATGGTGCGAGCAGCAGGCCACGCCGTCTTCGACTTTGTGCTCGTGCGCGTGCGAGTGCGCGGTGGCGGGGGGATGAGCGTGCCCGTCGTGTGAATGCACAGCCATGGAGTCCTTCCATCAATGCGCCAGAGAACCCGGCGAGGGAACGCGCTGCCGGACGCGGCGGCGATCGTTCGGGACAAACGGTAGACCGGCAAGGCGCCGAGGGACAACCGGACATACGCAACCCGGGCCGGCGCGGTTCGTGAGGATTTCGGTGGTGTGCTCACGATTTGACGTGATGTCGGCCGGTGATTTCGCTATTGTTGCCAGACTTCGAGCGGATCGAGCCCAACGAGTTTGTTGCCTCAATGACACCACCAAGCCACAAGTCAAACAGCATCCAGCCTGCCGGCGACGACCGGCCGGAGGTTTCCATCCTGGGTCTCGGGCAGATGGGGCTCGTCTGCGCGTCGATCCTGACGGATCAGGAACGGCTCAACAAGCCGTTGCGCTCGCGCCCGCGCGTGACGATGTGGGGCCACTCCGCCGAGGAGGCCGGGCACGTCGCACAAGCCCGCTCCAGCGAGCGCCTTCCCGGGCTGCGACTGCAGGACGAGGTGCGCGTGTCGCTCCGCGATGGCGAGGCTCTTGCCCGCGCGGAGCTGATCGTCTCGGCGGTCCCGGTGCAGTATTGCCGGAGCGTGTGGGAACGGCTGGGCAAGTATGTGCCGCGGGGCGCGAGCGTCCTCTCGGTGGCCAAGGGCATCGAGAACGGCACGCTGCTGCGCCCGACCCAGATCATCAGCGAGGTGCTTCGCGACGACCCCGATTCTCGCCCGCGAAAGATCGGCACGCTCAGCGGCCCGACCATCGCAGCGGAGCTTGCCCGCTGCCTGCCCGCCACGATGATCTGCGCCAGCGATGATGAGGCGTTCCGTCTCGAAGTTCAGCGACTCTTCGCGACGCGCTGGATGCGTGTGTACACCACGCCCGATGTCATCGGCGTCGAACTCGCGGGGGCGGTCAAGAACGTCATCGCCATCGCGGCAGGGATCCTCGACGGGCTTCAGGCTGGCTACAACGCCAAGAGCGCGCTGCTAGCGCGGGGCGTCGCCGAGATCGCCCGCTTGGGCACCGCGATGGGCGCATCGCAGGACACCTTCTTCGGCATCGCCGGTGCCGGCGACCTGGCCACGAGCTGCTTCTCCCCCGAGGGCCGCAACCGCTCGTGCGGCGAGGCGCTGGGCAAGGGCTTGCGACTCGACGACTATCTGGCCCAGCAGCGCTCGGTCGTTGAGGGCGTCGCAACGACCAAGAGTGTCGTGGATCTGGCGGAGAAGTATCGCGTAGACATGCCGATCACACGCGCAGTGAACTCCGTGCTCTTTGAGGGGCTGGACCCGATCGACGCGATCGGCCGCCTCATGGCCCGCGAGCAAAAGCCCGAGCGAGTGAACTGAAGCCGCGGGTTACGCTTGTATCGGCCTGGCTTGCCCTGACCTGCCCGAAAGTGGTTCTCGACGCTCCGCAACGCAAACTCTTCGGCTCGCGTGTGTCGCGTGTGTTCCCACGCGCCAGATCGGGACCGAAACAGGATGACCTCATGATCCGCTCACGCCGACGCTCGGTCGCTCTGTGTCAGACCTTCGCGCGAGCGATCGCGATCGGCGCGTTGCTCGTCGCGTCATCGCCAGTCATGGCGTGGGACGCGGTGGGCCATCGCGCAATCACATGGCTGGCGCTGGACGGCTTGGACGCAACCATGCCCGCGTTTCTTCGCGACCGCGAAAGGATCCACAGCATCGGCTGGCAAGCCGCGGAGCCCGATCGCTGGCGTGGCGTGCAATCCGGCTTCCTGACTCATGAGAACGCGATGGACCACTTCATCGATATCGAGGATCTCGAAGAGTTTGGCCTCACCATCGACACCATCAACCCCCTGCGGTACCGCTTCGTGCGCGACATGGCCGTCGCCCGGGCGACGCACAAGGACGACGACAAGCCCGCCGCGACCGGGCAGTTCAAGGCCAGCGATCGCCCGCCATACAACGAGCGGCTCGACGCGACGGGGCAGAAGGAATGGGCGGGCTTCCTTCCGCACGCGATCTGCGAGCACCACGCGAAGCTGATCTCCAGCTTCAAGACGTATCGCACGCTGGAAAAGCTCAACGACCCGGCGCGGGCCCCGCAGCTTGAGATGGCCAAGGCCAACATCATGGTGCAGATGGGCGTGCTCTCGCACTTCGTCGGCGACGCCGCCCAGCCTCTGCACACCACCAAGCACTACAACGGCTGGGTCGGCGACAACCCCAGCGGCTACACGACCGAGAAAACGTTTCACGCTCGCATCGATGGTGACGTCATCGCGGAGCAGTCGATCACCTACGAATCGCTGAAGCCGAGCATGAAGTACACCCACGCCGTCGCCGACGGGCTGAACCCCTGGGGCGAGGTGCTCATGCACATCAAACGCTCGCACGCCCTGATGGAGAAGACCTACGAGCTTGAGAAGGGCGGCAAGTTCAAAGAGGACGAGGGCAAGCAGTTCCTCGGGCGACGCCTGATGGACGCGGGGGACATGCTCGCAGCCCTTTACAACTCCGCGTGGAAGGCCAGCGAGCCAACGCCGAAGGACGTGAGTGTTTTCATTCGGTATGACTCGTTCAACATGGCGGAACTGCCGCCGGCGCAGGGCGCAGCCGGCAACGCAGCGAGCCCCGCGACGCCGCCGGGGCAACACTCCACGCCCGGCAGCGGCACGCCAGCACCGCAGACGCCGGGCAATGCCGTCCAGCCGATCGCCAAACCGGCGACGCCGTAGGCCCCACACGATCTGCGGGTGTCGCGAATCATGCGTGCTCCGCCCGGCCCATCGACGATCATGCGTTGGGTCTGCGTGCGCCGCAACGCGGGGATGTCATCCATGAGCGAGGCCCGAAGTCAGACCGAGCAGCATCAAGTCTTCTGGGGCGCGTGCCCGACGTGCCGCTATTCGCTCGCGGGCCTCACGCAAGACCAGAACTCCCATGTGACGTGCCCGGAATGTGGCGCGAAGCTCCGCATCGCAGCGCGCCAAAGTCTCTCGCCGGCGCAGCTCGCCGCGGCCAGGGCTCGCAGGCTCCAGCTTCGCACGCGCTTGATCATGGCCGAGGCCCGCATCTTTCAGGCGCTCTGGCTGGTCGTGACCATCGTCATCGCGGCCCTCGCGGCGGGACAAGTGCTCCTGCATTGGAGGCTTCTGTGGTTCAGCATCGTGGTCGGAATCACGATCGCCGTCGTCGGCTTTGTCGCATCGGTCCTGTTCGCACGCTGGCTGATTCGAAAGGGCATCGCGGCGTCAGCAGTCGAGCGCGGCGAGTGCCGCCGCTGCTTGTACGACCTTACCGGCCTGAAACCTGACGACCGGGGCCGCGTCGTGTGCCCCGAGTGCGGGGAGGTGGAATCGACGCCAGCCGGCGCACCGATGAGATGAGTCGGAGCGTGCGGCAGTCGCTCGACACGAGCGCCTCCGCCACTCCGCCGCTCTGCCACTTTGCCATTTTGCCACTTCATCACTTCCCCCCACGCCCGACGCGCCAACCTGAGCTCGCGCTCAGGGCTCCCTTGGCTTCTACCTTTCCGCTCATGCGCTTCACCTTTCTTGGCACCGGCACATCCAGCGGCGTTCCCGTGATCGCCTGCGACTGCGCCGTGTGTACCTCCACCGATCCGCGCGATAACCGCCTCCGCTGCGGCGCTGCGCTGGAATTCACCGACCCACGCGGCCGCCCGCGCACCGTGCTCATCGACGCGACGCCCGACCTGCGCCAGCAGGCTCTCCGCCACAAGCTCGCACGCTGCGACGCGATCCTCTTCACGCACAACCACGTCGATCACACCTTCGGGCTCGACGAAGTGCGCCGCTTCAACGCAGTCCAGCACTCGCCCATCGACATCTTCGGCGAGCCGCACACGCTGGAGCATCTCCGCCGCGTGTACGGGCACATCTTCGACGCGGCCCGGAACGTGAACGACTCCTTCGTCGCCAGCGTGATCCCGCGCGTGATCGAGCCGGGCGTGCCGCTGGAGCTGTACGGGCTCAAGATCACGCCCCTGCGATTTCTGCACGGCAAGCTGCCGATCCTGGGCTTCAGAATCGAGTGGGCACAGGAGAAGCCGGCGGCAGCGCAGGCCGACGAGGGAGCACAGGACACCCGCCTTGGAGAAGCGGGCCACCTTGAGTCGCACCGCCACGCCGGCATCGCAACCAACCCACTCCCGCCCGCATCCACGGCCCACTGGTGGAATGACGACGCGCCCGAGCAACCGACTCGCACGAACGACGAACACGCTGGGTCTCCCGCCGCGCCCCGCGCCTCGACTGTGCCCGACAACACGCCGGCGCGAACCCCCCCCACGGTCTCCGGCGCACCTGCGTCCACCCCGCCGATCGATACCGACGCGCTCACGCCGGAGTCGCTCAAGCCCGCCCACACGGACGCGCCAGTGCTGCCGCTGGCGTATTGCACCGATGTCAGCGCCATCCCGCCCGAGACCTGGCAACACCTCGACGACCTGAACGTGCTGGCGATCGACGCGCTGCGATACCGCCGACACCCCACCCACTTCTGCTTCAACCAGGCGATCGAGGTCGCCCAGCGCGTCCGCCCGCGCCAGACGTACTTCATCCACATGACCCACGACATCGCCCACGCCGACGCGGAGCAGTCACTGCCGGATGAGATCCGCCTCGCCTACGACGGCCTCGTTCTCACCGAGCGCACCAGCGCCCCGGACGTGCCGCTGACCAGCGGATTCGGAGAGCGCCCATGAGCGACGCGCCCAAGCCAAAGAAGACCGCGAGCGTGAAGAAGCCGAAGCCCGGCAGCACGGCCGAAGCCGACGGCTCCCTCCTGCCCGCGCCACCCGCCGAATCCAAAGGATCGCACTCGCACGGCACAGTCGCAATGCCAGCATCCGCCCCACGCGTGCAGTTGTTCACCGACGGTGCCTGCTCCGGCAACCCCGGCCCCGGCGGCTGGGCGTACATCCTGAAGCACCCCGCCAGCGGCAAAGTCCGCAAAGACGCCGGGGGCCAGCCACAGACTACGAACAACCAGATGGAACTCACCGGCGCGATCATGGGCCTCAAAGCCCTCACGCGCCCCAGCGTCGTCGAGCTCTACAGCGACTCCGAATACGTCCTGAAAGGTCTGCGCGAGTGGGTCGCCGGCTGGAAGAAGCGCGGCTGGAAAACCGCCGCGAAACAACCCGTGAAAAACCGCGAGCTCTGGGAAGAGCTCGACACCCTCCGCAGTGGCCACACCGTGACCATGCACTGGGTCCGCGGGCACGATGGCCACCCGGAAAACGAAGAGTGCGACCAGATGGCGGTGCGGGCCGCTCGCCTCGCAGCGGGAAAACCTGATCCCGCGCCGGGCGGATAAGTGGCATCGACAAAATCCGGCCCAGCCGCAGGAACGAAGGCCCATTGAAGGCTCTTCGCCAGCGATGTCACCCCCAGAGTGACCCGGCATCGAACACATGGCGACGTGACGTGTGAGGGACTTCCAAGCCCCCTCATCGCCTACGCCGCCCGTCCCGTCCTGTGTTCGCTGCCTCACTCGCACCGCTGACATGTGGAGCCTCACCATGCAACTGATTCAGATCAATCGCGTCCGCCCGATCGTCTTCTCAAGTCTGATTGCCCTGACGCTCGCCGCCGGGCTCACGCGCCCCTCGTTCGGCGCACCAGAAGACGGCGCAGCGCCCTCAGCCAACACTCCCGCCGCGAGCGCACCGACCCGCAACATCGCCAAGTGGAATCTCGACTCCGACGAGAAGCTCGGCGTCAGCGGCTTCGACCCGGTGGCCTACTTCCCCGAAGGCGGCGGCAAGCCGGTCAAGGGCGACAAGAAGTTCGAGGCCGCCGTCGGCGGCGTGAAGTACCACTTCTCCAGCGCAAAGAACCGCGACGCTTTCAAGGCCAACCCCACCAAATACGAACCCGCCTACGGCGGCTGGTGCGCCTGGGCGGTGCGTGATGGCGAGCAGGTCGAGGTTGATCCCAAGAGCTTCATCGTTCACGACAATCGCCTGTTCCTCTTCTACGACGGCTTCTTCGGCGATACCCGCTCCAAATGGGTCAAGCTGAACCACGCTCAGGAAGAAGCCAAGGCCAACACGCAGTGGAAGAAGATCAGCGGCGAGAACGCCCCGATGCCGATGACCAACCAGCCCGCCGCCACCGGCACGCTCAAAGCCAAGCTCGACGCGGCCTCCGCCAAGTACGCCGCGAAGATCACGCCCGAGCAAGCCGCCGCTCAGAAACGCGGCATCGAAGAAGTCCGCGCCAGCCTCGCATCGACCAAGCGTCTCGGCGTCGGCGACTCTGCGCCGAGCTTTGAACTGCCCGATGCCACTGGCAAGCCCGCGTCGCTCAAGTCCATGCTCGCTCAAGGCCCGGTCGTCGTCACGTTCTATCGCGGCGGTTGGTGCCCGTACTGCAACATCCAGCTTCGCGAGTATCAGCAGGTTCTCCCGGAGATCAAGGCGATGGGCGCACAGCTCGTGGCGATCTCGCCCGAGAAGCCCGATCAGTCGCTCTCAACTGCCGAGAAGAACTCGCTGGAGTTCAGCGTTCTCTCAGATGCCGGCAGCAAAGCCGCCGCGATGTTCGGCATCGCGTACGAGCTCACCCCGAGCATCGCGCCGATGGCCCCGATGATCAAGCAGCACAACGCCGAGGGGACGATGCTCCCGCTCAGCGCGACATACGTCATCAACCGCGACGGCAAGATCGCCTACGCCTTCGTGAACGAGGACTACCGCGTGCGTGCCGAGCCCGCCGAGATCATGGCGGCGCTCGGGTCGCTCCCTTCAGTCAAGTGACGTCCAACCGTTTCCGTCTCGCGCGAATCGCTCCGCGTTCGCCCGGTCTCTCGCCTTGTCCCGCCGGTCTCCACACGCTTCTCATGCATCCGTCTCAAAGAGACTCCCCATGAACTCCATCGCCGCAACCATGCCCGCGTCCCGCCCGTCATTCATCTCGACGATCGCCCCCCGATGCACCAACCTCTCGATGCCCGCCAAGGTCGGTGCCTGGGTACTCCAGATCACCGCCGCGGCCATCCTCGGCCAGACCCTCTTCTTCAAGTTCACCGCCGCGCCCGAGCCGGTCTACATCTTCACGACGCTCGGTGCCGAACCTTGGGGCCGCATCGGCTCCGGTGTTGCCGAGTTGGTCACGGTGCTCTTGCTGCTCACGCCCCGCACCGCGGTGCTCGGCGCGCTCCTGGCGCTGGGCACCATGGCCGGTGCCATCGCCTCCCACCTTGGCCCCCTGGGCATCGTCATCACCGTCAACGGAGAGAGCGACGGCGGCACGCTCTTCGGCCTTGCTCTCGGGGTGACTGTCGCCGCAATCGGCGTGCTTGTGCTCCGTCGCTCGCAATTGCTCGCCATGCTCTCGGGCCTGCGCAGCTTTGCGCTGGCCCGTCCACGTCACTAAATGTTCCTCCCCGGCATCCAATCCCCGGTATCGAATCGAACGTCACCCGGATACTCATCGGCGCATGTCTGATTTTTCAACAGCCGCGGATCCAACGCTCCTGGACGAACTTCGTCAAGGGTCACCACGCGCGCAAGAGCGGTTCGTTCACGGCGTCGGCCCAACGCTTCTCGCAGTCGCGCGCCGAATGCTCTCCCGTGAAGAAGACGCCCGCGACGCGGTGCAAGACGCGTTCCTCAGCGCCTTCAAGTCTCTTCACACCTTCGACGGCCGATCGCAGCTCTCGACATGGATCCACCGCATCCTGATCAACGTCTGCCTCATGAAGCTCCGCTCGCGGAAGCGACGCCCCGAGCGCCCGATCTCTGACTTCCTGCCGACATACGTCGAAGACGGGCACCAGACCGTCCCGACTCCCAAGTGGCCCGGCATTGATCGCGACGAACCAACACTGCCGGGCAAGCTGAGCGAGCAGGTTCGAGCACAGTTCGAGCAGCTTCCTGAATCGCATCGCGTGGTCATCATGCTGCGAGACATCGAGGGGCTCAGCACGGAAGAGACCGCCGCGGCCCTTGAGATCACCACCGACGCCGTCAAGATCCGACTCCATCGCGCCCGGCAGGCACTGCGGGCGCTCCTGGAACCAATCGTCCTCGCAGAACGGGAATCCGACTGATGTTCAACCCAAGCACATTCAAATCAGGGCCCGACGGCATCACCTGCCGCGACGTGATCGAGACGCTGATGGCGTACATCGATGGCGAGCTCTCGCCGCACGATCGCGCCGAGATCGAGAAGCACCTGAGCATCTGCCGCTCCTGCGTGAACTATCTCGAGAGCTATCGCGCCTCGGTCCGCGCCGCGGCTGAGGCCATGCGGTCACACTCGCCGCCGACGCCCATGCCCGACGACCTCGTGCGAGCGATCCTCAAAGCCCGGAACACGTTCGATCGTCCGGATGCGAGTTCACCAAATGCGCCACCGACCCCGTAACGCGCTCCGACGCGTCATCCCCGATCAGCACCGCTCACCTCGTTTACCGTGACCATCGACACCGTCAACGTCATCACGCTGCTCGTTTCGCTGTACGCCGTGATCGGTGTCGCAGTGGGCGTTGCCTTTGTCATGCGCGTGGTGAATCGTGTTGACTCCAGCGCGACCGGTGCCGGTCTCATGTTCCGATTGACAATCCTCCCAGCCGCCGCGGCGCTCTGGCCGGTGACACTTCGGCTCGTGGCCCGCGCGAGCGCCAGCCCCGCGCCCCACGCTGTCGCCGGTCAGGAGCACGGCACCGTCCGCCCAGCCGCCCAAGACACCGGGGGCACACGATGACGCGCCGCCAGCGCCTCGCCCACCTTGTGTTCTGGATCGTCACGCCGATGATCGTGGCCGCGATCATCCTCATCGCGTGGCAACATCGCGACCGGCTCGCCAATCGCCTGAGCGAACCCGCGCCGACCACGGCCCCGAGCTCGCCATCGCCGCCCGCCGCCCCTCCCGCCACCGGAGGCCGCCCATGAGCCTCGGCTATCGCGCCATCCAGTGGAGCCGCCCAAAGGTCCTCTACGACCTCAGCGCCGCCGCCTGTGTCGTGGCCTTCCTCGGCACCTACATCATCGCAACCCGTCTGTCACTCGACGCATCACACGCCCCCAGCGACGAAATCCTCGCCATCTCAGCCCTCGGCGCCTGCGCCGTCACGCTCCTGCACATCGTCCTTGCGATCGGCCCGCTGGCACGCCTGACCCCGCGCATGAGCCCGATCCTCTTCAACCGGCGCCACCTCGGCGTCCTGACGTTCTTGGTTTCCCTTGCGCACGCCCTCCTGGCGTTCGGCTACTACCACGGCTTCGGTGTGGTCTCACCACTTCGTTCGTTCCTCACGAGCAATACCAACTTCGGCGAAGTCGGAGCGTTCCCCTTTGAGCTCCTGGGGGCCGCCGCTCTGGTGATCCTGTTCCTCCTGGCCGCCACGAGCCACGACTTCTGGCTCAAGAACCTCAGCGCGAAATCGTGGAAGCGGCTGCACTTCGGCGTCTACATCGCCTACGCCCTCGTCATGGCCCACGTGGCGCTCGGCGCGATGCAGGATCGCGCAGGGCCGATCTCCCCGCTGCTCATGCTCGTCGGCGCCGTCGTGTTGTCCTCGCTCCACATCGCAGCCGGACTTCGCGAACACTCGCGAGATCGACGTCTCAGCCGTCCCAAACAGTCCGACGATGGATGGATCGACGCCGGGCCCGCATCGTCCATCCCGCTCGATCGCGCCCGCGTCATCGACACACCGGCCGGTGAGCGACTCGCAGTCTTCCGACACGCTGGCGGCGTCTCCTGCGTCACCAACGTCTGCGCGCACCAGGGCGGACCGCTCGGCGAGGGACGCGTCGTCGACGGCTGCATCACCTGCCCTTGGCACGGCTGGCAATATCGCCCAGAAAACGGCCGCGCCCCCGCTCCGTTCACTGAGAAGATCCCGACGCATCAGGTTCGCATCGTCGCCGGGCGCGTCCTCGTCAATCCCGCTGCGCTGCCGCCGGGAACTCCCGTCACGCCCGCGTTGATCACGGGGGGAGCGGACCATGTCTGACCTCAACCCGCGCGAGCCCGCCGTCCCGTTCTATGTGAACTACCTGCCGCTGCACCCGGTGCTGCGCCGCTCGATGCTGGCTTTCCTTGGCTCTGCGCTTGGCCTGGCGATCTGCGTCGCAAGCGTCTGGTCGATGAACCGCGCCGACCCCGGAAGCGCGACGTGGGATGACGGTCGCTCGCGAACCTTCTCGGGCGTTCTGATCCCCGGGCCGTATCCGATGCTCCTTACGACCGACCCGCAAACCGGGCTCGATCGCACCATGCTCCTGGTCGAAGTCGGCAAGCGCGGCGTGCAATCCCGCTTCAACGAAACAGCCCCGCGCCACATCGAGCTTTCCGGCTGGCTGCTCACCAGAGATGATCGCACGATGCTCGAACTCGAACCCGAGCAGACCGTACGGAGCTCCACGCAGCCCCAACCGCCCATCGACATTGGCCGCGTCAGCGAGCGCCCCGGCTCGCCGGAGATCGTTCAACTCCGCGGCGAGATCGTCGATTCAAAGTGCTACTTCGGTGCCATGAAGCCCGGATCCGGCAAAGCCCACAAGGCCTGCGCCACACTTTGCGTTCGTGGCGGCATCGCCCCCGTCCTCGTGGTCACCTCGCCCGGCAACGGCCCCCGCGCGTACTTGATCCGCGGCTCAAGCGCTGGCGCGCTGCCGCAACTCGTCGAGCACCTGATCGCCGATCCCGTCGAAGTCACGGGCGAGCACACCATCCTCGGTGATCTGCACATCCTGACAATCTCCGCTGGCAACGCGCGGAGGCTCTAGAACACCCGGGCGACCCACAGACTGCCTCATTCGTTCGCTGATTCAACCATGAACACCTCCGCCCCAACGTCCGTGTCATCGCTCCGCTCCGGTGAGTTTCCCTCCGCCCGAAACGGCGCCCAAGCCCCGACACACCCGACGCCCTGCCCACGCCCGAGCCCGGTCGTTGAGCTCACCTCCGCCATCAACGTCGTGCTGCGCGAGCTCCACGCGATGATCAACACGATCTCCGACGAGAGCTACACCCAGCGCTCGTCCGCCCAGTTCATGCACGCGACCATCGGCGGGCACGTGCGCCACTCGATTGATCACCTCGCCGCGCTCGCCGATGGAATCGCCACCGGCGTCGTCGCCTACGACCGGCGCGCCCGCGGCACACCCGTCGAGACCGATCGCAACGCCGCCGCCATCGAGCTCGCCCGCCTCGCGACCGCCTTCGAATCGCTCGGCGAAGTCGATCCCGCTCACCCGCTCACGATCGAAGTGATGGCCACGCGCTCCGGCACCTTTCAGGCGGTGACATCAACGCTCGCCAGAGAGCTGGCGTTCGTACTCAGCCACACCGTTCATCACCAAGCCACGCTGCGCGGCATGGTTGTCGCCTGCGGCGTGACCGTTCCGGAGAACTTCGGTTTCGCAAACGCCACCATCGCCCAGAAGGACGCCGGCCCGTGTGTACGCTGACGATCATGCGGACGCGCGGCACGCCCACGGCCGCTCCGGCCTCATCGCCCGGAGCGCTGGTGATGCGAATGGTCATGAATCGCGACGAGCAGCGATCCCGACCGCCGGGCATCGGTCCTCGCGTTGTTCTGTGCGGACATCGCAGCGCGATCATGCCCATCGACCCCGTCTCCGGCGGGAGCTGGGTGGGCTGCAACGATCGCGCCGTCGTCGTCGCACTCCTGAACGCGACAAGCACACCGCCGCGCTCGGGCGTTCCCGTCGCCACAGGCACACCGACACGCTCGCGCGGCGTGATCGTGCCCATGCTGCTGGCGGCCGCGAACCTGCACGAGGCGCTCGACATCGCCACATCGCTCGAGCCCCAGGAGTTCCCCGCCTTCCGTGTCCTGATCGCCGTTGCCACGCGATGCGTCGTCCTTCACGCCGATGGCCGCTCGATCAGCGTCCATCGCACGAGCGATCTCAGCAGACCGGTGATGCTGACGAGCTCAGGCCTCGGCGATGAGCTCGTCCAAGCCCCGCGCGGGCGCGAGTTCGAACGGGCGTTCGCAGCAGCGATGTCACCGAACACTGCCACGTCGCTGCACGCAAACCTCGCGGCGCAAGACGCGTTTCACATGCTGACGGATCCACATTACCCCGAGCTGGCAGTCTGCATGGCCCGCGCCGACGCCCGCACCGTGAGCGTCACGACGCTCGATGTCTTCGAGGACCGGGCGGAGATGACGTGTCAGCCGCTGCGCGACGACCTGACTCGGGACGGCAGGCCGCAGCCCGCCAACATCCAGTTCACGCCTCACGAGGCGATTCGATGATCGCCTCCTCGACGATGTCGCCGTCGGAGCTGCGACGACTCCGCTTCGCTGCGTGGCTCGGGCGCTGGCAACGCTGGGAGTTCTGGTCCGCGTGGTGGGTCTACGCGCCGCTCGTGCCTTGGATCGTCTGGTACGCGATCAAGTCACGCCGCCCGATGGGCTTCACCGCCGTCAATCCGGCGATCCCCGCCGGCGGTGCCGTGGGCGAATCCAAGTCCCAGATCCTCGCGGCTCTGCCGAGCGATCGCGTGCTGAAGTACGAACTGCTCGCGCCCGGCCCGATCGACGCGCGATTGGCGACACTCGACGCCTTCATGGCCCGCGTCCGCACCACGTGGCCCATCATCCTCAAGCCCGACATCGGCGAGCGCGGCACCGGCGTGCGACGCATCCCAAACCCACCCGCCGCCCGCGCGTACCTTGAACGCTTCACATCCAACGTCATCGCTCAGGTCTATCACCCAGGCCCGCGCGAGGTTGGCGTCTTCTACGCGCGCGTCCCTGGCGAGACCCGCGGGCGAATCCTCGGCGTCACCGCCAAGCACTTCCCACGCGTCATCGGTGACGGTCGCTCCAGCGCTCGCGAGTTGATCTGGCGACATCCGCGCCTGCGGTTTCAGGCCGCGGTGTTCCTGGATCGCCTGGGCGCCGACGCAGATCGCCGCCTCGGCGCCGAAGAATCGCTCCAGTTGGGGGTGATTGGCAACCACTGCCGGGGCACGATGTTCACCGATGCGCCGGAGCTGGCGACCGAGGCTCTGGCGCGTGCACTGGACGAAATCACCGCCGAATCGGCTGGAATTGAGTTCGGTCGCTTTGACCTCCGCTACGCCGACGACGAAGAGCTTCGGCAAGGGCGAGGGTTCGCGGTCGTCGAGTTTAACGGTGTCTTCGCAGAAAACACCAGCATCTATGACCCCAATTGTGCATTCTGGAAAGGTCAGCGGAAGCTGCGAGAGCAATGGAAGCTCGCGTGCGAGATCGGGGCCCGACGCGTGGGCGCAGGCTCGCGGGCGACGGGTCCGATCCAGTTGCTCAGAATGGTCTTCGCCCACCGGCGTCGGGCCGGGGCAGGAGAAGGTTCAGATTAAGGGTTCGCGGTCGCGGAGCGGCCGGGGCCCATAGAGTTTGGGTCAGCCGGTTCACACCCTTCTGCGAGAGCAAGCATGAGCGACCGCAGCACACTCGAAACGACCAGCCCCACCCCCCCGGGCCACACGCGGATCTCCGTGCAGACCATCTCGGCTCAGGGAATGGCGTCGCCGTTCTCGCCGCTGGTGGGGTATTCGCTGGATCACCTGCTCAAGCTGGACGGAATGCAAAGCCTTTACGACGACGCGCTGGATCAGCAGGCCGAGTCGTTCGCCGGGCGGGTGCTCAAGTCGCTGGCGATTCGTTCGGATGTCACAGAGTCAGACCTCCGCCGTATCCCCGCAACCGGGCCGACGATTTTCGTCGCGAATCACCCGCTGGGAGGGATCGACGGGCTGATGTTCCTCGAGCTGATCTCGCGGGCGCGGCCCGACGTCAAGCTGCTGGCCAACTCCTATCTCTCGATCATCCCCGAGCTTTCGAAAGACATCATCAAGGTCGATGTCTTCTCTGGCGACCATGCCATCAACACCACCGCGATCCGGGCCTGCGTCCGCTGGCTCAAGGGTGGCGGTTGCCTCGCGAGTTTCCCGGCCGGCGAGGTTTCTCGGCTGCGCTTGCGTGAGGGTTCGGTCAGCGACGGGCCCTGGGCGGCCTCGGTAGCGATGCTCGCGCGGATGACCGGTGCCCAGGTTGTCCCAGTCTACTTTGACGCCCGAAACAGTTGGATCTTCCAGGCCCTGGGGCTGGTCCACCCGCTGCTGCGCACGGCGCTGCTGCCCCGCGAGATGCTGTGGAAGCGCGGCGCGAGCATTCGCGTGCGCGTCGGGCGGGCGGTCGCGGCCGAGCGGTTGGTTCGGTTTGAGTGCGACGCCGACGCCGCGTCGTATCTGCGGGCGCGGACGTACTTGATGTCGGACGCGGCGCCGAAGCAATCCAAGGTCCGCGTTCAGGCCGAGATCGCGCCAGAGACTGCGACGGAGCTGCTGCAGAAGGACGTGGACGCTCTGCCAGCGGATCGCGCGCTGGCATCGATCGGCACGATGCGCGTGATCATCGCCGATGCGCACGAGCTGCCGCATGTCTTGCCGGAGATCTGCCGCCTGCGTGAGATCTCGTTCCGCGATGCGGGCGAGGGCACGGGCAAGTCGATGGACACCGATGAGTTTGACCGCACGTACAAGCACCTGTTTGTCTGGGACGACACGAAGCGAACGATCGTCGGCGCGTATCGGCTCGGCCTCACCGATAAGCTCATCGCCCGCAGCGGCGTCGCGGGGCTCTACACGTCGACGCTCTTCAGGTACGACGAGGCGCAGCTCAAGCTGCTGACGCCGGGGATCGAACTGGGCCGCTCGTTCGTGCGGAAGGAAAGCCAGAACGACTTTGCGTCGCTGCTGCTGCTCTGGCAGGGGATCGGGCACTTTGCGGTGGCCAACCCGCAGTACCGGATGCTCTTTGGAACGGTGAGCATCTCCGATGACTACCCGTCGCTGTGCCGCAAGCTGCTGGTGAACTTTGTGAACGAGACGGTGGGCGCGGGTGACTTCAAGGGGCTGGCGAGCCCGACGAGCCCGCCGCGGTTCGGAAGGTTTCGGCAGCGCGAGACGGACCTGGCATCGCAAACGATCGACAACCTCGACGACGCGGACCAGCTCGTCGCGTCGATCGACCCCAACGGCCGCGGCGTGCCGGTGCTGCTCCGCCAATACCTTGCGCTCGGCGCGAAGCTCGTGGGCTTCAACGTGGACTCGGCCTTCGGCGATGCGCTGGACGGCCTGATCGTCGTGGACCTGGCCAAGGCACCGGCGCGGCGCGTCGCTCGCTACATGAGCGTGAAGGGTCACGCCGAGTTCCTGCGCTACCACGGCATCGCACCCACGCCGGGCGGCTCGGCGATGCGCGCGGCGAAGCAGAAGCTCGAAGGCTGACGAGGCTCCATGTGAAAGCCACCGGCCTGTCGTGGGGCTGGTGGCGCGGGGCTGATCTGGGAGTTTGTCGAGACTCGATACGGCGGCACTGACCTGAGGACAGGTCGGTGGCACGAGACTTAGCCCGGGAAGGCCTTCTTGTAGTCCTCGACGAACTTCTTCAGGCCGCTGTCGGTCAGCGGGTGGTTCAGCGCGGTCTTGATCACGCTCAGCGGCATCGTGGCGACATCAGATCCCGCCAGCGCACAATCAACCAGGTGCTTGTTGTGGCGGATGCTGGCGGCGAGGATCTTGGTCCGGAAGCCGTAGTTGTCGTAGATCTGCCGCATGCGGTGGATGAGGTCCATGCCGTCCTCGGCGACGTCGTCGAGGCGGCCGATGAACGGCGACACCAGGAACGCGCCGGCCTTGGCGACCATGAGGGCCTGCAGCGGCTGGAAGACGAGCGTCATGTTGGTCTTGGTGCCCTGATCGCTGAGGGCCTTGCAGGCCTTCAGGCCGTCGATCGTTGTGGGGAGCTTGACGACGATGTTGGGCGCGATCTTGATCAGCTCCGCCGCTTCTTTCATCATGCCCGCGTAATCGGTGGAGATGACCTCGCCAGACACCGGGCCGCTGACGACCTCGCAGATCTGCTTGAGGCGGGCGTGGTACGTGACGCCCTTTTCCTTCGCGATCAGCGACGGGTTGGTGGTCACGCCATCAAGGATGCCGAGCGCCGCGGCTTCTTTGATCTCGTCGAGATTCGCGGTATCGATGTACAGGTCCATGGCGAGGCTCCGGGGTGAATGGCGGTGCGTTTGCGAACAGGTCAGAGCGTATGCGGCCTGCCGCGAATGGCGGTTGAAGTGGCTGCGAGCGGGGGTTCGATGCCGCCGCGAACCAAGCGTGACGGCGCCGGGCAACCTCAATCCCCGACGATGCCGCACGCCTCACCACATTCATCGGCTTCGAGTACGCTCTGAGCATGAAATCACTGAAGACGATCGTGTGCGGAGGCCTCATCGCGGCGGCTCTCGCCTTGGGCGGGTGCGGCGCTTCCGGGCGCAGCGCCATCGACGACGGCGCACCGCCGGCCCTTCTCTCTGTGCAAGACGCTCGGCGCGTCGCGATCTTTGATGAGCGGGGAGAGCAGGTCACATGGGAACGCCTCCTCAGCGACGCGGCCGCCGCCGACGCGGTGATCCTCGGCGAGCAGCACGGGCACGAACTGGGGCTGTCGGCCGCCGCGGCTTTGTGGCGTGATCTGATCGCACGGGGCGGCGTCCCCGGCGATGGCAGAGCCAGCGCGTTTCGCGGGGCGCTCGCGCTTGAGTTCATCGAGCGCGACGACCAATCACGCCTGGACGACTTCCTCGCGGGGCTCAGCGATGAACCGACATTCATCCGACGCGCGGGGCGTTCGAGTGATGGGCCGACTGGTGGCAACTGGAGCGCCGGCCATCGCGACATGGTTCTGGCGGCCAAGGACGCGGGCAGGCCGGTCATTGCCGCGAACTCGCCCCGCCCGTACGTGCGCCTCGCCAGAACCAAGGGCTTCGAGGCGCTGCGGGAGCTCACCGACGACCAGCGGCGGCTGTTCGTTGAGCCGCGTGAAATGCCGACGGGCCGGTATCGCGAGGAGTTTGAGAAACTGATGGGCGCTGGCGGCGAGGGTGTCACGGATGCGAAACGCTCGAACATCGACGGGCTCTTTCGTGCGCAGAGCGTCTGGGACTGGACCATGGCGTCGAGCATGAACGACGCCATCAACCGCGGCCACCGGCCGACGGTGCTTGTCGTCGGTCAGTTTCACAGCGACTTCCGAGGTGGCCTCGTTCAAGCCCTGGACATCATCCGCCCGGGGCGCCGCATCGTGACCGTGAGCTTTCAGAGCGAGGTGTCACGTTCCGCGACAAGTCTGCCGTCGGATCACGTTGGGCGCGCTTCGTTCGTCGTGGGCACGGGGGAGTGAAAGGCGAACGTGAACGTGAACGCGAACATGAAAAGGAATCTGCGGTCGGTTGTCTTGGGCCCGGACGTGCATCGCGGCTGGTGATCGCAACGGGACGAGGCTTGCCGGTGCGGAGGTCCTTTTCATGTTCATGTTCGCGTTCATGTTCGCGTTCTACCCTTCCCCGTGATCGACACCCATTGCCATCTGACGTTTCCGGAGTTTCAGCGAGAGGTGCCGCGGACGTTGGGGGAGGCGCGGGCGGCCGGCGTGAACGGGTGTATCACGATCTCGACGACGGCCGACGACGCGCTGGCGGCGCTGCAGATCGCGCGAGCCCACGAAAGTGTGTGGTGTACCGCCGGCGTTCATCCGCTGTACAGCGACAAGGGGCCGCATGACTGGGGGATCATCCGTGCGTGCATCGCCGACCCGAAGTGTGTGGGCTGGGGTGAGCTTGGATTGGACAATCACTATTCCAAGCCGCCGAAGGAGATCCAGCTCGCGGTGTTGCACGAGCAGCTCGGAGTGATCAAGGACGTCGATCGCGGCATCGGCGCGGTTGGCGCTCCCTCGATGACGGGCGGTGCTGGTAAGCCGATCGTGGTTCACTGCCGCGAGGCGTTTTCGGAGATCGTGCCTTTGCTCAAGGCCAGCGGCATCGCGCCCGGTCGCTTCGTGTTCCATTGCTTTACCGGGTCGGTCGATCACATGCGCCTGCTGCTGGACTTTGGCGCGATGGCGAGCTTTACGGGCGTGATCACGTACAAGAACGCCGAGAACGTGCGCGAGGCCGCGAGGCTCGCGCCGGCCGATCGGATCATGGTCGAGACTGACGCGCCGTTTCTGTCGCCGGAACCGCTGCGCACCAAGCGACCGTGCACACCCGCGATGGTGCGGCTCACCGCCGAGGCGCTGGCCACCGTCCGCGGCGTGAGCTTCGAAGACATGCACCGGCAGTTGAACGAGAACACGTCGCGGTTCTTTGGGATCAATGCGACGTGAGAACGATGAACGGATCCGAAGCGGATCCGTGTCTGGCACGGAGTGCCAGACCTACCCGATTAGTCGCGCTTCATGTTCACATACTGCAGCGGCACGCTCAGGCCAGCGCCATCCAGCAGCTTCATCACCGCCTGAAGGTCGTCGATCTGCTTGGCGGTGACGCGGACTTCTTCGCCCTGGATCGACGCGGTAACCTTCATCTTGGTCTCTTTGATGCGCGCGACGATGTCCTTGGCGATCGGCTGCTCGATGCCTTCCTTGATCTTGACGAACCGCTTCAGCGCGCCGGCGGCGCCGCTCTCGGCGTCCTTGAACTCGAAGGTCTTGGGGTTCATCCCGCGACGCATGACGCTCTGGAGGAACATCTCACGCATCGCGGCGTGCTTGGTCTCGTCAACGGTCATGAACTTGAGCTGCTTCTCTTTCTTGTCCAGCTCAATCTCCGCCTGAACGCCTCTAAAGTCAAAGCGCGTGGCGATCATCTTCTTGGTGTTGTTCAGGGCGTTGTCGAGCTCGGCCCAATCGACCTTGCAGGCAATATCAAACGATGGCATGGCGTGCTCCTTGAGGCGTGCGTGATCAGCGCGGGCGGGTGATGTCCGGGCCCAGCGTCTGGAAGAGTGTAGTGGCCCGGCGTGCCAACGCCGCGGCGTGCGACAGGCGTGGCATCCCCACCTTGCCGGCGACCATCGGCACCGCACCGAGCGTCATCGTCCGAAGGGCAACACTGACCCAGAAAAGCGTGACGTACGCACCCGCGTCGGTGCCCAGCGCGCTGAGCAGCCAGCCGCCGGCCAGGGTGCCCAGGCCCATTGCCAGCGTGTTGCCCAGGAAGTACGTCGCCATCAGGCTGGTGCGCTCGCGCTCGTGCAGGTGCTCGAGCTGGAGCAGCCAGGTGCCCAGTTCGTACGCGCCCCACGCGGCCCCGGCGATGAACTGCGCCGCGAAGAGGATGCGCAGGTCCGTCGTGATCGCGAAGACGGCGACGGGCGGGATGGTTGCGATCGCGCCGATCCAGAGCAGCCGGCGAGCCCCGACGCGCTGGCCCAAGGCACCCCACACCGGCAGCGCGAGCATCTTGCCCAGGATCACCGTGCCCACCAGACCCGCGTAGACCAGATAGTTCAGCTCAAGCTGCTTGAGGATGTACGGATTGATGAATGGTCCGGACACGTTCACCGCGGCGGTCACCAGGAACATGTAGCCCAGCAGCTTCGCGTCGCGCCCGTGGCCCTTGCTCACCATGCGGCGCAGCAGCTCGATCGGCCCGACGCGCCGATCCTCACGCGCGGACCGCTCGGGCTCGTGGATCGAGACGAGGTATGCAAACGAGATCCCTCGGCAGATGCCCGCGCCGGCAAACATGGCGGCAAAGACCAGCAGCGTCGCGTCATGGGCGGCGTCCGCCGGTGCGAGCTGCACCACGCCGTAGAGCAGCAGCCCGCCGACGATGAACCCGATGAGCTGCCCGACCTGCAAGGCCCGCTGCCGAATGCCGAAGTACCGCGAGCGCACGCGCCCGCCGAGGCGTGCGGGGACGATCGAGCTGATCCACGTCGCCCACGTGGCCCCGGCCGCCATGCCCGAGGCCCAGTACAGCGTCGCGCTCAGGAAGACCGCCCACGCGGGGATCGCGCCAACCAGTGCGCCGATGAAGAGTGGGAAGAACGACATCGCCTGGATCGCCACGCAGATCAGCGACCAGCGCTTGGCGCTGCCGGCCCATCGCGCGCCGGGCACCGCGATCATCTGCACGACGCCGCCGACCATCTGCGGCAGCGTCGCGACGAAGCCGGAGAAGACTTCCCCGAGCCCCACCGCGAGCACGAACGCGGGGATGTAGAACTCACCGAGCCCGACCATGACGCTGAAATAGCTGCCATCGATCGCCGAGCGACGCATGTCGCGCCGGCGGAGGGACTTCGGACGTGATGGGTGCTGTGACACAGGTCGAGGTTATACGGGCCTCGCCCCGCGCTCTCGGACGTCGCGAGTTTCACTCTGGACAAGCCATGACGGCGATGGCGCGAAATCGCCGCCAATCGCAGCGATACGCCGGACGCCGCGCTGGCACCGCCGCCGCGCGTACGCCATCTTTGGGCCGCAACTGCCTGTGATGTCAGTTGAGTCCAGCGTACTCCAGCACGCTCCTCGCGTCGGCCCAGGCCCACCGAAGAGACACCTGGGATTCCATACACCAGATCAGGAGGAGAGAGCATGAATCGCAAGAGCATTGGTACGATCGCCGCCGTCGCGATGTTGAGCGCAGCCGGCGCCGCGAACGCCGACATTGTCGCCACCGCATTGGTGACCGCCGACAACCACTACGCCCTCTACACCGGCGATCCGTCGAGCGTCAGCTTCATCGGCCGCAACGAGCTCAGCGGCGGCGGCGCCCCCGGCCAGTACAACTGGTCGCAGGCCGAGCTTCACACGTTCACCAGCGGGCAGTTCATCTACATCGCGACCTGGAGCGATAACGCCACGGCGCAGGGCCTGCTCGCCTCGATCTCGCTGAGCAACGGCGACACCGCCAACTCCGGCGACTCGCGCTGGCAGGTCTATCGCTCGAACCAGGACCTCGGCAGCGGGGCCGCGGCCCCGACCACCTCGACTGTCGTGGGCTGGATCAGCACCGCAACGACGAACAACCTCTGGGAGACGCCGCACATCGGCGGGGCCAACGGCATCGCGCCGTGGGGCACCGTCCCCGGCATCGGCTCGGTGCCGCGCTGGATGTGGACGACGGTCCCCGGCGATGGTGACCCGCTCGTCGGCGGCTCGGGCTATGGCGAAACGCTGCTGTTCCGCATGGCGGTGCCGACGCCGGGTGCCGCGGGATTGATGGCGATGGGCGGGCTTCTCGCCAGCCGTCGTCGTCGTGCTTGATAACCCCATCGACGCACGCAAACGCGATCGCGCGTCGGCGAGTGCGCGTGCAATCCGAGTCCCCTCCAGACGCCCCGCGATCCGATCGCGGGGTGTTTGCTTGCGCTCCCCAAGCGATCGTTGCACCGTCATCTGACAGCGGCGGCAACGACTTCAACGCGCGATCACCCCGAAGGAAACGTTCAGCCGATATGCGTCGCTCCGCCGCGGCCCCACGGCCGCAACGAGGCACCGCAGCCGGGTGAGCAGTGCTTTGCTGAGGCCGAACACTCAGAACACGATATTCGCCGAGCTACTCGCTGACGCGCCGAGCGTCGCGCCGCCGGTGACATCGATGATCTCACCCACGCCGTTCCCGCCGTTAGCCCCGGCGCCGCTAGACCCGCTGGTATCGATGTTGGCGGCGTTCCCTGAAAACCTGTTGCCAACCACAAGGCTTCCGGGGCCGGTGAGCACCACCGCCGCAACCGAGGACTGCACGAACGTGCAACCCCGCACAGTGGCCCGCCCGCCGCCGGTGGAGCTTGTCAGGACGCCTCGGGCGCACGACAGGAACGTGGTGTCAACGACTTCACCCCGCCCGCTGGCAAGAACTCCCGGCGCGGCTGTGCCCCGGATGAGGCACCGCTCGACGCGCCCGCCCGGCGAGATCGCGATCCCGGCGTTTGACAACGACGAGGTGCTGGTGCCACCGGAGACGGTGCAATCGATCACCAGCGAAGCCGTCGCAGAGATCCCGGTCGCAGTGGGCGAAACGACGACGCACGACCGCACAACGCTGCCGGTGCCAACGGTGATGCCGATGGTGCCGCCCTCGGTCGTGGACGACTCAACGAGCGAGCCGGGGCCGACCTGGATGCCGGTCTCACCTGTGGTGGCCCGCGTGCGAACGTTCCGGACGATCACGCCGTCGGAGCTGCCGATCTCAAGTTGACCGCCGAGGGAATCCATGAACGCCATGTCGTGAAACGTGGAGTTCTCGAACGCGCCGAACGCGCCGTAGCCGCGATAGCCGCGGACGGTGCCGTTGCGGAGCACAAAGTTCCGGACAGCAGTCGTCGCGCGAACCCCGGCCGGGAAGCCCGTCCCGGCGGGGTCTTGGCTGAGGGTGAAGCCGTTGAGATCCAGCGTGACGTTGTCCGCCGCGATCTGAATGCCGTTGCGGCCGCCGCCGGTGACGAGGTTGCCGGTCAGGTAGTACGAGCCCGGCTGCGTGATCCGGAACTCGTTGCTCGCGTCGCCCGGCGTGTTCGCCGCGCTGATCGCAACCCGCGGCTCGACCTCCGTCAGCGTCTTGTGCGTCGGGGCAACCGCCCCGGCGGGCGGGGTCAGCGGGCCGGCGAGGGCGGGGAGGGCCGGGAGCGCGATCGCGCACACGATCACACGCGACAGCAGACACTGGGCGGTACGGGAGCGCGTGGTCATGATGTGGGCCTTGCAAGATGGGCGCAGCGGGGGCGCGGGGTGGCGATGGGTGAGGTTCCATGCCTATTCACGCGATCGGGACCGGTAAGCCTTGGTAAGACCCGAAGATCTTGGGAAACGCGACGACACGCTGCGGCGTGCCGACCGCACGACCCGCCCCCACATCGAGCATTCGCCAGCCAAAGCCACGAACGGTTCCGCCATCGGTCCGGATCTCTGGTAGTCTTGACACATCATGGCCAGGCGCACCCCACCACCGGCTGCCAAACATCCCCCCGCGTCGGCCACGGCGGAATCCACCGAATCGCCGCCAGTTGCGGGCGCCGCACCGCCCGCGACACCGGCCTTGCCCGCCCTCATGCCCGAACTCAAGCCCGAAGCCGGGCAGACTGGGCGCGACGACCGCGCGCCGGGCGGCGGTACGATCGGGCCTTCCGCCTCGCCGCCAGCGATCTCGACCAAGCTCGAAGACCTCGACCTGAACCCCAAGTCACCACCAACGCCGCCAGCCCCTCGCGCCGCGGCGACCACGAACTCAACCACCACCCCGACCCACACGCCCGCAAAAACCTCCCCACTCCCCCCACCCCGCACACCCGACATCGCCATGCCCAAGATCGATGCCCACCCACACCACTCGCCGCAACCCGCGATGCTCCTTGAGGTCGCTTGGGAAGTCTGCAATCAGGTCGGCGGCATCTATCAGGTGCTCAAGAGCAAAGCCCCGTTCATGGTGGATCGCTGGGGCGAGCGCTACTGCGTCATCGGGCCTTGGAATGCGCAGACCGCGTCGCTCGAGTTTGAAGAGACCACGCCCACCGGCGTCCTCGGGCGCGCCGTCACGGCGCTCCGCGAGCAGGGGCTCGTTGTTCATCACGGGCGCTGGATGATCTCAGGCCGCCCGCGCTGCCTCCTCATCGAACACTGGCAGGGGACCGATCGCCTCGACGTCGCGAAGTTCAGGCTCTGGAACGATCACAAGATCAGCACGCCCTCGGGCGACGGTCTCATCGACGGCGTCATCACCTTTGCCGACGCCGTGCGTCGCATCATCGAGAAGATCTGCGATTTCGCGCGTGACGATCGCGCCCACGGCGGCGAAGACGGCACCAAAGTCCTGGCCCACATGCACGAGTGGATGGGCGGCCTGGCCATCCCCATGCTCCGCCACCAGCGCACCAATGTCGGCCTGATCTTCCAGACCCACGCCACCATCCTCGGGCGCTACATGGCCAGCAACGAGGAGGACTTCTACGACCGCCTCGGCTGGGGCACCATCGATCAGGCCCACGAGGCCACCCGCTACCTCATCAACGCCCAGCACTCCATCGAACGCGCCTGCACCCACGGCTGCCACGTCATGACCACCGTCAGCAGCATCACCGGCGAGGAATGCGACGGGCTGCTGGGCCGCAAGCCCGATGTCATCCTGCCCAACGGCCTGGACATCCAGCGCTACAACGTCGGTCACGAGTTTCAGACGCTGCACGCGCGCTACAAAGACCAGATCAACCGCTTCGTCATGGGGCACTTCTTCCCCAGCTACTCGTTTGACCTTGATCGCACGATGTACTTCTTCACGTCGGGCAGATTCGAGCCGAGGAACAAGGGCTTTGACCT
>JALHNK010000038.1 GCA_022843565.1 Phycisphaerales bacterium
GGTGCTGGGGTAGACGTGGGCGAGCTTGCTGTTCTTCTGCGCGAGCTTCAGGAGCGTTTCGCCGAACTCGTAGACATCCCAGTTGGCCTGGAGGTTGCCGTGGTTGACGGTGTCGTTGAGCGCACCGCGGACGCCGGCCTCGATCATGCCGGTGTCAGAGTGGCCGAAGAAGTGAACGCCGATGCCGCCGATCATGTCCCACTTGACCGAGCCGTCAACGAGCTCGACGAGTGCGCCGTTACCGAGGCCGGAGCCGAGGTACGGATAGAGCAGGCCGCGGCCGCGCACCTCTGCGGCGCGCTTCATGAGCGAGTCGAACGATTCTTTTAGCTCGGGGCTGATCGGTCCGCGCGGGCCGGTGAGCTTGGCGCCTTTGCTACGCACCTCGCTGACGATGGTCGCGATGGCGCTGTTCAGAGCGGGGCTGGCGTGCAGCTCTTGAGCAAGCGTGTTCTGGCCGGTCGTCTTGGCGGCGGGGGTTCCGGTTGCGAAAGTCGTCATGCGATCTCCGAAGTGCGTGGAAGGGGCAGGAAACTATATCGTCATTCGCGGGGCGACCGCCCCTGAGCTCGCGCAAGTTGGCCGCCGAGATTCGAGACACGATTACGCGCGATCAGCGCTCGATGCTGCCGACGACGTCGCCGACCGTGCGCTCGAAGGTCGCCAGCGCCCCCCACAACGCCACGCCCTCAGCACGCAGCGCCGGCGCGATCTCTCGGACGTAGCGATCGAGCGTGTCGCGGCTTGCGAACACATACCGCACCTGAACCCGGTGCCTGGCAGGGCTGCCGGCTGAGGGTGGGTCGGAGTCGAGCCGGGCGATGTCCGCCCGCAGTGCGCCCCCCTCGATCACGGCGCGGCAGTGCCCGCCCATCAGCCACTCGATGTACCGATCGCACATCTCCGGCGAAGCGAAGGCGGCGGTCACGCTGTAGATCACCGTGCTCATAGGCACAACGTAGTCCGGCGCGATCGCGCGCGCGAACCGCTGATTCTCGGCTCCGGCGCGAACCGATCCCGCACCCGAACGGGGGGCTTGGCGGGCGCGCGGAAGAAAGACATCGCGGAGGGGTTCGTTCGGTGCAATAGACTTGCGCGTTCCGCGTTCTTCCTTTCGAGCGTCAATGCCGATGACCGCAGCCCGAAGCACCCCCATCCAGGCGACCGACGCTGATCCCGGTGCCGCGGGCTGCGACCTTCCGGCTTTGCTGCGCTCGGCCGGGCTTGGGGATGACCGAGCCTGGCGCGACCTGATTGGTCTGTATTCCGGGCGTGTGTTTGCGCTCGTTCGCTCTCGTGTCTCAAGGCCCGACCTCGCAGAGGAGATCACGCAGTCCGTCTTTGTCACGATCGCCACCAAACTCAACTCGGAGGCCACATCCGCCGGCGGCGGGTATTCCGAGCAGGGGCGATTCGAATCCTGGCTCTTCCGCATCGCGATGAATCGCGTGCGCGACGAAGTCCGACGATTGAAACGACACGCCGTCGCGACCGACCCCGATCTGCTGAATGACGCATCTGACCAGAGTCGCACGAAGACATCCGCAGCACCCGCCGACCTTTCCGCCCTCCGACTCGCCATGGGGCAACTCTCAGAATCAGACCGCGAAGTGATCGAGCTTCGCCACCACGCCGGACTCTCGTTTGCCCAGATGGCCGACACGCTTCAAGAACCCCTCGGCACGCTGCTGGCCCGCCACCACCGTGCCCTTCGAAAGCTCAAGGAACTCATGCTCGCGACGACGCCCGATGATGGAGACCTCTCATGACTACTGACCCCAACATCTCCTCGCACGATCAGACACCCCCGGACGTTGCGGATGTCGCGGCGCTGCTGAACCGCGACGCCGCGGCGATGCGGCAACTCTCGGGTCCGTCGATGGATCGGATCGCGATTGCGGCGCGGGACGCCGCGATCGCGTCGCGAACGCCATCGCTGCGACTGACGTCGCACGAGCATCGTGTCAGCGTGCATCAGTTCCGTCGGATCACGGCCCCGATGCGGATGGCCGCGGCGGTGCTGCTGGTGATGACCGCCGGTGTGCTGAGTGTCGCGTACTTCACGTCGTCGCGTGTTGCGCCGTTGGTCCCGCAGGTGGCGCAGTTCGATCCGACGCAGGAAGCGGACTCAATCTTGAGCACGCTGGCGTTGCTGGATTCGTCGTCAACCGAGCTGACAGCGCTGAACAACGACACCGATGCTGCGAGCAGCTCGCTCGGCTCTGATTGGCTCAGTCTGCCGGAATCCACCGACACCAGTTCCCTCTGACCGGCTCGTCGCTCACGCCCCCCGTCCCCCCCACCGGCCCCCCGCGACTTGGCCCGGCCTCGCCTTTCTCGCCCGACCCTCGGGAGCTCACATGACCATTCACAACCCGCGATCACTCGTGCTCTCCCTCGCCCTGGCTGCGTTCCCGCTGGCGATCGCTCATGCTCAACCTTCGTCTGCGCCAGCGGCGCCACCCGATGCGCCGGCGCGCGAACCGGGACCGATGGGTAACGAGCCCGACGACGGGCCACCGCCGCCGGGCAGCGGCCCGGATCGAGGGCCGCCGGGTGCGGGGCGTCGGCTCGGTCGCGACGGGCAAGGCGCCGGCCCGCGAGCGGTGGCGACGGACCCGCGAACGTTCCGCGACGCGCTGAAGACGATTCTTGATCACATGCGTGAGTCGACGCCTCGACTTCAGAAAGCGGTGGATGATCTGGACGCCGGTCGCTCGCTGGAAGACGTTCGCGCCGAACTCATGGCCCAGCGTTCAGAGAACAACGCCTCGCTGATGGAAGCGTTCCGACGCGCCGGGTTCGGCATCGGCTTTGGCGGTGGCGGCCCCGGGCGTCGCGGCGGGCCGGAGATGGAAGATGGGCCGGGCGGCGGCAACGAACGCCCCGAGCCGGGCGTCGGTCCGGGGGGCGGGCCGGGGGGCGGTGGACCAGGTGGTGGGCGCGGGGATCGCCCGGGTCCGGGGCGCATGTTGAACGCTGAGGACCGCGCTCGCATCATGCAGGACATCGAAAAGCACAGCCCGGACGTCGCGCGCCAGATCAAGGCCATGCGAGAGAAGTCCGGTGAGTCGGCCGATCGCGTCATCGACACGCTCGCCGAGCGGATGCGCGGCATGCGCGAACTGGAACAACGCGACCCCGAGACGTTTCAGCTTCGCCAGCGCGAGATCCGCGGGCTCTTTGATGTCCTGCGGCTGCGGCGCGAATACGCCGACGCGGTGCGGGCCAAGGCCGATGAAGCGGCGCTGACGGCGCTGAAGTCTCAGCTTCGCGAAGCGGTCGGCAGTCAGTTCGATGTCAAGGCCGAGCTTGATAACCGCCAGATCGTGGAACTTGAGAAACGTCTGGAACGCTTGCGTCAGGACAAGGTGAGCAAGACCAGCAAGCGTGAGGCGATGGTCACCGAGCAGACGAACACGATCATCCGCAACAGCGTGAACCCGCCGCGCCCGCCGGGTGGCCCCGGTGGCCCTGGAGGGCCGGGCGGCCCCGGTGGCGAAGGCCCGGGCGGGCCGCGCCCGCCTCGGTGATCTGCGCGCGAAATCACCGACCCGTCGCGTTGTGCTGTCGCTGGCGATCAGCGTCAACGGATCACGCCGGTTTGACTACGAGCGATCAGATTGGTGACGCGGGCGATCTCTTGGTTATGAGACGATCGAGCCCGGCGCGATCTCGCCATCGGGCTTCAGCACGATGACCTTGCGGATGACGGTCGGGTCCGCGGTCGCGGCGTCCTTGGGCACATCGCTGGCGGCCAGCAACATGCCGCGAGATTCTTCGCCACGGATCACGCGCGGGGCGAGGTTCGCGACGATGACGATCAAGCGTCCCATCAACTGCTCGACGGTGTAGTGATCCTTGATTCCGGCGCAGATCTGGCGGGGGGTGCCGCTGCCGTCGTCGAGTTGGAGCTTCCACAGCCGATCGGCCTTTGGATGGGCCTCGGCGTGGGTGATGCGGGCGACGCGGAGGTCGAGCTTTGCGAACTCTTCAAAGGTGACGATCGGCTTGGGCGCTCCGGGAACCGGGGCCGCGGGGGCGGGCGTCGGTGCGGCGGCTGCGGGGGGGGCGGGGGGTGTGTGGGGTGTGGCGGGGGCGTTGCTGTTGGGATTGCTCATGTTGTGCCTTTCTGTCGATGTTCGAAGATAGGCCGGTCGATAGGGGTGTTTCGTTGGCAAAGGCCAAAGTTCCCGAGCGCCGGTGGCATTGGCGACAATCCTCTTGCGTCATCATCGTCGGTTGGGCCGGGCTCGTACCATCTCTGAAGCCCGGACCGACCCGTCACGTCGCCCGCGTCACCCGGGCGCGAGTTCACACGACCCCAGCCGCTGATCAGCGCTGGCTTTCAAAGGGATCCGCATGTCGAATCTTTCGCTTTCCGCTCGTCTTCTCCTGGCTCTGGCGGGTTCACTGGCACTGGCGGGCTCGGCCGTGGCGCAGGACTCTCCGGTCGACCTCAAGCCCGAAACGAAAGCCGCGAAGGGCACGACCATCGACGCCAGCATCTATCAAAAGATCGCGGCGCTGACCGCAGAGCTCCAGAGCCCCAGCCTCACTCCAGAGAATCGCTTGAAGGTTGAGAAGCAGCTCGCGAACCTGCGGGAGATGCTGCCCGAGGGAGCTGAACTGAAGACGCCGGCGTCGCTCGACGGCGCCAAGAACCCCATCGCGCCTGGCGCATCGGCCTCGACCAGCACGCCCGCGCCGGTGCACCCTGAGAACGCCCCGCTGAAGTTTGACACCACGCTGCACGACTTCGGCAAGATCAGCGACGAGGCCCCGGTCTCGTACTCCTTCAAGGTTGTGAACCGCGGCGACAAGATCGTCAACATCACCGGCGTGAAGGCGAGCTGCGGCTGCACCGCGTCGGCCGCCAGCAAGATGAAGCTGGAACCCAACGACGAGACGACGATCGACATCCGCTTTGACCCCAGCGGCCGCAACGGGCCGGAGGTCAAGACCGTCACCGTGACCACCGACGACGCGGCGTTCCCGTCCTACCAGCTCATCTCCACGTCGGTGGTGAACAAGACCGTGATGATCGAGCCGGTCTCGGTCAACTTCGGGGCGGTGCCGCCTCGCACGGTGGCGTCGCAGGAAGTGTCGATCACCTGCAAGATCGAGGGCTTCAACATCAAGAAGGCCGAGCTCACCGGCGTGCAAGCGCCGAACATGACGCTCGAAGAAGTCGGCAAGGACACCGTGCAGCTCGACGGCGTGCCGGCGACGCGCTACCGCTACAAGATCAGCACCAATGACAAGATGGCGATCGGGCCGATCTCCGCGGCTCTTTCGATTGACACGAACCTCGTGTCGCCCAAGTTCGCCCGCCAGAACATCGGCATCGGTGGCGAGATCGCCGGCGGCGTGTCGATCTCGCCGCAGATCGTGTATCTTCGCATGTCTGAGCCCGGCGAGTCGATCGTGGGCGAGAGCCAGCTCATCAGCCGCACGGGCCAGCCGTTCCGCATCCTCACGGCACAACTGGTGAACACGACCCCGGGCCTGAACGCGGTGATCGACATCAAGCCGCGAGAGAAGAACAACTGGGCCGCCCAGCGCGTCATCATCAGCGCCACGGCGCCGAACAGCGCCGCGGAGATTCGCGGCGAGGTCGTCCTGAAGACCGACGTCAAGGACATGGAAGAGATCCGCATGCAGATCGTCGGCTGGCAGCAGACCCCGCCGCAGCCCGCCCAACCCACGCCGGTCGCAGCGCCGAAGGCTTCGGCCATCCCGGTGCCGATGCCGATCAGCCCCGAGAAGGCCGCGAAGTCGAAGCAGTGATGCCCGCGCCGGGTCCGCCCGGCGTGACGCAGGGAGGTTGTCATGGTGTGTTGTTCAAGCAGCGGCGGATCAACGTGGCTTCGGGCCGCGGTTCTGGTTGGGATGGCTCTTGGCGCTGGCGGGCTGCACATGGCCCTGAGCGACCCGATCTCGACCGAGCTGAAGGGCTCGGGCGTGGTCGTGCCCCCGACCACGCCGACGACGGCGAAGTTGCCGACGCTGCCCGGGGGCGGAGACGGCACCGGTCCGAAAGCGACGGCACCTGAGGCCGCTCCGGTCGTCACCCGCCCGACGACGGAACCAGCGACGAACACGCCGACCAACGCCAAGCCCCCCACCGCCAGCCCCGCACCCATCGCGCCCGCACCGGTCGTCGATGCGGGCGGGCAGACGATGCTGTCGACCGACGCCGCGGTGGCGCTGTTCAACGACTTGCAAACGCAGTTCGTTGATGCCCGCGAGCCCGATGAGTTCGGGGCCGGGCGCATCCCCTCGGCGGTGAGTCTGCCGGTCTCGGCGTTCAACGGGCAGAACGCCGAGGCGACGGAGATCAAGATCAACATGTATCTCCGGCGAGACCTGAACGTCGTCGTCTACTGCGGCGGCGGCCAGTGTGACGCGTCAAAGCTCGTGGCGAAGAACCTGCAGGCCCGTGCGTTCTCGAAGGTCGCGGTCTATCACGACGGAATGACCGGGTGGACGGCGGCGGGCCTGCCGACCGAATCAGGACCGGAGAACCCGCCGGGCCTGCCGCGGATGCCGATCACGCCGCCGGCCAGTGGCGGCACCTCCGGTGGCGGGAGCAAGCCATGAGCGACGTACCGCTGCGATCAATCCCGCCCGCGCCGGATTCGTGTTCGCCCCAAGGCGCCTCGTGCGGCTGTCCGTTGCGTGCGTTTGTGCCGCTGACGCTGCGGCTGACCCTCGGCAGCCTGCTGATTTTCTCCGGCTGGCTGAAGCTCGGCATCTCGAGCTTCGGCGGCACGCTGAGCACTATCGACCCGCAGACGGTGCTGTACGCGATCAAAGGCTTCCAGATTCCCTGGCTGAGTGATCAGCCGAACCTCATGGCGTTTTTGGCGTTCGCGGTGCCGTGGGTTGAGCTGATCACCGGCGTTGCGCTGGTCCTGGGGCTGTGGACGCGGGCCGCGGCGATCGTCGTCGCGCTCACGATGGTCGGCTTCACCGCCGGCATCATCGGGATCGTTGCGCGCGGGCTCGATGTGAAGTGCCCGTGCTTCGGCGCGATGAAGTTCATCTGCGGGGCCGAGATCGGCACCTGCCACATCCTTCGCAACACCGGCTTCTTCCTCGCAGCGGTCGTGATCGCGAAGATGGGCCACGGGGCGCTGGGGCTGGATGGGTTCTTGAATCGGAAGGCGTGACGACCAGGCCGCTTCGCACGCTCGCCCGAGCTCCCGCTGTTCTCAGCCCATGTACCCGGCTAGACTTCCCCCCAACTCAGACCGTCGCCCGCAGGCCCGGATGTTCCGGCTGTGTGCGGGCACCATCCCAGGACGGACCCAGACATGTCGCAGATGAACCGTTTCGCCACCACCTCCCCCAAGGTCAAAGTCGCCAAGAAGGCCGCCAGCGGCAAGGTCTTCGTCGATTACAAGGACATCGAGAAGCTCCGCAAGCTCATGTCCCCCAACGGCAAGATCCACGGCCGTAAGCGTCTCTCGACCACTGCGACCGAGCAGCGCATGATCGCCGCGGCTGTGAAGCGTGCCCGCTACATGGGCCTGCTGCCCTACACGTCCGCGACGCTGTGAGCGAGGGGCCAGTTTTCAGTCATCAGTGATCAGCAGACCGGGCTCAATGGCCGGCCTGCGGAGGATGCTGTACTCCGTGAAACCCCTTGGGTTTTGACGGAGCGTTATCACTTGTTAAAAGTGGACGGTAAAACTGAAAACGGTCGCCATCTCGGGTCATATGCCGAGGCCTTCGCGTATCCTTGTGGCATGCCCACATCCGCCCCACCGACGCCGTCTCGAAACTACACCCCTGTGCTGCAGCGGCTCCGCGCGCGCGGCACGCGTGATGAGGTCATGCGTGCCGTCGTGAACACGCTCTGGGACCAGTTCCATGCCCAGGGCGTTTCGTGGGTCGGCTTTTACACCGTTGACCCGACGAACCCGGAGCATCTGGTGCTGGGGCCGCGCCGTGACAAGCCGGCGTGCTCGCCGATCGAGCTGCACGGCGCTTGCGGCCGGTGCTTCACGTCGCGCCGGCCGCTGGTGGTGACCGATGTCGCCAAGCTCGGCACGGGGTACATCGCGTGCGATCCGCGTGATCGGTCCGAGGTCGTTGTTCCGGCGTTCAACCCCGGCGGGTCGGTGTGGGGCGTGCTCGATGTGGACTCGCACGAGACGAACGCGTTCGACGTCGCCGACGCGATGGCATTGATGCGCATGCTGCGGCACGTCGCGCTCTCGGCACATTTGGAAGAGACCGAGAACGACGTCGTCGTCGTCTGAGCGGGACTTTCGCGGCGAGTCTTGCTCTGCGAGTTTTCTGCTGCTCGACGCTCTTGTATACGCAGCGTCATGCCGCGGGCTCATCGCGGCGTGGTTCGGCACGCCGGTTCTAGAACGGCGGTGGTGATCGCACCTCGACGCGCTGGCCCGTGAGTGGATCTGTAAACACCAGGCGACACGCGTGGAGCAGCAGTCGCTCGGCGCGCGGGTTCTCGCCGGTCGCGTCGCTCTCTTGGCGTACGTCCGCTTCGGCATTGGCCTCGGCTTCGGGGCCGTAGAGCACATCCCCGACGATCGCGTGGCCGATGGCAGCACAGTGGACGCGGAGCTGGTGTGTGCGCCCGGTGATGGGCGTGAGCGCCAGGCGGGTGCGATCGGGCTCGTAGGCGAGGACCTGGTAGACGGTTTGCGATGGGCTGCCGTGAGCGTGGTCGACGATCTGGTACGGCCGGCGGGAGATGTCGGGGCGGATGGGCAGGGAAATCTCGCCACGTTCGGTGGGCATGTGCCCGTACACGACGGCGATGTACTCCTTCTCGGTCTCGCGGCGTTCGAACTGCATCGAGAGCTCGCGATGTGCGACGGGGTTGAGGGCGACCAAGAGGATGCCGCTGGTGTCCATGTCCAGGCGGTGAACGGTGATCGGGCCGGTGGCGTCCGGGAAGTGATCACGGACCCAGGAGGCGCAGGAGCGTGCGTTGGCGGGCCCCTTGCCGGGGACCGAGAGCGCGCCGGCCGGCTTGTTGAGAGCGAGCCAGCCATCGGCACGGGCGATAACCGTGATGTTGTCGGTGGGGTGCGGCATGCGAGGCCGGAGAACGTAGCACCGGTCCCTTCTCGGACGCGGGGGGTGAAGTTGGTGTCGTGTCGTGCCGATGCTCTGTCTTGAAGCGGATGCGGGCGTGTGCGTGCCGAGAGCGGACGCACGCGGGTGCCGCCGCGAGTCAACCCCTCCCCTGCCCCACCACGCCGGAGCCATGCGATGAAGTCCAACCGATCGACGAACGTGCTGCTCGCGATGATCGCGGGCCTGCTCGCGCTGAACCTGATGATCAAGACCGGCGCGACGCCGGACATGGCCAGCGCCGCATCGGCCCAGCCGGCACCCGCGGCCGGCGCGCCGTTCAACTCTTCGGAGTTTGCTCGCCGCACCGCGGACGGGATCACGGAGCTGAACCAGCGCATGTCGCGTCTGGAGTCGCGATTTGATCGCCCGCTGCAGGTCCGCGTGACCGAGAGCGTGCCGCTGCAGGTGATCGGCCTGCCGACCAAGGCCGAGACGGCCGAAGCCACGAAGTAAGCCGGGGCGCCGCGGAAGTCGAATCACGGAGGCAGGAGAGACACCATGACTCGCAGCTCACGCGCGTTCACCCTGATCGAGATGCTGATCGTCATCGCCCTCCTGGGTCTGGCCGGCGCGTTGGTGATCCCATCGATGAACTCGGTTGGCGCGCTGCGCGTGCAGGGCGCGCTGCGAACGGTCGTCAGCGATATCACGCTGGCGCAGTCGGACGCGATCGCGTTTCAAGAGAAGCGGGCGATGGTCTTCGACGTGCCGAACAACAGCTATCGCCTGCTGGCGGTCAACGGATCGGCGATCGATCCGGACACGCAGACGATGTTTGACCCGACCAAGAGCGACGGGCGGTACATCGTCTCGCTGGCCAACCCGAACTTCGGCGGCTCGCGCATCACCGGCGTGCGGATGAACGGCAGCAACACCAACACGACGCTGATCTTTGATGACATGGGCACGCCGATCATCGACGCCGGCAGCGACCAGACCTCATCCGGTGGCGTGATCAGCATCGCCGGCATGGACTCGGCCTGGGACATCATCATCGATCCGTTCACCGGGCGCGTCAGCGTCCGACGCACCGCGGGCAACTGAGCCGATCATCAGGAGGCAGGCGTGACTCGCAAGCTCCGCATCCGATCAAGCAGCTTTGGCGTTGCGCTCGTGGCGTTTGGGCTGTTGCTCTGGGCTCGCCTGCTGCTGCTCACCGGGCACCCGAAGATGGCGATTGCCGAGCCGGGCACGGGCACAGCGCGACAGACTCTGCCGGCAGATCCACACGGCGCGTCCGCGGGCGGTGCCGCAGATCCCGCGCTGCCGACCGCGCCGACTCCGACTGTGATCTCCCCGATGCGAGCGAGCCCAACACCGGGCGACGCGATGCACTCGCCGCACGCCGGCGACTGAGACGCAACGCATGAAGCCGCTCGACACGCGCACGCGACCTGGTGCGCGTGCTCGCCCATCGATGCGCCGCGCGGGCGTGAAGCGTCTGCGGGCTGCGTGCGGGTGGGCGTGTCGGCTCGCGACGCGATCAGATTCTCCGCGTGCGGCCGCTCGCGGACTTTGCCGCTGATTGGCTCGCCAATTGACACCGAAAGGATTAAACGGAGCGGCGGTTCTCGGCGTGCCCGGTGGTTCGCAAAAGTCCGCACTCGGAATAGACGACACACCTTCTCGGAGTTTCACGCCGTGGCGACACGACGCGATCCGCCGAGACCCATCACCGCCCAATACCGGAGCACCCCTATGGCCCTTGTTCGCGACGTGTCCGCAGCTCAGTTGTTCAACGCCGCCGGGCGCTTGCCGCTCTTGGCGGTGCTCGCATTCTCGTTCGCGGCACCGGCGTTCGGCCAGGGCGCTGGCGCGCCCGCGGAGAAGGCCGCCGCCAAGGACGCGGACCCCACGAAGCCGAAGGTCAAGGTGTCTGATCAGATGCTGGTGGACCTGCACACCGAGGAATCGAACATCACCGACGTGCTCGAGATGCTGAGCATCCAGAGCCAGAAGAACATCATCGCCAGCAAGAGCGTGACGGGCAAGATCTCGGCGAACCTGTACAACGTGACGTTCTACGACGCGCTGGACGCGATCCTGCAGGTCAACGGCTACGTGTACAGCGAGAAGGGCAACTTCATCTACGTGTACACGCTGGAAGAGTTCGAGAAGATCCAGAAGGCGACCAAGCCGCGCACCGCGAAGGTGATCCGGTTGAACTTCCTGAACAGCGTGGACGCCGCGGAGTTTGTGAAGCCGATGCTGAGCCAGGGCGGCGAGATCAAGACGACGGCGAAGACCGACGAGTTCAAGATTTCTGACACCGTGCCCTCGGGCAAAGACGATTTCGCGCTGGGCGCGACGCTGGTCGTGATCGACTACGAGGAGAACATCAAGGCGGTCGAGAAGCTGCTGGCCGAGCTTGACACCAAGCCGAGCCAGGTGCTCGTTGAGGCCACGGTGATGCAGACCAAGCTGAGCGAGGACAACGCCTTCGGCGTGGACTTCTCGATCATCGGCGACGTGAACTTCACCGACTTCGCGACGCTCGGCGGCCCCCGCGCCATCGCCGATGCGCTCGGCGCTGGCGGCAACGGCGCCGCCGGCGGCCTCTCGCCAGCGGACAACAAGGCCTTTGGCGTCACGGCAACCCCCGGCAAGACCGCCGGCAAGAGCACGCTGAAGGTCGGCGTCATCAGCAAGAACCTGGCGCTCGTCGTCAAGCTGCTGGACGAGGTCAGCGACACCACCGTCATGGCCAACCCGAAGCTGCTGGTGCTCAATCGCCAGCCCGCCCGCGTGCAGGTCATCGATCGCCTCGCGTACATCAGCACGACGCAGACCGAAACCAGCCAGACGCAGACCGTGAACTTCCTGGACACCGGCGTGCAGCTCTACTTCCGCCCGTTCGTGTCGGCCAACGGCGACATCCGCATGGAGCTGAAGCCGCAGGTCTCGACGGGTACCACGAAGGAAATCAAGGGCACCGGCGGCGCGACCGTCACCGTCCCCGATGAGTCTCGCCAGGAGATCACGACCAACGTCATCGTGCAAGACGGCATGACGATCGTCCTGGGCGGCCTCTTCCGCGAGACGACCGTCGCGACGCGCTCGCAGGTTCCGCTGCTGGGCGATGTGCCGCTGCTGGGCACGCCGTTCCGTGGTCATGACGACAGCCTGAAGCGTGAGGAGATCATCTTCCTCGTGACGCCGAGCATCGTGAACGACAAGGTGCTGCTGAGCCAGAGCGAGCGTGCGGTCGATGTGATCGATCGCGTCCGCAGTGGAACGCGTCAGGGCCTGCTGCCCTGGTCGCGCGACAAGATGACCAGCTCGCTGAATGTCGAGGCCGAGGCCCTGGCCCGCGCCGGCGAGTACGAGAAGGCGCTCTGGAAGAACGCCCGCTCGCTGACGCTCAACGCTCGCCAGCCCGACGCGCTCCGACTGCGTGAGCGGTTGACCGGCGAGAAGGAAGTCTGGCCGTCGCGCCGGATGCTCGACGATGTCATCCGCGAGGACACCAACCGCAAGCTGATGGAGATCCAGCCGGCGCCCCAGCCGGTGAAGACCCCGTGGATGGAAGGCCAGTACCAGATCCCGAAGCAGCCCGTGGGCGTGAAGTCCTCGGTGCAGGCTCCGGCGATCATGCCGGACTTCTTCGCCGCGGCTCCGCAGAAGACCGGTCGCTTCGTCCTCCCGGCCACCCGCTTCAACGCGGTCACGGGCCAGTTCGAAGTCGTCAGCGCCGCCAGCTCCACCCCCACCACCACTCAGCCACAGTCGCTCTCGCAGTTCGTTGCCGATGGCAACAAGGTCGCGTCGTCACAGGGCGCAACCGCTCCGGCAAAGGACGCTCAGGGCAACGAGATCCCCGCCGCGGCACCGGCCACCAGCCCGATCGCGAACGCCGAAGAGAAGTAACCAGCGGGGTGGGCAAGCACGCCACCTTGGCACCGCCTCACTCCCGCTCCGCCTGCAACGCGGATGCAATCTGAGTTCACACCAAGCCGGGCGCGAGCCCGGCTTTTCATTGCGCAAAGCCCGAGCTTGGTCACCAGCGGCGGCGCGGACGCTCACTTTGCCGCTTCACCCCCGCAATGTCGAACCCGTCCGAGCCCGCGGCGTGAAGTGGCGGGTGCAAACGTCCGATGACACTGGGGTCTTCTCGGACGCCGACGGCTTGCCTACGCGGCGCAGTCGTTGAAGAGCGCCAGACGCCCTCGGCGTTCGCCCCTGTTTGAGATCTCGCTGAGTCCTCCAACCCGACCGACCCACGCACGATATGGAGCTTGTCATGAACCGATCTGGCCGCACCGCTCAGTTCTCGTTTGCCTGCCGCGTCACGCTCACCGCCGCGGCGGTGCTCGCGCTCGCCGGGTGTGCCGGCCATGGCGCATACACGAAGGAACACGCCGAGCGGTCGAAGATGCGCCAGAACGCGCTGAAGAGTGAGATCCAGGCCCAGATGGCGAACCAGCAGTACCTGGCCGGAGACCTTGAGAAGGCGCTCAAGAGCGTGGACAACGCGCTGGACATGAACAAAGAGAGCCCCGAGTCCCACGTGCTCCGCGGGCGCATCCTGCTTGAGCTCGGCAGCCTTGAGCTCTCACGCCAGGCGTTCGTCCAAGCCGCGAAGCTCAACCCCAAGAACGTCGACGCGGCGTACTTTCAGGGCATTCTCAGCGAGCGCGCCGGCAAGATCGATGACGCCTTCTCGCATTACGAGCAGGCCATGAAGCTCGACCCCGCGAACCCGCAGTACGTGATCGCCGCCGGCGAGATGCTCATCCAGCGGAAGGACACCGAGGGTGCCAAAGCGCTCCTGGCCTCACGCGGCACGGACTTTGCACAGAACGCCGGATTCCGCCAGATGCAGGGCCAGATTGCGATGCTCGAGAATCGCCACGCAGACGCCGCGGATCTGCTGCTGGAGGCTCGCCTGCTCTCGCCGGACGACCTGAACATCCAGGAGGACTTGGCGCGGGCGCAGATGTCGGCCAAGCGCTTCGCCGATGCCCAGCTCACGCTGCAGCAGCTCTTGAAGGCCAAGAACAACGAGGGCCGGCGCGACCTGCGCATGTCACAGGCGCGCTGTCTGATGGCGCTGGATCGCCTGGGCGAGGCCCGCACCGCGCTGCTGGCGTTGACCAACGAGCCCGAGGGTGTGAACGACATCCAGAGCTGGTTCGACCTCGGCCAAGTGTGCGTGCGGATGGGCGATCAGCATCGCGTGCGGATCGCTTCGGCCCGTCTGGTCGCGATCGCACCCGATCGCAGCGAGGGGCACCTGCTTCGCGCCATGCACCACCGCATGAATCAGCAGTGGCAGCCGGCGATGGACGCGGTGAACCACGCGGTCAAGCTCTCTCCGAACGACCCCACGGCGTACTCGCTCCGCTCGCTCATCGCCCAGCAGCTCGGCAACACCGAGCAGAGCCAACAGGACCTGGCTCGCGCGATCGAGCTCTCGAACCAGATCGACGCGGGCATCGCGAACGTGCCCACGCCGTGATGCGGACGAGGCCCGACCGCTTTGGCGGTTATGATCGCTGACATGAGCCAACCAACCGGAAATAGCTCGAAAGTCAACGCCGGCACCCATCCCGCGCACATGAACGCGGGCGGACGCCCCGACCCGGCTGAGGACGCGATCGTCGCGCGATTGAACCAAGCGCTGGATCTGATCGAGCAGGACAAGTTCGCCGAGGCCGAGGCGATCTGCCGTCGCGAGCAGCAGAAGCACCCACGCCACCCGCACGTGAACCGCGTGCTGGCCAACGCGCTGATGCTCCAGCGGAACTTTCCGCAGGCGATGTACTTCATCGACCGGTGCGTGCAGCTCGCGCCGCCGGGCGACGCGATGTACCTCTACATCATCGGTGCCCTGCGCCGGCAGATGAACGTGGACGCGACGTGTGCCGATCTCTTCGACAAGGCCGTGGCGATCGACCCGACACACGTGGATTCATGGCTCGGTCTGACGGACGCGCTCCTGGCGATCGGGCGCTATCGCGATGGGCGCGACGCCGCCTCGCGAGGGCTCGAACACCATCCGGGGCACCCCGATCTGTGGCACAACCACGCGCTGGCGCTGCAATCACTCGGGCGAGCCGAGGAGTCGTACCGCGATGCCGACGCGCTGGTGAAGGCATTCCCGGACTATCCGCCGGGCATCCTGCTTCGCTCGGGAACCGCCAAGCACGCCGGTGGAGTCTCACCGGTGCAGATCTGCGACGACGTGCGCGAATACTGGAAACTCCGCGGCGCTCGTCGCGGCGTTGGCAGCCCCGTCTCGCCCGAGACCCGCGCACGCGCGGTCCAAGCCGCGCGAGACGGCGTCCTCCGCGTCGGCCTGCTCTCGCCGGACTTTCGCGAGCACTCGGTGGCGTACTTCATCGAGCCGCTGCTGCGAGAGTTCAAGGGCTCTCGCGTCGAGACCTTCTGCTACTCGACATCGCCGCACGTGGACCGCGTGACCGAACGCCTGCACAAGCTCGCGGCCCATTGGCGCGACGCGGCGCTCATGACCATCGGCCCGATCGCCGACATGATCCGCGCCGATGACCTGCACGTCGTACTCGACCTGGCGGGCCACACCTCCGCCTCGGGCATCGCGGCCCTGGGCTTTGAGCCGGCACCGGTGCAGGGCACATTCTGCGGCTATCCCGGCACCACCGGGCTTGAGACGCTCGACTTCCGACTCGTCGATTCGCTCACTGATCCTGCGGGCGTCCCGTTCGATGCGCAGCTGCACAGCGTTGAGCCCATCGAGCGACTGGACCCGTGCTTCCTGTGCTATCGCCCGAGCGACGAGGCACCTGACGTGTCAACGGGCCCGGTCTCACGGGGAGAGCCCCCCACCTTCGGCACGTTCAACGCGCTCAAGAAAGTCAGCGACGCCGCGATCGGCGCGTGGGCCCGCGTGCTGAAGGAAGTGCCCGGATCTCGCTTTGCGATCAAGGCCCAGGCGCTCAACGACGAGCACACGCAGCAGGACCTGCTCTCACGGTTCGAAGCGCTGGGCATCGACCGCTCACGAGTGCGGATCATCCCGTCAACGCCGACATCGCGGGAGCATCTGGAAAAGTACGCTGGCATAGACATTGCGCTGGACACGTTCCCGTACAACGGCACGACTACGACCTGCGAGGCCCTGTACATGGGCGTGCCCGTCGTCTGCTTCGCCGGCGACATGCACGCCTCGCGCGTCGGGCTCTCACTCTTGACCGGCGCCGGCCTCCCAGAACTGTGCGGCGTGGATATCGACGACTACGTCCGGATCGCCGTCGCGCTCGGGAACGACGTCCCCCGTATGAAATCGCTGCGTTCGCGGCTCCGGCAGACCCTGCTGGCATCAGCAGTCTGCGACCAAGCGGCGTACGCGAAGCGATTTGAGGCCGCGCTGCGCGCGATTGTGATCAGGGTCGCCGGGCGGGAGGCGTAAGGCATTGCGTGTGAGTCCGAAGGCCGGAGGAACAGAGCGTCCGAGGCAAGAGTGGATTCTCGTCGTCCCGCCGCGTCGCGGCCGACGCTCTGTCGCTCGCAGTCGGGTTTCAGCGACGACCTCAGCCAACGAAGCCGATCCTGCGATCGGCCTGTACAGAACGTCCGAGAAACGACTGCGTCCTCGCAGTGAGACGAGAGAGACCGCAAACCCACCACGACCCCCCGCCGAGTTCGGAGAACGCCCGCGATATTGAAGTCCGGGCCCGACTTGACCGACTACGACTTCTCGCTACTGTTCCGGTCTCGATGCGGGTGTGGCAAGTGACGGAGTCCGGCCGCGTCGAGAGTCCCGCCTTACGGAGTCGTCGTTCGCGTCAAGAATCAGCCCAGTGGCTGGCGCAGCCAGCAGATCGATATTTTCCTCGATAGCTCAATGGTAGAGCGGCCCGCTGTTAACGGGCAGGTTGTAGGTTCGAGTCCTACTCGAGGAGTTCTGAGAAAGGCCTCGTAAAGAGGCCTTTTCTCGTTAACGGTCTGGGCCTTTCGCCCACTGCGCGTATCTCTCGGGAATCGTGGCACTTCCTGAAGGTCCACGATTTGCCGGGCGCTCTCGAATCCGAGGCATCGCATCGCCGTTTCGGTCGCCACGCTGGGGTTGGGGGCCGAAAGTCTCTCCGCGCTCTCGAACGCCCGGGCGGGTCTGGTTAACGCGCCGTCGGGGTGAACGAGGGGTGAGATTCGGACCCTGCGCCGCTCCCCGACCGTTTCGCGTATTCAGAGGCAGACGGCCCGCACCGGACGCGGGCCCCATTCCAGCATCAGGTGCGAAGCCGAGCGCCAAGCGCACGCCCGCACGGATGCATGTCCCCCTTTACGGAGGATGTGCCCGTGCACGACACCGCGATCACGGACGATGCGCCCGCCCCCGCCACCACGCTCGACCCCGATGCCCCGACCACGCCCGCCGCGCGACTGAATGCCATCGCCGCCATCTTTGCCGAGGGCATCCGCCGCCGGCGGCGACAGGTCGCCATTTCGGGGCCGAGCATCGAGCATCAAGAAGGCTCTCCGACTCGACTTGAACTCTCCGAGCATGCCCGCCCTGATGGGTCGCGTGGTTAACGACCACGAGAACGGAGACCCCGATGGCGATCGATGTGAATGCAGCCGAACGGACCTTGGAACAGATGACGGTGCCGCAGCTGAAGCAGCGGTACGCCAAGGTCTATGGCGAAGAAACTCGCACGCACCACAAGGTGCTGCTCATCAAACGGATTCTCTGGCGGATGCAGGCGCTTCGGGAGGGGGACCTATCGGAGCGGGCACGCCAGCGGGCACGCGAACTGGCCAATGACGCCGACCTGCGACGAAGCCCGCCACGCGCCCAATCGCCGGACGCGCCCAAGCCCCGGGCCAACGGCGAGAGCGTGGTGAGCGTGCCCATCCACACGCGAGAGGACGGGCGGCTGCCGCCACCCGGCACGGTCCTCCGCCGCGAGTACAAGGGCCGCGCCGTGTTCGTCCGGGTGCTGCCCAAGGGCTTCGAGTTTGAGGGAGAGGTCTACCGGTCGCTGAGCGCCATCGCGGCGAAGGTGACCGGTTCGCACTGGAACGGATTCCGCTTCTTCGGGCTCAATGAGCCCGGCACCACGGAGGGCAACGTATGAAATCGTCTATCAATACAGCACCGCCCAAGCAGTCCGGCGTGCCGGCGGTGCGGTGCGCCATCTACACCCGCAAGTCCAGCGAACAGGGACTCGAGCAAGAGTTCAACTCGCTGCACGCCCAGCGCGAAAGCGGCGAGGCCTACGTCGCCAGCATGAAGCACGAGGGCTGGGTCGCGCTGCCGGACCAGTACAACGACGGTGGGTTCACCGGTGGGAACACCGACCGACCCGGCTGCCAGCGGCTCATGGCGGACATTGAGGCCGGAAAGGTTGATTGCGTGGTGGTCTACAAGGTCGACCGCCTGTCACGCTCGCTCCTGGACTTTGCCCGCATGATGGCGGTCTTCGAGAAGCACCGCGTGTCGTTCGTATCGGTGACGCAGCAGTTCAACACCACGCAGTCGATGGGGCGGCTCACGCTCAACATCCTGCTCTCGTTCGCCCAGTTCGAACGCGAGATCATCTCCGAGCGCACCCGCGACAAGATCGCCGCGTCCAAGCGCAAGGGCAAGTGGTTCGGCGGCAAACCGATCCTGGGATACGACCTCGCGCCCCAGCCCGCGGGCGGCAGCAAGCTCGTGGTCAACGCCGCGGAGGCGGAGCTCGTCCGCGAGATCTACCACTTGTATCTGGAGCACCGCTCGCTCACCAAAGTGGCCCAGATCCTCAACGCCCGCGGCAGCATGAGCAAGCGCTGGACGACCCGCAAGGGCACGGCGGTCGGCGGTCGCGTGTGGGACAAGCACCTGCTGATCAATCTCCTCACCAACCCGGCCTACGTGGGCAAGGTCAAGCACAAGAAGGAGTTGTTCGCCGGCGAACACGCGGCCATCGTCGACGAGCGGCTTTGGCAGCAGGTCTTCCAAACGATCAAGCACAACGGCCGCACCGGCGGCATGCACGTCCGCAACCAGCACGGGGCGCTGCTCAAGGGTCTGATCCACTGCGGGCCGTGCGGGCACGCGATGGGCCACACCTACAGCGTCAAAGACGGCAAGGCCGCGTACCGCTACTACGTCTGTTACGTCGCCCAGAAACAGGGCTGGCACGCGTGCCCGTCGGGCTCCCTGCCCGCCGAGCAGATCGAAAGGCTGGTGGTCGACCGGATCAAGCACATCGGCGGCGACGCCGCGCTGGTCGCCGCCACATACCGCCAGCTGCAGAGCGGCATCCGCTCTCGGAGCGCCCAGATCGACAAGGACCACACGGCGAGCACGCGTGAGATCCAGAAGATTGAGGGCGACATCCGCAAGGCCGCGATGACCGCAGGCACGGACGCCAACGCCGCCGCCCGGCTGGCCGACCTCCACGAACGCCTGGCGACGGCCAGCGAGCGGGCTCGAGTTCTTCGCGCCGAGGCGGAACAGATCGAGAACGAGTCGATCACCCAGTCCGACGTCGCGGCCTCGCTTCGCGAGTTCGCCGCGACGTGGGACGTGCTCTACCCGCGGGAACAGGCGGCCGTGCTTGCGAACCTCGTCAAACGGGTGGACTACGACGGCGCAAAGAAGACGGTGTCGATCACGTTCCATCCGGCCGGGCTGCGCACGCTCGGCCAAGCACCCGTTGAGCACGAGGAGGTCGCATGAAAGACATGCACGACGTCACGATCGAGTTCCCAGTGCACTTCACGCGGGGGGCGGCGGGCCGGAAAGAGGTCAACGTAGGCGTGGAGCCCGCCGCGCCAGCCGTTGAAGCAGGCCACGTGCCCCGCATCGCCCGCCTGATGGCGCTGGCGATCCGGTTTGAGGAGTTGGTTCGGATGGGCGAGGTCGAATCCCACGCCGACCTCGCCCGGTTGGGGCAGGTCACGCGGGCTCGGATCAGCCAGATCATGGACCTGCTGTGCCTGGCTCCGGACATCCAGGAGGAGTTGCTTTTCCTGTCTCGCGTTGAGCGTGAACGGGATGCAGTCAGCGAGCACGAACTGCGCACCGTGTGCGCCGTCTCGGACTGGCGCGAGCAGCGTCGGCGCTGGCGGGAGTTGGCGGGTGCTGCACGCGGCCCACAGAACTGACAACAGCCCGACGGACCTCGTAAACGTGGGAAGCGCAGTCTGAGGCATGCACACTCAAACGACAACCAGCGAGTCTCGCGACCCGGGAGGGTATGCGAAGAGAGGATGGATATCGGGTGTCGAACGGGGCTCCGCCGCTCACGCCCGTCGCCGCCAGGATCGGAGGGACTGGCGCGTCTCACCCGGTGCGGTCGTGCGACCGCACGTGGTGAGTTGAGTGTCCCTATTCACAACTTCCTCGAACCGTTTCTCTCTAGTGAATATGGCCAATTGGCCTAAAAAGTCCGGTTGCCGCGCGACGCCGGGATGTGGGGACACAAGCCGAACGAGCCGATCGGGGTGATGCGGAACCTGGCGGAACCCCGTTTCTGTCCCGCCCGCTGGGGTATTCGACCGTGTCCGTCAGGTCACTGGACCGGATACACCGCCTGGGCATTGACTACCACCGCCTTGCCGTCTGCCGACGAGACGTTACCGATCACGACGATTTCCGTCAGTTCCTTCAGCCCGCGCCGCCCCTTCATGTCCGTTCGGAGGATTTGCCCCTTGGCATCCACCACCTGCACTGTTACTGAGTTCGCGAGGATGTCCTGCTTGGTCTCGCAGCAGTAGTCCCAGGGCTTGGAGCATTTGTCGTCGGGGTTTTCGTTGCAGGCCTTGAGCCCTCTGCCCATCAGCGTAAGGACAGCGCGACCCGCGACGAATGGTTCCTTGCTGCCGCCGACTCGCCCGCGAAGCACGACCTCATCACCTGCCTTGAGCGTTCCGGCCTTGCGGATCTCCGACACGTCCTTGGCGTTCTCGGGCTGCTTCTCGACAAAGAACCCGCTCGGCAGCGGGGCCTTGGACACATGCATCGAGGTCGCGGTGAGCACCAGCGCATCGGTGCCGTTGGCGGTCTCGACTTTGCCCGTCACGAACACCTCCGCGCCCGGCTTGAGCCCGTGCTGGCCATTGAGTCCGGCGCGGAGCGCCTTCCCGTTCGCGTCAACGATCTGCACAGTCGCGCGCCCTTCCGCCGGGATGTCGCACGCGGTGTCGGGCAACTTGTCCGAGGGCGGGCAGCAGCCCTTGCGGGTGGACTCATCCACCAGCGTGAACATCGCGCGGTTCTCCACGAAGGCATCCTTCGACATCGCCACGGTGCCGCGCACCGTGATCGTCTCGCCCACCTTGGCGGACTTCATCGCGGCGGTGATCTCCAGCGCGTTCGCCGGGAGTTCCGGCTTGAGCATGGTCTTCACGTCCGCGACGTTCTTGACCTGCGCTAGTGCCGCCACGGGCGTCAGCATGCCCAATCCCGCCGCGCCCGCGATCAGCATCGCGGCCACCGTCATCGCCCGCATCGAACCCGTCACGTTCATCTTCATCGCTTTCATATCGAAACTCCTTGCAAACGTCGTTGGACTCTTGTCGCCCCGCGGCACACGCCACGGCGGCACACTCGTTCACCATCACACCGCCTTGAGCGCGACAGGGATCGTCGGCCTCAGACAACGAATCGCCGGGGGCAACGCGCCCGCGACGCCCAGGGCCAGGCCCGTCAGCAGCCCCAGCCCGATCACCGTCTCGTCGATCAGCAGCCCGAACGCCCCCATCGAGAACCGCACCGCCAGCCCGTCGAGCAGGAACACGCCCACCGCGCACGCGAGCAGCCCACCCGCCGCCGTCGCCAGCGTCGATTCCTGGATCATCGACCAGACGATCGCCAGCCGCCGGTAGCCGATGGATTGCAGCGTCCCCAGTTCGCGGATGCGCGAGGCGAACGCGGCGTACATCGTGTTCAGCCCGCCGAAGAGCCCGCCGACGGCGATCAGCCCCGCCGTCACCCACGCGACAATCTTGATGGGCCCGAAAAAGCTCGCCAGTTTTCCGTAGTACTCGCGCTCGGTCATGGGCACCAGTTCGAGGTCCGGCCGGGTCTTGGTAAAGGCCGCGATATCACCGAAGTCGGCCCCTTCGCCCGTCGCCTCGTTGTAGGGGTCGAGCGTGAGGACCACGCACGAAATGGTCTCGCGTTTGGTTGCCGTCATGAGGTCTGCCAGCGGGAGCCACACCTCGGCCTCGACAACCGTCCCCGGCGCGCTGAAGCGCCCGACGATCGTCCACGGCCTGCCGTCGATCACCAGCGCCTTGCCGACTTGCACATCGCTCTCCGAGATGCCCAGTACCGTCCCCGTCATGCGACCGACCATCACCTCATCCGCTCCCGATTCGGGCCATCGCCCCTCGGTCAACGACACCGACTCGTGGACCAGCGACGCCGCGGGAGTGACGCCTCGCATCATCACCTGCCGTCCTTTCGGCCTGGGAACCCTGGAGCCGCCCGACCCCTCCGCAACCACCGATTCAGCCCTGCTCTGCGGGTTCGCCGCGCTCTGCGACGGACCCACACGGACTGGGAGCATCACATGAACCTCAGGCGAGACATAGGCCACACCGGCACGCGTGCGGATGCCCGAGACGCTGGCCGCGAGCACACCCGGCACGCCCGCCTCGATCTCGGAGCGCTCGACGCTCTCCTCGCTCCCCGCGCCCATGAGGATGACGTTGTGCTCCCCGCCCGTGGCCTTGAGCGCCCGACTCATACCGTTGACGAACCCGCCCGCGACCAGGATGAGCAGTACAACCATCGCCGCCCCGGCGACAGAGAGGAAGAGCCGCGAGGGCGAACGGCCCAGATTGCGGACGGCGTATGCGAACGGAAGAAGTCTCATATGTCCCTCTTTCAAACGGCCCTGAAGCACGATGCGATCTCTCGGCGGCCCGCCCGCCACGCGGGCACCAGGCCCGCCACGATTCCGACGCCTGCCGAGATGAGCAGGCCCCAGGCCAGGACCGACCACGAGGCGCTCACGCCGATCGAGAGTCCTTCCTGCGACAGACTGAAGTTGCCGAAGTGAACGACGGAGAGAGCGATGCCCGTGCCGAGCGCGCCCCCCAGCACGCCGATGAGCATCCCTTCGCTCACGATCAGGCGGGCGATGAGGCCGGAGCGGAACCCCAAGGTTTGCAAGACGGCGTGCTCCTTGATTCGATCCTGCACGCTCAGCACGATGGCGTTGGCGACAAGCGCCAGCACCGCCGCCAGGCAACCCCAGCCCAGCCACTGCGTGAACTTCACGATCTCCACGATGTCAGCCCCGGCCTGCGCCACGAAGGCCTTCTCGGGACTGGTCATCGTCGGGTCGGCCTCGGTGCGGAACTCGGCATCGATGGCCTCCGCCACGGCCTCCATCTTCGCCGGATCATCGACGCGGACGGTGAACTGCGTGACGCTCCCCAGCCCGCCGCCCTTGCCCGCGGCCTGCTGAAGGAAGTCGAGGTGGACGTAGGCGACGTTCTGGTCCTGCGCTTCGGGGGAGCGGATGATCCCCGCGACTGTGACGGTGATGCCCGAGGCGTCGAAGGACTGGCCGACCTGGAAGCCGCGCCGCGCGGCGAGCGTCTCGCCGACCAGGGCCGAGTCCGAGCGCCTCTCCCACTCGGCCACAGAACCAGAGATGAGTTGCCACTTGCTGGCCCAGCCTTGGGGACCCGCGAGGTCCTCGCGGGGTACGCCCCGGAACGTGATGACGTCCAGCGAGGCCCGGCAGTTGTTGACCACGATCTTGACCGGCACCGCCGAGACTACGCCGGGGATCTTCTCGATCCGGTCCACATAGAACTGCGGCAGCCGGCTGGCGGCGGGGCAGAAGCGGTTCTCGCGGTAGACCACGAGTGTCGTGTCCCCCGCGGCGGCTTGCGTGGATTGGCGCACGCCCTCTTGCAGCGTCTGCACCGCGATGAACAGGAACATGGCGATGGCGACGCCCGAGAGCGTGAGCACGCTGCGGACGCGGTGCCGCCAGAGTTGCTTGAAGACGACGGGCATGAACTTGGGAGCGATCATGGCTCAGGCCTCCTGGGGAACGAGTGGCGCGTGGCGCGTGGCGAGGAGTTCGGCCTCGACCAGGCGGCCTTTCTCCAAGT
>JALHNK010000039.1:0-10527 GCA_022843565.1 Phycisphaerales bacterium
CCACAGAACTTCCAACTAATTTCGGTGGCTTCCCCGGACTTGCCCCGGTAGACTTCGCGTCCGCCAGCATAAAGCAAATGGCCTTTGATGCACCGACAATAGGTGCTATCGCTCCTGAAGGTAACAGCGTTTTTGGCTACACTGTCGACGCCGCCGCCAACGACACGCTCGCCCTCAGCTTCACCGCGCAAGCCCAGGTCTGGAACGAAGTCGGCGACGCGGGACAGAACGGCGTCATCGCCGCCCAAATCACCGTCGGCGCCGGGCCGCTGACCACCATCAACGGCTCGCTCTTTCGCGATGCGGATGTTGACATGTACTGCATCCGTATCACCGACTTCGAGAACTTCCGCGCCATCGTGACGTCTTCAGCCAACCCGGACTCGACGCTCCACCTGTTCAACACCGACGGGACGCTGCAGGTGTACAACGACGACTACTTCACGGGCAGCGGCTTCTCGCTCATCACCAATCAGGGAGTGCTCGCCAACGGCACGTACCTCCTGGCCATGGCCAACTACGACCTCCGCGCGCAGTCCGTGAGCAACACCGATCTCTACGCCAACACCACTTGGCCGGGGCCACAAAGCAACCAGTTCCAAGGCAACGGGCTTGTTCTTGCGGGGTGGGGCGGGCTGCCCGTGTTCTCCGGTATGGCGGGCACATACACCATCGAACTGCAGGGTGCCGAGTTCCACGCCATCCCCGCCCCCAGCGCGGCCGCGATGCTCGGCCTCACCGGCCTCCTGGCATCACGCCGCCAGCGCCGGTCCTGATCCCGCACGCCGCGATCATCGCACGCTCTTCAACGGCCCCCGGAGCAATCCCGGGGCCGTTTTTCATTCGCACCTCGCTACGCTCTCTTCATGCCCGACGCCAGCAACACCGCCGCGACCGAAGCCCGTGCCGACACCGCCGCAGGCCCGCCAGCAGGAACGCCAGCGTCTGGCAATCGCGTCGCGCGCCTGCTGCATCAGCTCCGGCGCAAGAGCCCCTTCGAAGGCTCCATCGTCCCCGGGCGCGTGCCGCTGCTCGCGCCGTTCTCATCGCGCCCATCGCTGCCGTTCCCGCACCCGTGGAACTACCGCGAGCCGCTGATCATCCTCGACACCTTCTTCCACGGCGCCGACGCCGAGCCCGACTTCGGCACGCGCCACAACCGCTACCTCGACGTGCCCGGCTTCTCACCGGTGCTCGTGACCCGCGACCCCGCGATCATCAAGACCATCTCCATGGCCACCGGCGACAAGCCCGGCCAGTTTGATCGCGACACGCTGCCCATCGGCGGCATCGCCCGCGCCACCGGGAAGCGAACGCTCATCGCCTCCAACGGTGCCGATTGGCGCGCCCAGAAGCAGATCGCCGCGCCGCCGTTCTCAAAGTCCACGCTCTTCCAGCCCGAGGTCTTCGATGACTTTGAGGCCACCTTCCGCCGCACCGCCTCGGAACGACTCGAGCTCGTGCGTCAGCGCGTCAAAGAGCAGGGCGGCCAGCCGCTGCGATTGCAGCTCGAGCCCGAGATCAAAACCGTGATGCTCGAGATGCTCGTCAACAACTTCTTCGGCGGCACCGTGTCCACCGACGACGTCCGCAACCGCCACGTCCCGGCACTGGACGACTTCATCGATCGCATCGTTCGCGACACCGTCGTCAACATGGCCGGCTGCCCGCTGCACCGCCTGCCCCGCTGGATGCGCGGCGGTGCCGCCGCCGAACAGTCCGCCAAGACCTTTGAACAGTTGACCGACAGCACACTCGAGCCGCGCGCGCGCGGCGCGGGCCTCTGGCGGCAGTTCAAGTCCGACGCGCCGGACGACGCGCTGCGACCGAACATCCGCGCGTTCCTCGCCGGCGCAGTCGAGGCCTCGACGTCCTACGCCAGTTGGGCCCTGACACACCTGGCGCAGCACCCCGAAGCGCAGGCACGCCTCTACAACGAAGTCCGCGACGTCGACGACTACACCCCCGATGTGCTCAAACGCCTGGAGTATCTCGGCTGCGTGCTCAACGAGACCATGCGGCTGACGCCCGCGCTCTACTTCCACCCCCGCCGTCCGACGGTCGACACGCTCGTTCGCACCGACGCGGGCCAGACACTGTGGCTCCCCAAGGGCACGCACGTCCTGCTGGACATCTGGCACGCTAACCGTCATGAAGACCACTGGGGCATCGGCGTCACGGGCTTCCCGGCCGCGAGCTTCGCGCCCGAGCGCTGGCTCGGCCGCGGCGCGACCGAACAGGGCACACGGGACTGGATGCACTTCGGCTTCGGCCACGGCCCGCGCTTCTGCCCCGGCAAGAGCCTCGGCCAACTCGAAGTCGCCCTCGTCGTCGGTGCGGTGATCAAGCTCTTTGAGCTCCGCTCACCACACACAGCCAGCACCGCCCGCGCCGGCGTCTCAACGAAGCCCACGGACGGCGTGCTCGTGGACCTCAAAGCACGAGACTGACCCACGTCGAGCGACCGGGCTGCCACGCTGGCCAGCGGTTCGACCGAAGGCGCATCCGGAGAACTCGCAGGCTTCCCCATTTCAACCCCTCAGAACCCCCTGCGTTCATCTCACCGCACGCCGTCGAACGACGACCCCGCCCCCCCCAATTCCTGCAACGTCGAGCGCAACTTCCTTGACAAACTCAGCGGTCGGTGGCAGGCTTGAGCGTCAGCGCTGAGCGACGGCCGCCGGGCCCTTGCTGTCAGCATCCCCGCAAATGCCCAGGAGTGCCGACATGTTCGCATCCGTCTTCAGCCGCATCGCTGCCCGTCGAACGACCATCTCAATGGGCCTCCGCGGCACATCGAATGTCATCCGAGCAATCATCGTCGCATCGTCGTCACTGATGCTGTCGGTCCCCGCGTTCGCCCAGAGCGCGACACAGTTCACCTATCAAGGCCGACTGGACAGTGGCGGCGGCCTCGCGAGCGGCACGCATGACCTCCGCTTCACGCTCTGGAGCGCTCTGACCGGCGGCGCGCAGGCAGGCAGCGCGGTCTGCCTTGACCAGGTGAGAGTCACCGACGGGCTCTTCACCGTGCCGCTGGACTTTGGCGCCGCGGCAATGCAGAGCCAGCCCCGCTTTTTACAGATCGAGGTCCGTCAGGATGAAACCCCCGGGAACTGCGGCACCGGCTCGTTCACGATGCTGAGCCCCCGGCAGGCGCTCACATCCGCGCCGTTCGCCGCCAACACGCGCGGGCTCACGGTGACCGCCGACGGCAAGGTCGGGCTCGGCGACACAGCACCGTCGCGCCGACTGAGCGTCGCTGGCGGTGCCCTGCTGCTCGACACCGCCAACGAAGGGATGTACGTCCAGACCAACTCGATTGACTTCGTCAACGCCAGCAATGAAGACCCGGTCTACAGCTTCCAAGGCCCCCCGATTGACCGCCACGACTTCTTCAACGGCGGCAGCAGCACGCTCACGCTCGCGTCCAATGGCAACATCGGCCTCGCCAAGCAGAACCCCACCGCACGCCTGCACATGTTCAACCGGACCAACAGCCCCGGCTACGCGCTCATCGAGGGCTCTCGCGTCCTCGCGACCGGATCGACCTTGAGCAGCCCAACTCGAAGCCCCGCCAGTGTCGCCGTGGTTTCTGGGGCGAGTACGTGGGCGTCGCTCGATTCCGGCCGGCTCATCGACAGCGTGTTTGCGACGACCAACTCCTCGACAGGGGACTTCATCACCAAAAGCTGGAAGACTCAGACGGTGCGATTCTCAAACTTTGGGTTCGCCATCCCGGGCAATGCAACCATCACGGGCATCTCGATCACCGTTGCCACCAACAACCAACTCTCGTTCCCCTGCCCGGGAGAGACCGTGGATGCGGGCGTCCGAGCAGCCCCAAGAACTCCACAGTTGTCGGGGACCCAAGCCGCTGCCGCCGTCCCACTCTCCGGAGCAGGAAACGCCACGCTCGGTGGCAGCACGCAGGCGTTCGGGCAATCGTGGCCGGTGGATCAGGTCAACCAGAGCAGTTTCGCGGTCGATGTCGAACTGCAAGCACGATGCCTCGTCACCGAGAACTTGCTTGGCGGCACGGTTTCCGTCCCATGCGGCTGCGGCCCCAGCGGCCCCTTCCGGCTCGACGGTGTCACGGTTGTCATTCACTACACGACCGGCGGCACCGCGACCGAGCAGTACGCATGGTCCATGGGCGTGGCCGCGGGCAAGGCGTCCTTCGCGATGGCGCCCACGCCAGACCTCTCCAGCCCATCGCTCGTCATGCTGCCTGACGGCCGCGTCGGTGTCGGCATCGAGCCTTCGGGCGGATCTGGCCCCCTCCTGGAAGTCGCCGGCAACATCCGGTGCATCAGCGTCACCGAGACTTCAACCCAGCGCTTCAAGGACGACGTCGCCCCACTCGATGGCTCGCTCGCCACGCTCATGCAACTCCGCCCCGTCCGCTTCCGCTGGGATGCGCCCCACGGCGGCCGAAGCGACTTCGGCCTCATCGCCGAAGAAGTCCGCGCCGTCCTGCCCGAACTGGTTTCAACCGACAGCGACAACAACGCCTCCGGCCTCAACTACGGCCGCGTCGGTGTCCTGGCTGTCGGCGCGATCCAGGAACTTCAGGCCGAAAACGAACTCACCAAACAACGCCCCCAGCAGGAACTCACCTCGCTACGCGATGATCTGCGGGCTCAGCACGCTCGCGAGCTCGCGGTGCTTCAAGCTCGGTACGACGCTGCGCTCCGAGCGCTCAGTCAGCGCCTGAGCGAGCTTGAACGGCGCGATGAGAGAACGCGCTGAGATCGCTCCACGGTGCTCGCGGCGCGACAGAACGCCGGGCCTGAGGCTCTGCGAAGGCCCCGGTACAAGCGAACTCGCAGCGCGCCGGCCCAGGCGAATCTCACGCTGCGCCGCCGCGATCATCGTCCGCCCCCGCTTGCGGCTCATTGGCCATGTTCCACCGGACGACCCCGTTCACCACATCGCGCAGCGACGCCGGAAGCTGCGCGAACGTGTAGACGCCGTCGGGCGTGGGCCTGTACGTGTCGGGCTCCGCATCGTCATCGGCCCAGCCATACACCTCCGCCGTGGTGATCGGAATCTTCGGGCCAGTGACCTGTGACTCGATCACGCGCCGGAACTGCTCCTCGCCCAGCAGCACCGCCGTGATCTCCGTACCGATCTCGCTCTCCACCTCTTCGCCACCAAACGACGGCAGCCACACGCTCTGATTCACGATCAGATACGCGTCGGGATCCAGCCGCAACATCAGCCGCGAGTTCGGCGAGTCATCATCGATGCACCACGCGGCGTCGGCGGTGCCCACCACGTCCGTGGCAAGCTCCGGCGGGCACGTCGTCCAGTCGTCCCCGGTCGCCGCGAATCGCAACGCGACAAACATGAGCACCGCGCCGGCGCCGCCCACGATCAACGGCACCGTCCACGTCACCGCGCCAGAGGTGAACCACGTCCAGACCCAGAGCACGCCAAACGTCCCCAGCGTCAAGACCGCGCCCACCGCCGACGAAATGATAAAGCCAGACACCATCGACGTCGGCGTCCACCCCATGATCTCGCTGTAATCATCGAGCTCCTGCTCGGAGTACGGCCTGGTCGTCACGCGGATCATGCACAATGTTAGCTTTCAGGCTGGCCCCCTCGCCCCCGCACCCCGTACCTGTTACCATTCGGACCACCAACTTCAGGGGATAACCACCGATGCCACCGTTCCGACTTTTCGATGTTCCCAGCGAGCTTCGCGACATCCTCGACGCCTGCCCGGGCTACAGCGTCGCGACCTCTGTCGCCGAGCTCATCAAGCTCGCGACCAAGGACGCCGATGCCACCGGCTGGCACGAGGTCGCCTTTGACGTGCCCGGGCGTGGTCGTGTGGTCGAAGCACGCGCCTGCCGCGTGACCAACGGCGTCGCCGCCAACTACCCCGAGCCGTACATGCGCCGGCGCGATCCGGACTGCATGGTCATCGGCGACACCAAGCCCACCAACAAGCCAACCTTCCGCGATCGCTACAAGACCGACTTCGCCGAGCTGCGCGGGCAGACCTTCGCCTGGCTCAAGACCCAGCGCCTCGCGGTCTTCCCCTTCGTCGCCGGCGGCTTTGACAAGGGCATCGACGCCGTCGTCGTCGCGCCGGAGAACTGCGGCTTCTTCGCCCTCGGGCTCGCGCTCCTGCAGGGCATTCGCGATCACACCGCGCTGCACAAGGGCTTCCACCCGCGCGCGGTCATCTATGTCGCCCCGCCGTTCCGCCATTCCCACTTCGAAGGCAAGCAGGTCGTCGTTCACAACCGCCTCGAGAACCTCCACGAGCTCTTCAGCTACAACCTCTACCCCGGCCCCAGCGCAAAGAAGGGAATCTACGGCGTCCTGCTCACCGCCGGCGAAAAGGAACAGTGGATCACCGCCCACTGCTCCACCGTCCGCGTCGTCACGCCCTACGGCAACCGCATCACCATCATGCACGAGGGTGCCTCCGGCGGCGGCAAGTCCGAGATGCTCGAGCACCCGCATCGCGAACGCGACGGGCGCTTGCTGCTGGGCACACACGTGGTCAACGGCGATCACCGCTACATCACGCTGCCGCGCACGTGCGACCTGCAGCCGGTGACCGACGACATGGCGATGTGCCACCCCAGCTTCCGCAAGGGCGACGGGCGATTGCAGCTCCGCGATGCCGAGGACGCATGGTTCGTCCGCGTCAACCACATCGAGCACTACGGCGTAGACCCGCACCTTGAAGAAGTGACCATCCACCCCAAAGAGCCGCTGCTGTTTCTCAACATCAAGGCCGCCCCGCACGCCACGGCTCTCATCTGGGAGCACATCGAGGACTCACCCGGAAAACCCTGCCCCAACCCGCGCGTCGTCATCCCACGCAACAACATCCCCAACATCGTCCACGGCACCGTGAGCGTCGATATCCGCAGCTTCGGCGTCCGCACCCCGCCTTGCACCAAAGAGAAGCCCACCTACGGCATCGTCGGAATCTTCCACGTCCTGCCGCCAGCGCTGGCGTGGATCTGGCGACTCGTCGCGCCGCGCGGCCACGCCAACCCCTCCATCGTCGCCACCGAGGGCATGTCCAGCGAGGGCGTCGGCAGCTACTGGCCCTTCGCCACCGGCCGGCGCGTCGACCAGGCCAACCTCCTCCTCCGCCAGATCGTCGATACCCCGCGCGTGCGCTACATCCTCTGCCCAAACCAGCACGTCGGCAGTTGGAAGGTCGGCTTCATGCCCCAGTGGCTCGCTCGCGAATATCTCGCGCGCCGCGGCGGCGCCAAGTTCGGCCCTTCGGACCTCACCCCCGCCCGCTGCCCGCTCCTGGGCTTCGCCCTCCAGCAGCTCATCGTCGAGGGCCAACGCATCCCGCTGTCCATGCTGCAAGTGGACCGATCGATGACCGTCGGCGAAGCGGCCTACGACGTCGGCGCCGCCGAACTCGACACCTTCTTCCGCCAGCAACTTAGCAAGTTCACCGTCGCCGATCTGGACCCCTTGGGCAAGCAGATCATCGACTGCACCCTCAGCCGCGGCTCCATGAGCGACTACGAATCTCTCGTCAGAGGCGAGCCGGTCATCGCGGCGAACGACGACTGAGACCAGTCGAAGTTGCTCATCGCGTGAATGGACGCCGTGCCTGAGGCTCTGCGAAGGCACGGGTTGTCGAGCCAACTTCTCCAGCCAGCCCGCGCCCGTTGCCGCGTAGAACGTGCCCTTCTACATTTCGCCCATGACCACCACCCCTGCGATCATCCGGAAACCCGGCGACGGCGAGACGCTCTCGGTTGTTGGCGATCAGATGCGCGTGCTGGCCGACTCGGCCTCCAGCGGCGGCGCGTGCGCGATCTTCGAGGAAACCTCGACCTTCGGCTTCGGCCCGCCAATGCACCGGCACGCACGCGATGATGAGCACTTCTACGTGCTCGCGGGGCTTTACAAGTTCTCGGTCAACGGCCAAGAGTCGATCCTCGGGCCCGGCGGCTACGCCTTCGCCCCGCGCCGCAGCGTGCACACCTTCCTCAACATCACGCCCGCGCCTGGCACCGGCCGCATGCTGGTCATCTGCACCCCCGGCGGCCTGGAGAACCCCTTCCGCGTCTGCGATCGCCTGGCCAAGGAAGGCAACAACTCGATCGACGCCGTCGTCGCTGCCTTCAAGCAGCACGACCTCGAAATGCTCGGCCCGCCGCTCTCACCCTGACCGAGCACCGCGCTCACCGCCGCTCGCGCCGCACACAAACGCCGCGATCGCCTCAAGCGTCGCGCCCGTCTGCGGCCACAGCCCGCACTGCAAATACCCGTGCGGCACGCCCTCGACAATCCGCAGCTCCACCTCGACACCCGCCCGGCGCGCCGCGTCCGCAAACGTCACGCTCTGGTTGACCAGCGCATCCTCCGCGGCGCCCACGACCATCATCCGCGGCCAACGCCCCCCACCCGCTCCGCCACCGCCCGCGCCGCCGCGCACCTGCCGGATCGGATCAAACCTGGCCCGCTCAGATGCATCAGCATCAAGCGCACCGAGAAACCACTTCCGCATCTGCAAAATCCCCGCCAGCGCCGGCGTCTCCAGCGCCTCAAAGTCCAAGACTCCATACAGCAACACCAGCCCCGCAAGCGCGTGTGACACGCGCCCCTCGGCACTTCGCGATTCCACACCCGCCTTCCCCGTGGCTCGCATCGCCCGCAATCGATCCGCCGCGATCACCGCGAGCTGCGCACCCGCCGAGTCGCCAGCGATCACGACGCGCGAAGGATCGCCCCCGATCGCCGCAGCGTTCTCCCACACCCAACGCACCGCGCTCACAACATCATCGACGATCTCGTCCGGCGACGTCTCCGGCGCCAGCCGATACTCCACCGCGACGACCACCATCTCCGTCCCGATGCGCTCGCTCGCACGGACAAGCCCGTGCGTGAGCGAGCGATACGACGCGACCGAGCCCGTCACCCAACCACCACCATGCACAAACAGACACACGGGCCGCGCCGGCGCCGCGCCACCACTCGCGCCGCGCTCCACCGGCTCGATCACCCGCAGCAACAGCCGCGGCTGCCCCCGCTCATCCAGTTCCCGTTGCGAACTCACATCCCAGACGCGCCCAACGCCCGCCACCATTCCCGTCGCGCCATCATTCAGCAGCGGCGCAAAGTACGCCGTCGCCGCGCGCATCTCCGCAACCGTCCGCGCAGCCGCATAACGCGCCACCGTGTCCCGCCACTCCGAAAGCGTCATCACGCGCGGCATCATCTCGACTCCCACTCCCACCACCCACACCCCGCGCTCGCGCGATCTCTCCCGATTCCCGTCACGCACCCACCGTCAAACTCCGCCCCACCTCGCCCGGCTCAAACACCGCCCCGTGCGACAGGTCCGCTCGCAGCCGGATCCGCCCCCCCGCCACCACGCCCTCGCGCGGCGGCACCCGCGCCACCACCCGATTCCCCAGCGCCGTCCGTCCAGAAATATCCATCGCATCCCCCAGCAACTCCACCAAATCCACCACGATCTCAATCCCACCACCACCACTTCCACCCTCCTCCGTCAGCGACTGCGGCCGCACCCCCAGCACCGCCGCCCGCCCAACCACACCCGCCAGTCGCTCCTCCCACGACCGCGGCAGCACCACCCGCGCACCGCCAACCCCCGCCGTTCCGCCGCCCGCTCGTTCCCCACCGGCCCGTGACTCCACAAACACCAGCCCACCGCCACCACCATCCCGCTCCACCGTCCCATCCAAAAAGTTCATCGGCGGCGTCCCCAGAAACCCCGCGACAAATCGATTCACCGGTCGGCGATACACCTCCAGCGGCGTGCCCGCCTGCTGCACCACACCGCCATACATCACCACCACCCGATCCCCCATCGTCATCGCCTCTTCCTGATCGTGCGTGACGTAGATCGTCGTCGTCTTCAGCCGCATCTGCAAGCTCTTGATCTCCGCCCGCGTCGTCACGCGCAGCCGCGCGTCCAGATTGCTCAGCGGCTCATCAAACAAAAACGCCTTCGGCTCGCGCACGATCGCCCGCCCCACCGCCACGCGCTGCCGCTGTCCGCCGCTGAGCGCCGACGGCCGCTTGCTCAGCATCGCATCCAGCCCCAAGAGCGCCGACGCACGCTTCACCCGCGCATCAATCTCGCCCTTCTCCATCGACCGCAGCCGCAGCGAGAACGCGATGTTCTCGTACACGCTCATGTGCGGGTACAACGCGTAGTTCTGAAACACCATCGCGATGTCGCGGTCCTTCGGATGCACCTCGTTCACCACGCGCCCATCAATCGCGATCTGCCCCCCGCTGACTTCCTCAAGCCCCGCGACCATCCGCAGCGTCGTGCTCTTGCCGCAACCCGACGGCCCCACCAGCACGATGAACTCCCCATCCGCAATCTCAAGATTGAAATCGCGCACAGCCTTCGAGCCGTCCGCGTACACCTTCTGCACATTCGTCAACGTCACTGTCGCCATGCTCACAGAATACCGCAACACCGCGGCCATTTCCCGCCCCTCGCTCAGCCAACCCATTTCCCCCGCGTATTCTCCCGCATGACCCCCT
>JALHNK010000039.1:10537-24161 GCA_022843565.1 Phycisphaerales bacterium
GCCGCCCGCCTCCGCGCCCTCATGAACGCCGGCGTCGTCGCCGCCCCCGGCTCCTTTAACGCTCTCTGCGCCCGCGCCGTCGCAGACGCTGGCTTCACCGCCACCTACGTCTCCGGCGCCGCCGCAAGCGTTTGCGCCGGCGTCCCCGATGTCGGCCTCCTCACCCTCGAACACTTCTGCCGCCTCATCCGCGAGGTCCACAGCGCAAGCAACCTCCCCCTCATCGCCGACGCCGACACCGGCTTCGGCGAAGCCGAGATGGTCCGCCGCACCGTCATCGAGTACCACCGCGCCGGCGCCGCAGGCCTCCACATCGAAGACCAGCAGTTCCCCAAGCGCTGCGGCCATCTGGACGGCAAAGCCCTCGTCCCCACCGATCACATGGTCGAAAAAATCCAGTGGGCCGCCGCCGCCGCCCGCGATCTGCACAACGACTTCATCATCTGCGCCCGCACCGACGCCCGCGGCGTAGAAGGCCTCGACTCCGCCCTCTCCCGCGCCACCGCCTACGTCCACGCCGGCGCCGAAATGATCTTCCCCGAAGGCCTCACCACCGAAGCCGAGTTCGCCGACTTCGCCACCCGCCTCCGCGCGGCCGTCGCGCTCTCACCCTCCCCCGGTCCTACCGGGGGAGGTGGCGAGTCTTCGAGCCGGAGGGGGTCCGCTCCGCACGACGCGGCCCGCCGCCCCTACCTCCTCGCCAACATGACCGAGTTCGGCAAAACCCCACTCATCCCGCTCAGCCGCTTCGGCGAGCTCGGTTACGACTACGTCATCTACCCAGTCTCACTCCTCCGCGTCGCGATGGGCGCCGTCACCACCGCCCTGCAATCCCTCCGCGCCGACGGCACCGTCCAACCCTTCCTCAACCAGATGCAAACCCGCCAACAGCTCTACACCCTCATCAACTACACCCCCGGCACGCCGTGGCAAACACCCGCCCGCTGATCACCACACGCTCCCCAGCCCCCACCCTCCCCCGGTCCTACGCGGGGGGCGGGGGAGGTGGCGAGTCCTCGAGCCGGAGGGGGTCGGTGCCGCCGACAACCGCATCCGCCGCACCCGCCCGCGCGCAATTCCCTCCCAGTCTCATTTTCCATTTGCAAATTTGCTCATTTGCGATTTTCCCGCCTTCACTCCGCAACCCCATGCACACCCGCGACAGTCAAAAACCTCGCAAAGACGGCTCTCGCTTCCACCCCCGCTGGTCGCCCTTCCGCTCATCGATCAAAGTCACCGGCAGCCGCGTCACCATCACCAACCGCAGCATCGCCACCGGCCTCACCATCCTCGCGATCGGCATCACGTCGCTCTTGTCCAGCGTTGCAATCTTGCTGGACAGCCTCCAATCGCGCGCTCCCTCGCCGCCGGAATCGTGGCTTCACCTCGCCTGGGCAGGCAGCATTCTCACCCCCGCAGGAATCTGGATCGCTCGCTTGATGCATCGGTGCGTCATCGACGCACAATCTCGCCGCGCAACCTTCACCTTCCGCGGCGCACTCGAATCCAAAACCTGGACCGTCCCGTTCGACGACCTCGAACTGCTCACCCATCCTGTGTCTCTCAGCAGATCCGGCCTCAGTCTCTCGTGGAACGGCTACTCGCTCTGCATCTGGCATCTTGACGACCTCGCCATGGTCATCGCAACCAGAAGCGATCGCAAGAATTGCGACCAAATCCTCGCCGAAGGCGGCCCGATCCTCCAAGCCCTGCACGCCGGAACTGGCGAACTGCTCACCGCGACCTACTAACACGCCTCGCGATCGACTCCGCCCCGAGGGCGGGCCACCCCTGCGATCGCTCTCCGCCCGACACGACAAACTCCTGACCACGTCCAAGTGCAACCCGCCCGCGCACGCCTTGCGCGGTCCAGTCGCGCCCTCACTCCGGCCCCCCGACCCCGCTCCCGCCGCGGCCATCCTCACCGCCCAACATGGTGACGAGCGCGATCCTCTCGCGCCACGACGTCTCAAAACCTCGATTTCACTCAAGGTCCGCCCCAATCAACTCGACGAACAACCCGTCATCGCCCCGCGGCACCAGACCCTCTCCCCGCGGCGCGCTGATCCCGGGCCCTTTGCCGTTGACGCGCCTAGATCCGCTCCTGATCGAAAACGCCCCGACCGCACTCACCACGCTCCAACCAGCGTCGGCTCTGCACGACCTCAGGAACCTCCCCATGACCCGCACTGGCAAACTCGTCCGCTCCGTCACCCTCGCGCGCACCAGCCTCCGCCTCGCGCCGATCGCGACCCCGATCCTGGCATCCCTGATCCCATCGCTCGCCTTCGCACAAGCCCCCGCAGCTTCGCAGCCCCGGCCATCCACCTCCCCCGCAATGACCAACGTCGCCGCGACGACCGCATCCGCATCCGCATCAGCCGCGGAGCCTCCGGCACCCCCAGCGCCCCCATCGCCCGAGAAGCCCGAAAGCTCCTGTCCGGCCAGCTTCCAGCTCAACTTCGACTACACCAACGCCTACTTCTACCGCGGCATCCGCCAGGAAGACTCCGGCCTCATCCTCCAACCCGCCGCCAAACTCACCCTCAACCTTCACGACGCCGACGACTTCAAGCTCGACACCTTCTTCGGCACCTGGAACTCCTTCCACGGCCGCCGCACCGGCTCCGCCGAGGGCAGCGATTTCAACAGCTACTGGTACGAATCGGACATCTACGCCGGCCTCACCGTCACCTCCGGCAAGATCTCCCTCAGCGCCTCCTACACATTCCTCACCAGCCCAAACAACGCCTTCGAAACCGTGCAGGAGCTCGGCTTCAGCCTCGCCCTTGACGACTCCGAGTGGCTGAAGAAATGGTCCCTCAAGCCCTACGCAACCATCTCCATCGAAACCGGCGCAGACGCCTCCGACGGAGCCGACTCCGACACCGGCGCATACCTCGAGCTCGGCATCGCCCCAGGTTTCTCCATTGACATCGGCACCACGCCCATCGCGATCTGCTTCCCCGCTTCGATCGGCCTGAGCATCAGCAACTACTACCAAGACCCCGCCGGAAACGACAGCACCTTCGGCTTCCTGCAGTTCGGCGCCAAAGCATCCATCCCCCTCGGCGAGCCCGGCCGCTGCGGCGCCTGGACGCTCAACGCCGGAGCTTCAGCACTCCTCCTCGGCAACCACACCAAAGACTACAACCGCGGAAACTCCGCCGAACTCGTCGCGACCCTCGGCCTGCAGTGGAACTTCTAACGCCCACACCAGCCCGCCGCCCCGCGTCATACCGATGACCATCGAGTCCCGGGCCGTTGGACGCCGTGCCTGAGGCTCCGCGAAGGCACGGGCCGAAGTCTCGCAAACACACTCACCAACGAAGACCCCCGCGACTGCCACCACCCCCCGCGCCACCGACCGCTCCTCAGCTCGGTGCCAAGGACAACCACATCCGCACACTGGCCCGCCGCGCCCGTGCCACTGATCGATGCTCTGATCGATCAGTGTGCCTCCCCGCACCGCCGCCGCCCAGTATGCTGTGCCAATGTCCACCGACCCCACATCGCCAGACCCCGGCACCGCCCCCACCAGCCCAATCGGCCACGGCGATACCACCGCGCCGCTGCCGCGCACCATTCACGCCCCCGGCTTGCTCCCGCCGCGCATCGGCCGCTACGCGCCCGTCAGCGTTCTCGGCCAGGGCGGCATGGGCACCGTCTATCTCGCTGAGCAAGACAATCCCAAGCGCATGGTCGCGCTGAAGGTCATCCGCGCCGGCTACCTCTCGCCCGAACTCATGCGCCGCTTCGGGCAGGAATCCCAAGTCCTCGCCCGCCTGCAGCACCCCGGCATCGCGCAGGTCTACGAGGCCGGCACCGCCGACGACGGGCAGGGCCACGCACTGCCGTTCTTCGCCATGGAGTTCATCAAGGGCGTCCCGCTCACCGACTACGCCACGCGCCAGAGCCTCGGCACGCGCGACCGCCTCGAACTCGTCGCCAAGATCTGCGACGCCGTGTACCACGCCCACCAGAAGGGCGTCATCCACCGCGACCTCAAGCCCGGCAACATCCTTGTTGACGACACCGGCCAGCCCAAGGTCCTGGACTTCGGCATCGCCCGCGCCACCGACAGCGATATCCAGCAATCCACGCTGCAGACCGACATCGGCCAACTCATCGGCACCGTCCCCTACATGAGTCCCGAGCAAGTCAGCGGCGACCCCGCCGACCTCGACACCCGCTCCGACGTCTACGCGCTCGGCGTGATCGCCTACGAGATCCTCGCCGGAAGACTGCCGTATGACCTGCAGAAGAAGATGATCCACGAGGCGGCTCGCATCATCAAGGAAGAAGAACCCACACGCCTCTCATCCATCAACCGCACACTCCGCGGCGACGTCGAGACCATCGTCGCCAAAGCCCTCGAAAAGGAAAAGACCCGCCGCTACCAGTCCGCCGAGGCCCTCGCAAGCGACATCCGCCGCTATCTGAAAGACGAGCCGATCACGGCGCGCCCCGCGAGCACGTGGTACCAAGTGAGCAAGTTCAGCCGCCGCAACAAGGGCCTGGTGGGTGGCGTAGTCGCCGCGTTCGCCGTGCTGCTGATAGGCGTCATCGCCACCGGCGCATCGCTGCAGCGGGCGCTCGCGGCGGAAACCGGACTGACGGCCCAGTTGAAGGAGACGGAGAAGGCCCGCGCAGCGGAAGCCGTCGAGCGCGTTCGTGCGGATGAGCGGGCCTTCGCCGCGCAGACCGCCGAGAAAGCCGAAAAGGAGCGCGCCGACCAGCTCAAGAAAGTGTCGGACTTCCAGTCGCAGATGCTGGCGCAGATCGACACCAAGAGCGCCGGCGAGGGGCTGATGGCCGACGTGCGCGATCGCTTCGCCGCGGCGCTGGAGAAGGCCGGCATGCCGGAGGCGGACCGCGGAGCGCAGACCAAGACCCTCAGCGACCTGCTCATCCGCGTGAACGCCACCGACACCGCCGCGGCGATGATCGACCGGACGATCCTGAGGCCCGCAATCGAGACCATCGACAAGCAGTTCAAAGATGATCCCGCGACCGACGCGAGTCTGCGGCAGGCGTTGGCCACGCTGTACTACGACCGCCTCGCGCTGTACGACCAAGCATCTCCGCTCCAGGAGTCTGCCCTATCCACCCGCCGCCGCGTGCTGGGGGAGGAGCACCCGGACACGCTCAGCTCCATCAACAACATGGGGTTCCTGCTGCAGGCCCAGGGCAAGCTCGATCAGGCCGAGCCGTACCACCGCGAGGCCCTGGAGAAGTCCCGCCGCGTGCTGGGGGAGGAGCACCCGGAGACGCTCATCTTCATCAACAACATGGGCTTGCTGCTCCAGGCCCAGGGCAGACTCGATCAGGCCGAGCGGTACTATCGCGAGGCCCTGGAGAAGTGCCGCCGCGTACAGGGCGAGGAGCATCCGCAGACGCTCACCTCGATCAACAACATGGGCTTCCTGCTCCAGGCCCAGGGCAAGCTCGCCGAGGCCGAGCCGTACCACCGCGAGGCCCTGGAGAAGTACCGCCGCGTGCTGGGGGAGGAGCACCGGGAAACGCTCGGCTCCATCAACAACATGGGGTTCCTGCTCCAGGCCCAGGGCAGGCTCGCCGAGGCGGAGACGTACTACCGCGAGGCCCTGGAGAAGCGCCGCCGGGTGCTGGGGGAGGAGCACCCGGAGACGCTCGTCTCCGTCAGTTACATGGGCTTGCTGCTCGAGGCCCAGGGCAAGCTTGCCGAGGCCGAGCCGTACGTCCGCGAGGCCATGGAGAAACGCCGCCGCGTGCTAGGGGAGGAGCACCCGGATACGCTCATCGCCATCAACAACATGGGCTCCTTGCTCTGGAACCAGGGCAAGTTCGCCGAGGCTGAGCCGTTCTACCGCGAGGCCCTCGAAAAATTCCGCCGCGTGCTGGGGGAGGAGCACCCGAACACGCTTACCTCCATTAGCAACATTGGCTTACTGCTCCGGGACCAGCGCAAGCTCGCCGAGGCCGAGCCGTTCTACCGCGAGGCCCTGGAGAAGAGCCGCCGCGTGCTGGGGGAGGAGCACCCGGACACGCTCGGCTCCATCAACAACATGGGCTCCCTGCTCCTGGCCCAGGGCAGGCTCGATCAGGCCGAGCCGTACTACCGCGAGGCCCTCGCGAAGTTCCGCCGCGTGCTGGGCGAGGAGCACCCGAACACGCTCTTTGTGCTGAGTAACGTGGGAGCTCTGCTCCGGGCGCAGTACAAGCATCAGGAGGCCATCGACCTGCTCGCCCCCGCCGAGCCCCGGGCGCGTGCGGCGTTCACCGGTGGCAACGCGCGGCGGCTGGCCAACTTCCTGGCCGCCCTCGGCCGCGCCCGCGTGGGCCTGGGCTATGACGCGGAACGCTTCGCCCTCGCCGAATCCAACCTCCTCGATGCCCACGCTATCTATCTCGCTGCCAAGGGATTCGGCTCGAAACACAAGGACACGCTCGAATGCGTGCGTGGTCTCGTCGATCTCTACACCGCTTGGGATGCAGCGGTGCCCGGCAAGGGCTACGACGCCAAGGCCGCGGAGTGGAAGGCCAAACTGCCCGCCGAGGCGGCGCCGAAGCCGTAGCAGCGAGCGCCGTACGCGATTCACCACGGATCGGTGTCACACCTCGCGCATACGACCCGGCCCCGAAGGGGCCGCGGAATGTAGCCACGGGTGCAGCGCAGCCCGCGCATCGCGGGCGAAGCGAAACCCGTGGACGCCAATCGCAATGATCCCCTTGCCCCGAAGGGGCAAAGGAGTCCTACAGACGCCAGTCGTTCATCGCGACGAACCCCCTTCGCCCCTTTGTCACTCTGCCACTCTGCCACTTTGCCACTTTGCCACTTTGCCACTTTGCCACTTTGCCACTTTGCCACTTTGCCACTTTGCCACTTTGCTCAACCCTGCATCTCTTTCAAAAGAACCAAAACAATAATATCATAAATCGCATGCGCATACACCACAATCGCAAACCCACGAAATAAGTACAGCAGCGCAAAGAACAAACCAGCCCCAGTAAAGAAAATCAACCGCGTCCACTGCAGCGCCTGCGTCGGGTCCATCGGGTCGTAGAGCGGGTGATACACCGCAAACGCGATCGCCGAGCCGCAGACCGCCACGATCCGCGCCGCCGTCTCCGTCCCCTGCAGCAGGTCCTTCACCAGAAAGTGCAGCCCCGCGATCGCCAGGAACCTGAACACCAGTTCCTCATACAGCCCCGCGCCGATCGCGATCGTCGCCCGCGCGGGGATCGACATCCCGCCGATCGCCGCCGTCGGGTTCGGCGCGACACACGCGAACGCATCACCGCAACCCACGGCCACAAACGCCGGCGCCATCGCCGCCGCGGCGCGCTGCACCACCGCCGCGAACACCACCAGCGGCAGCGCCCACAGCGCCGCCTCGATCAGCATCCCCACCAGCACCCACCCGCGCAGCTTCCACGAATCCTTGCTCACCACATGCCACGTCAGCAGCACCGTCACCAGCGCCAGCCCCGGCAGCGTAAAGCTGAACGCGCCGAACACCTCAAAGAACTGCGCGATCAGCTTGCGTGCCGCGATCGTGGACTGCACACCCGTGCGCATGTCGGTGAGAAAGAAGATCGCCCCCAGCTCATACATCGCCAGCAGCGGCAGCAACACCACCAACCCATGCAGCGGGCGCGTCGAAAGCGACCAGTAGTTATCCGCCGGCACCGGGGCCGGACGCTTGGGCTCGCTGACTCGCTGGCGCGATCGACTCATCGAAGCGGAATATAGCAGACCCGCCGCGCGGCCACCTCACGCCCGCCGCACCCGCAACGTCACCACCTCAAACGCCCGCAGCGACAGCTCCGTCTCGCCCTCCGCGGCGTTGTGCGAGATCGCGTCGGCCTTGCTCGCATCGCGGCTCATCGGCCGCTCAATCAGGTCCACGATCTCAACGCGCTTCACGCCGATGTTCCACACCAGCGCAACATCCGTCGGCGTTCCGGCCGTCTCGGCCAGCCGCAGAATGACATCGCCCGAGCCATCCTCCGCAAACTTCAGCGCACTGACCTCAACAAACGCCGCGGGATCGCAGTCGATCTCAACCGGCGTCCACGCCGTGATCCCGCTCGCCGCCGCGCCGCCCGACCGCCGTCGCGCCGGCGCCGCGCCGCCGAGCTCGCGAACGATCACCGGGCGATGGAACTGCTCGGCCTGGGCCTCGATATCCGAGATCGAAGCCGGCCCGGCGAAGGGCGTAAGCGCGAGTGAGAACTCATGCTCCCCGGCATCGGCTCCGGGAGCCGGATACTCCGGCGAGCGCAGGAGTGTGACGTTGATCGTGGTGCCTTGCGGGGTCGATCGTGCGGAGCCGGCGAACTTGTGATCGTTGAGGATGGCGAGGCCGACGCGGGTGTCGGTGGTTGCGATCCAGCGTTGGATGGGGGCTTCGAACTGCGCGTTTGCGCGCGGATCCGTGCAGTTTGTGCCGCGCGGCACATGTCCGAACTGGGTTTGGGCGAGGTATTGCTGGGCGCGGATGGTGGTGGGGAAACTGGCGCGCAAAAGTGTTCGACGGGCGGAGGTGCGGACTCGGTAGCGGATCTCGACGCGTGGTGATTCTGTTTCGAGGATGATTGTTTGTTCGACGATCACGCCCGGCTCGGGTTCGCGGACGATTCGGATCGCGCCGCGGGCCGGGCCCTGGTCGAGGACTTCCCAAGTGGTGGCGGGGGCGTCGCTGGTGCGCGGGTGATCGAGCGTCGCTGCGTCGATGTCCCAGGCTTCCCACTGGCGCGGGTGGTCGTCGAAGAACTGCAGCTCGTTCATCGGGCCGGCGGCCAGCTCGTGGAAGGGCGCGGGGGCTTCGTCGCTCACGGAGATGAGCGAGGTGATGCGGCCCAGCGCGTCGATGGTGACGCGGAGGACGGAGTTGTCGAGCGTCGCGGTGCGGGCCTTGGTGTCGGCTTCGATGGTGACGGGCGTGACATCGGCGGCGTCGGCGCCGGGATGGGTGACGATGGGCTGCGCGGCGTCGACGAGTTCGATGGAAATCGCATCGGCGACGGCGACGAAGGCGGAGTCGCCTTCGCCGATGACGCGCCCGGCGGCGGTGGAGGCGGGGTTGAGCGCGGCGACGGGCTCGGCGCAGCCTCGGGTGTCGAGGATGTCGGTCCAGAGGGAGAGGCCGCGGTCGATCCAGGCTTGGGCGATCTGTGTGACGCGGGCGTGTTGCTCGCGGGCGTCGTCGTAGACCCAGTTGATGGAGGAGCCGGGGAGGATGTCGTGGAACTGGTTCAGGAGGACGAGCTTCCACGCTTCGTCGAGCTCGGACTGGGCGCGTTTGCGTTCGGCGGCGGCGAGGGGCGTGGGTGCGCCGGCGAGGAGGAGCTCGGCGAGGCGGAGATCGTCTTCGGCCTGACGGTTGGCGTGTTTGAGCCAGGCTTGGGTGGTGAGGGTGCCGCGGTGGAGCTCGAGGTAGAGCTCGCCATGATGGGTGGGCGCGGGGCGGCCGTTGAGCTCGGCGGAGGCGACGTCTCGCGCCAGCGCGCGGCAGAAGTCGTCGGTGCGAGAGAACTGCGTCGCGGGCAGGCCGTCACACTCCGCGGCAAGGTGCGCGCGGAAGAGCGACGCGGCGGTGGGGCCGCCACCGCCATCACCGAAGCCGAAGGGCTGAAGGAAGCGGCCGCCGCGGGGCGTGGTTGAGCGTTCTTTGCTGGCGCGGGTGCTTGGGATGTGCTTGGCGTGATGGGCGTCGTCGGCGCGTTTGAGCTCGCGCGGCGTGAGGGTGGAGTTGTAGTCGTTGCCGGGAGTTTGGTGGGCGAGGACGCGCGTGGAGTCGAGGCCTTCCCAGTGGAAGGTGGTGTGGGGGAAGGGGTTGGTGTCGTTCCACGAGAGCTTATTGGTGATGAAGGTTGAGAGGCCGGCGAGGGCCATGAGCTGGGGGAGCTGCGCGGGGAAGCCGAAGGTGTCCGGGAGGAAGAGGTGGGATTGCTTGGCGCTGTCGCCGAAGCGGGAGTTCCAGTACAGGGCGCCGTGGAGGAGCTGGCGGCAGAGGGACTCGCCGGAGGGAACGTTGCAATCGGGCTCGACCCACATGCCGCCGTTGGCCTCCCAGCGGCGGTCCTTGATGCGTTTGGCGATCTGGCGGAAGAGCGCGGGTGAGTCTTGCTCGATGAAGGCGTATTGCTGGGCTTGGGTGCAGAGGAACGTGAAGCCGGGATCGCGCTCCATGAGGCGCAGGACGGTGGCGAAGGTGCGCTGGCACTTGCGGCGCGTCTCGCGCAGCGGCCAGAGCCAGGCGGTATCAATGTGGGCGTGGCCGACGGCGTGGGCGCGGAGCGTGGAGGAGGCGGGCGTGCTGGCGATGGCGGCGCGGAGAAGGCCGAGGGCTTCTGGGGCAACAGCGGCAAGCGCGGCACCCTTTGCACCTGAGAGGATGTCGAGCGTGCGATGGAGGGCGGTGATGAGTTGCTCGGCGCGTGAGGATTGCCACGGCGCTTGCGCCGCCCATGGGGCGCTTGCGGGGTGCATCGGCGGCGAGGGTGGCAGCAGCTCGCGCGCGAGCTGGGCCGCGAAGTTGAAGGCCTCCAGCAGATCGGACACGGTCTGATCCACGAGGACGAGGTCCGCGTTGATGAGGGTCGCGGGCTTGTCAGATTCCCAGCGGCGCTTGGTGTCTGCGGACTCCCACGGGAGCGCGTGGACGCCGAAGGGGTGATTGCAGGCGGCCTCGACGTGGAGCGTCAGCGGGCTTGATGTGCGGCGCGAGGTGCTGGGGCGGAGCAGCGAGGCGGGGAGTTCGGCGAGTTGGTGGTGGAGATCGAGGCCGTGGTATGGGGCGTTGTCGAGATAGAGGAGCGCTTCGGTGTCGGTGTTGAAGCGGAGGGCGAGGCGCGTGGGGTTTGGGTGAGCGCGAGCGGCGGCGGTGAGGGCGGCGAGGCGCGCGGGCGTCGCGACGAGCTTGAACCAGCAGGTGGACCACTTTGGACCCCAGCGCCAATCGAGGGCGACGGTCTTGTAGCGGGCGGCGAGAGCGACATCGAGCGTGACGGGCTCGATGGATTGGAACGCGCCGATATCGAGCGGGGATGTGGCGGCGATCACGGCGGGTGCGATGACGCTCGTGGCGAAGGTTTCGTAGGTGGCGATGGTGAGGTCGGCGGGGGTGGGCATGGGGGGTCCAAATCTTCAAATGTTCAAATTGCCAAATGGCCAAGTTCGGAGAGAACGGGAGGGAGGGTATGGGGGATTTCAAATGGCCAAATTTTCAAATGGCCAAATGGCCAAATTCCGAGCGGCGAGAGCGGGAGGGTATGGGGAGCGGGGATGCGCATGGACTCTGATGTGTTCGTTGTCACGAGAGTTGCCGTGGGTCTTCGGGCCCCCTCCGGCTCGAAGACTCGCCACCTCCCCCGGTAGGACCGGGGGAGGGTGGGGCGCTGGGCAAGGGTGAAACGCTGGGCAGGGGTGTGGCGTGGATGCGGTTCTGGGTTTTCTGTGGGCTTGGGGCTTGGGGTGCGATTCAGTGAGTGGCAGGGTGTATGAGTGTGTGGGGCTTTGGGCGACGAATGAGAAGGGTGTGGACCATGAGCAGTCATCCGGTGCCAGTGTCGTTGGTGGGTGGGCGCGTCGTTGCCGAAGAACGCGCGAGCGGCAACGCACCGGCGCGCGAGGTGGATGTCACGGAGAGCGCCGGGCTTCGGTTGGTGAGCGTTGATGTATTGGGCGCGGCGTACCGGCGCTGCGCGGGCGTGTTGTATCGGTTCTTCATGGTGCGGCTGGGCGGGGATCGCGCCGAGACGGATGACTTGATGCAGCGGCTGTGGATCGCGGCGCAGCGGAATGCGGCGCAGGTGCCCGAGGCGGAACTGGAGTTTTGGTTTCGCGGGGTGGCGAGGAAGTTGCTGGCGGATCGGCTGCGGGCTGTGGGTGCGGAGCGGCGGAATCTGCCGCGGGCGAGGGTGGAGGTGGCGGCGGCGCTGGCGGAGCGGATCGGGAGCGAGCGGCTGCCGGAGGAGTTGCTGTCGGATCGCGAGGTGATGGATCAGTTGCTGCTGGCGATGACGTCGCTTGGGAGCGCGGAGTTTGAGGCGTTGCAGTTGCACTACTTCGCGGGGTTGTCGCTGGCGCAGATTGGCGAGCGGCTGGGGCTGAGCGAGCGAGCGGTGGAGGGGCGGATGTATCGGGCTCGGGCGGAGCTGCGTGAGCGGCTGCGCCGGATTGATGAGTGAGGACGGATCTGATCGCCATGGCGCGGGGCTCGGACGCGAGTCTCTTGAGATCTGAGTGCGGAGTTGTCCGGTTCAATCACATAGACGAACACACACGAACACGAACGAGGGAACTTGTATGAACACGAGCATGAATCACGGTCAGGACGATGCGATGATCCACGAGAACCTGAAGAACGCGGCAGCGCGGATGGGCCTGCCGGAGGGGCCGAGCGCCGAGCGGGTCGAGGGGTACATGACGGCGGGCGCGGCGAACGTGGCACACCAGGGGCGCGGCGCGGGTGATGGTGGACCGAGCCCGGTGCGTCGGATCGGTGGTGGCGGCGTGGTGGTGCGGCGGCGTGCGTGGGCGCTGGCGTCGGCCGCGGCGGTTGCGATCGCTGCGGGCACCGTTGTTGTGGTCTCAATGACCGCGACGCCGAAGGTGCAGGCGGCGACGATCTTGAACAGTCTGCGCAACGAGTTGATCCACGGCGTCTCGATCTCGATGGACGTCACCGACAACGACGGCGTCCGCGTCAACGGCAACGTGGATCTGACGTTCAAGGAGCCGCTGACGGCGGCGCAGCTCTTCCCGCCGGAGGATCAGGAGCCGGGGCTGTCGCCGACGATGGAGCCTTCGGCCATGTTGCTTGATCTGAACGTGACGCCCGCGGCTGGAAACGGGGCGGCGGGGGCGGGCGGCGCGCCATCGTTCTCTGCGACGGTGCGAGGGGCGATCGGCGGGGATTCGGACTGGGTGTACGCAAGGGCGACGGCGCTGCCGGCGGAAGCCACCGCTGAGCTGGGGCCGCTGAGCGTGCTCGTTGGCGGGCTGCTTCGTCAGGGCGTGCTGCTGGATCTGGGCGCGAACGGCTTCGAGCAGTTCATGACGGGGCCGGTCGATTTCGACGCAAGGATGTTTGAGGGCATGGGTGAGTTTGAGGGCAACGGCCCGATGCCCGAGTTGCCTGAAGGCGCTTCGATCACTTTCGAGCCGCGTGTGTCGATCACCGCGGGGCCGGGCATGGGTGGGAACGCTGGCGCTGCCAGCGGGCCGGAGCACGATCGATTCGTCGGGCTTGTAAGGCCGCTGCTGAGCGGGCAGGCGACACGCGTGCAGCTTGAGCAACTGGTGAGTCTGGCGCAGGGCGAGGGCACATCGAGCGTGCAGGATCTTGGCAACGGGCAGTATCTGCTGACGACCACGATGCCGCCGGTTGTCCCCGATGGCGTGGCGACGACGATGTCGATCTCGTATCAGGAAGGCGCGGGGGTGCGGTGGGTTGAGCTTGTGATTCATGATCAGCGCACGCACGGCACGGTGCGCGTGACGCCGCTGTCTGGGGCCATCGATCCGGCGCGGCTGAACAAGGCTCGGGCGGTGGGCGCGGGAGATCCGGCGCCGATGACACTGAATGGGCCTGCTCTGATGCAGTTGTTTGGTGGTGGGGCGGGCGGCGGTCCT
>JALHNK010000040.1 GCA_022843565.1 Phycisphaerales bacterium
GAGGAAGCCCGCCAAGCCCCGCACCCCGAAGATGTCCAAGAGCGCCGCCCGCGCAGACGGGGCCGCCAAGACGGACCGCCTCCGCAAGGCGGCGCTCGCCGAGATCAACGACCGGTTGGCGGGCGGAAAGCAGGACCACGAGGTGCCCAGCGAGAAGGAGGTCGCCAACAACGCGAACCTTGGCGCGGCTACGAAGGGCAAGAAGGCCAAGGGCGAGAAGGCCCCCAAGACGCCGAAGGCTCCGAAGCCCGCGAAGGAGCCCAAACCCACTCCCCCGAAGCGCGTCAGCGCCCTCGACGCCGCCGCGCAGGTTCTCGCGGCGAACGAGGTGCCGATGCGAGCCAAGGAGATGATCGCCGCGATGGAGGCGAAGAAACTCTGGACGAGCCCTGGCGGCAAGACCCCCGAGGCCACGCTCTACGCCGCCATCATCCGGGAGATCGCCGCCAAGGGGAACGCCGCCCGGTTCAAGAAGCACGACAGGGGCGTCTTCGTCGCCGGGAAGGGAGCCTGACCCATGCAGGCCACGCACGCCCAACTCGAGGCCGTCCTCCAATCCGCCCTGTATGTGCTCGGCGCACGGCAGGACCAGATGCTGACCATCGAGGAGTGGGCGAACCTGGCGCGAGCGGTCGCTGCCTGCCAAGACCGCAAGACGGCGGAGTATCTGACGGAGCATGACCTCGATGACATCGCCGAGCGCTACGCCCTCGAATGGGACGAGGCGACCGACGGGGCTTTGCCGACATTCGACGAGGAGTGAGGCCCGCCGCTCTGTGGTAGGGCCACAGCGCCCCGGCCTAGACCCGGGGCGTTTCTTCGGTCGGTCACAATCGCACCCGCACAGCATCGCCGCCTTCTGGCCTGACTTGAACCGCTGGGTGAACACGCGGGGCGAAAAGGGGCCGCGGTTGCAGGTCACGATGGCGACGGTTGCGGCGCAGGCCGGTGTCGAGTCAGGCAAACAGCCTGGCAGACTCCCGCCGTTGCACGCTGGCGGACAGTTCCGGCCAGCGATCCACAAATGACGCAGCCGAAACACGCCCAAGTTCGCTCGGCTCAATCTTGTTTAGTCCGCCGCCGTAGACACGGCCCTCGCCGCGTAGTTCATGGCCGGTGACCTGGCCCAGGAGTTCATGCACGTCCGCGCCGCGTCCGGGATGCTTGCGGAGCATGGCCGCGAAGCCGTTCAGGGGGTAGAGCATGAGGTACAGGTTCGTCCCGATCGCGCGGGAGCGGTTGTAGATGAACCGGAAGGGCTGCTTGTCGTCGGACCCGCGCCCCATGTAGGTGCAGAGGAACGGGCACGGCTCGCGCTGCTCCTGCTTGTACCACGGGGTGCGCTTGCCGACAAGATAGCCGTCCTTGACCCCGAGCAGTTCAGCGGTTTTCAGGTATTCCCACAGCGCCGGGTGGCGCTGCTCGACGACATGCTCGGGAAGGTCGCAGTCGATCACGCAGAGTTGGCGGTCGATCACCGGATAGCCGTCGTCGCCCGCATCGATGACGGTGGCCTTGAGGTGGCGCGGGCTGGGGAGGATTGGGCGGAGGTACTTCGCTGGGAGGTGCCGGCGCTTCGCGTCCGCGCGGTCCAGCACAAAGAACTTGTTGTCGCCGGTGGCGATGCCGCGCTGCACGCGGAAGAAGTCAGAGAGCGTCGGGCCGCTGCCGTCGCTGAGCGTGTGCCGGTCGTTCTTGGCGTGGGTTGGATAGGCCGTCCATTTGCGGGATTCGCGGAGTCGTTCAAGCGGGATGCGGTCGCTCGCGTGCGGCTGTTCGAGCGTGCCGCCAAAGGTGAACTCGGGGGCGTGGCCGGGCGGCGGCGGGGCCTTCTTGAAGACCAGGACGACCGATGAAACGAACGCATCACCGAACTGGACATCCTCGGGATCGAAGCGGTGAGCGCGGATCAGCGTCACGCGATCCGTAAGGAAGCCTTTGAGCGCGGCTCCGTAGTTGACATCCATGAACTCCGACGGGATGAGCCACGCGGCGTAGCCGTCGTCCTCCATCCACGCTGTGGCGAGCAAAAGGAAGTAGACGTACAGGCCCGCAAGCCCGTTGACCTCCACGCCGGTCATCTTGAACGCGAGCCGTTGCAGGCGTTCCTTGTCCTCGCGGTCCATGTGGTGGTGGCGGACATAGGGCGGGTTCGCCAAGATCAGGTTGGGCGCGGGCGGGCAAGAGCCGTTGGCGACGACGCGGGTGAAGTCGCCGCGAACAACCTCTAGGCCGGCGTTGGCCCACAGGTCGCGGGCGGCGTCGGCGAACGCGGAATCAAGTTCCACACCGACGGCGTTTTCCAATCGCTTGGGGCCATACACCGCGAGCGCGGCGGAGAAGAAACTGCCGGAGCCGACGGACGGGTCGGCGAAGCGGATTCCACGCTTGCGTGTCCCGATCAACGTGCCGACGTAGCGGGCGATATCGACGGCAAGGGCGTTGGGCGTGGCGAACTGGCCGAGGCGGTTCCGCTCGGCTGCCGACTTGGTGGCATCAATCGCCGACTGAATCGTCTGGCGTTGCGCTTCGGTCGTGTTGTCGTGGTGCACGATCATTCGGTTCACAGTCCCAACTTCACAAGGTCGTCGATTCGATGCTCCCACACCCAGTCGATTCCTTCGGCGGCCTCGTAGCCGAGATAGTCGCTACCAAAGTACCCGCAGAGGAACAGGACAAAGCACACGTCCTTGCCGAAGGTGGCTTGGAGTTGGTGGATCTTGGTCGCTTCCTCTTTACGCCGCTTGTTGGTGTTGGTGAAGTCGCCCGCCGACTTGGCCTCGATGAGAATGGGCAGGCGGTTCTTCCGCGGTTTCTTCGGCTGGATCACGACGTCAACGGGGATGTTCACCTTGACGCTTGTCCCGACGCCGAGATTCATGCGGAATGAGTACGTGCCCGCTTCCATCTCCGTGAGCGGCTTCCCGGTCGGGTGGGATTGCTTCCGATAGCCCCGCTTGTCCAGCCACTCGCCGACCATCTTAAGTTGGCGCTGTTCCTGGGCATTGCGAACGATCGGGTTGGCGACTGCGCTGCACAGGCGGTCGGCGACGATCGTGGATGCCCGGTCACGCTCATGGTCGGTCGGGTCTTTGGCCGCGTCGAGCCACGGGAAGATGTCGCGGTCCAAGAGTTTCGTCAGCACGCGGCAGACTTTGCCCAAGTTCTCGTCCAGCAGTTCCGCCTTCATGCGGGCCGCGAGTTTGCCTCCCTCCATGCTGCCGATGAGCGACTTGCTCGCGCTCGCAAGGCCCACCAAGCGGTCCACCGCCAGCGGCGGCGCGGTACACATGCGGAGCGTGGGCAGTGCGCTGGGGTTCGCTCTGAGCGTCGCCGCATCGAGGTTGCGGAGATCATGTGTGGCGATGAGCGCGGCCTTGACGTGCTCGGTCGTCTTGACCCGCGTCGAGCGGAACGCTTGCGGCGCGAACTCCATGAACCACTGGTTGAACTGGTCAACGGACGCCGCGACATCGGCTTTCCAGAGGTGCGGTTTGTCGGCGTTGATTCGTTCCGGCGGCATACGGCTCTTTCGCTTCCTGCTCCGGGCTGTCGGCTTCTTCCGCTGGGCCATATGTCCAGTATACGGGATGCGTTCGGGTATGTCCAGCCCGAGTTTCGACGGTCCTTCTTCTCAATGGGTGCAGGGTACCACGTTCAAGTCGCGGGAGTTCCTTGCCAACAAAAGCCGAAGTGCCCCCCGCGTGCCGATCGACGGCTCGGATGTTCACCCGACCTTGCCGCGCGACAGTCGAAGGCTGTTCAGCACGACCGAAACGCTGCTGAACGCCATCGCTCCGCTCGCAATGATTGGCGAAAGCAGCCAGCCCGTGAACGGGAACAGCACGCCGGCCGCGATGGGGATGCCGACCACGTTGTAGATGAACGCCCAGAACAGATTCTGCTTTATAGTGCGCATCGTCGCGTGCGAAAGGGCGATGGCCTCGGGCACAGTTCGCAGGTCGCCCCGCATCAGCGTGATGTCCGCGGACTCCATCGCCACGTCGGTCCCCGTGCCGACCGCGAGGCCCACATCCGCCTGCGCGAGGGCGGGGGCGTCGTTGATGCCGTCGCCGACCATGCCCACGACGTGACCCTCGGCCTGGAGAGCCTTGACCTTGTCCGCCTTGTCCTTGGGCAGGACGTCGGCGAAGACCACATCGACGCCGACCTGCGAGGCGACCGCCTCGGCCGTCCGTTGGTTGTCGCCGGTCATCATGACCACGCGCAGCCCGAGAGCGTGCATCGTGGCGATGGCCTCCTTGGACTCGGGCCGAACCGTGTCGGCGACGGCCACGATCCCGGCTTCGCGGCCGTCCACGGCGACGAACATGGGCGTGCGCCCCATCGCCGCCAGAGCAGCGGCCTTCTCCGCCAGTGCGGACTTGATACTGCGCTGAGCCAGTAACGCAGCTTTGCCGACCAGCACCGCGTGCCCGTCAACCGTGGCCTCGACGCCGTGCCCGACCACGGCCTGGAAGCCGATCGGCTCGGTGAGGGGTAGCCCGCGTGCCGTGGCCTCACGCACGATCGCTGCGGCGAGCGGGTGCTCGCTGTGCTGCTCTGCTGATGCGGCCAGCCGCAGCAGTTCGCGTTCATCGAGCATCCCTCCGGGTGCCGGGATGACGTCCGTCACGGCGGGCTTGCCGTGCGTGATCGTGCCCGTCTTGTCGAGCACGATGGCAGTGAGCTTGTGGGCGGTCTCAAGGGCCTCGCCGCCCTTGATGAGGATGCCCTTCTCCGCGCCGCGCCCCGTTCCCACCATGATCGCCGTCGGTGTTGCCAGCCCCAGGGCGCACGGGCACGCGATGATGAGCACGGAAACGGCCGTGACCAGCGCCATGCTGAGGCGAGAATCCACCGGCGATGCCAACCACCAGACCACAAACGTCACGAGGGCGATCGCGATGACGATGGGGACAAACACGCCGCTGATCCTGTCGGCCAGACGGGCGATCGGGGCCTTGCTGCCCTGCGCCTCCTGCACAAGCCGCACGATCTGCTGGAGGGCCGAGTCGGCCCCAACCTTGGTCGCAACCAGTCGCAGCGCGCCGGTGGTGTTCATCGTCGCGCCAAAGACGCTGTCGCCGGCCGCCTTCTCGACCGGCACACTCTCGCCGGTGAGCATGGACTCGTCCACGGCGGACTGGCCGCTCTCAACGTCTCCGTCCACGGGGATCTTCTCGCCGGGACGCACCAGGACGCGGTCGCCTACGACCACGGATTCGATGGGCACATCCTGCTCGGTGCCGTCTCGCATGACGCGAGCGGTCCTGGCCTGCATGCCGATGAGACGCTTGATGGCCGCGCTCGTCCGGCCCGTCGCTCGGGCCTCGAAGTACTTGCCCAGCAGGATCAGGACGATGATGACCGCTGCGGCTTCGTAGTAGACCGGGACCATCTTCATGCCGCCCATCGCGACCTCGCCGTGCGCCACGTTCGCGCCGGTTCCTCCTACATCTGCGAAGAACCCCGGCCAGATCGTCGCCGCGAGCGAGTAGAGGTACGCCGCGCCGGTGCCCATCGCCACCAGCGTGTCCATGTTGGCGCTGAAGTGCCGGAGGCCCTTCCACGCCGAGCGGAAGAACTGCCACCCGCACCAGAACATGACCGGCGTCGTCAACGCGAGCTGGAGCCAGTTAATCCACGAGACGTTGAAGGCCTCGATCTTCCCGTGCGACATCGTGATGACGAGCACGGGCAGCGACAGCGCCGCGCCGACGATCATCTTGGTGAGCAGACGCCGCGTCTCGGCCTCGCCCACGTTCATGTGGGCCGAGTGATCCTCTCCCCCCACACCACCGCTCATCGCGTGCCCGGCGTGCTCCCCCGTTGTCTGCGCCGCGAGCATCGCGGCGTGATCGTGACCCGCGTGACCGTGCGCGGGATTGACCGTTCCGAGTCTGACCGGGGGCACGACCGCCTTGTACCCGATGTCGTCTACCGCCTTGGCGAGTTTCTCCGGCCCGGTCGCCGCCGGGTCGTACTTTACCGTCGCCACCTTGGTGGCGAAGTTCACGCTCGCGGATGCGACGCCGGGCTGCTTGCCCAGTCGCTTCTCGATCCGGTTCGCGCACGAAGCGCACGTCATCCCCTCGATCGGGAGGTCGGCTCGTTGTATTGCTGGTTCCATCAAGCACCTCGTGTCCGCCGCCGTTTACCGCGCGATCCTGCTCACCAGCGATAGCACTTCCTCGATCATGTCCTCACGCTTCTTTCCCTGCTCGTGCATCGCGTCGGCGGCGCAGTGCCGCAGATGGTTCTTTAGCAGGTTCTTGGCGACCGAGCGCAGCGACTCCTGCACCGCCGCGGCTTGCTGGATGATGTCGGCGCAGTAGCGGTCCTCCTGGATCATCGCGGCGATGCCGCGCACCTGCCCTTCGATCCGCTTGAGGTGTTTCAAGTTGGCGGCCTTGATGTCGGGGTCCACGCCCACCGCGTGCGCTCCCGGTCCGACGCCGTCGCGAGCTTTGCCTGTACCGGATGCCACACCCGTCGCGCAGTCGCATACCGCCTTGTTCATCGTGGACCGGGCTGCGCTCACGGAGCCACGCTTGATTGTCCTCCTCTTGGCCATCGCCATTGCCCCTTCGACAGATGCACGTTCACACACTCACCCGCAGCAACCGCCGGAGGCTTTCGCGTCGGGATCGCCGCTGGGCATTGCGGGCTTCGCACCGCCGCAGCAACCGCCGCCGCTCCGCGCGGGCGTCGCCGCGACCGTCACCGGAACATCCGCGGCCGCCCTCGCCGGATACCCGGCCTCGTCGAGCGCGGACACGGCCTTGCCCGTTGTCCATCCGTCCGCTGCCTCGATGACCGCCGAACCCACCGCCACCGACCGGACCCTCACCCCCGGCACCGCCGAGAGGGCCTTGGTCACGGCCTGTACGCAGTGCCCGCAGGTCATGCCGTCGATGGCGAGCGTGGTGGTCCCGGTTGTCTGAGTCGTCGTGTTCATGCGAATCTCCTTGGAGGAAGTATACTCCACCCGAGTATGTACGGCGGAGGGGACAGTTGGGTTCATACGGGGGTCAGCGGGACCCATCGCCGCACGATTCCAGCCGGTTGGAACAGCATTCCAAGCCGATGGGAATGTGATACGCGCGACCGGAATGAAGCCGGGCCGGTCCCCGCTCAGACCGGCTCGGCCACCGTGCCCTCGGGGTGCTGATACCAGCCCGGATCGTCGTAGGTCGCGATGTCCTTGCGGACCTTCACGACCGTGAACATGCCGCCCGCGTCGATCTCGTCGAAGGGGCCGGGCCACACGCTGCCGATCGTGTTGGGCGGGCGGCCCATGTCCATCATGCCCGACATGCTCGCGGGCATGGCCATGTAGCCGGGAATCCGCTTGGCCAGCCGCGCCGCCAGGTCGTCCTGCTTGACGCCCAGGTTGAGCGGCAGGTTGTGCCCCATGCCGTTCATCAGGTGGTGGACCTTGTGGCAGTGGAAGGCCCAGTCGCCCTCGGCGTCGGCGATGAACTCGATGTCGCGGGCCGCGCCGGTGGGCACGTTGGTCGTGACCTCCGGCCACTGCGCCGATTCGCGGATCGGGCCTCCGTCCGTGCCGGTGACGTTGAACGAGTAGCCGTGCAGGTGGATCGGGTGCGCATTGGTCATACTGAGGTTGCCGATGCGGATGCGGACCTTCTCGCCCAGGCGGGCGACCAGCGGCGCGGTGCCGGGGAACATGCGGCCGTTGAACGTGAAGAGGTTGAAGTTGGTCATCTCCGTCGGGTCGGGCGTGGCGGAGCCGGGCTTGACGAGCCACTCGTTGAGAAGGATGGCGAAGTCGCGGTCCACGCGGCGGACGGACGCTTCGCGCGGATGGACGACGAACATGCCCATGAGCCCAAGCCCCATCTGGAACATCTCGTCGAAGTGTGGGTGGTACATGTACGTGCCGTGCTGGCGGAGCGTGAACTCGTACTTGAAGGTCTCCCCGTTGCGGATGTGCTTCTGCGTGAGGCCGCCCACGCCATCCATGCCGTTAGGGAGCAAGATGCCATGCCAGTGGATGGTGGTGTGGATGCCATCGGGCAGGTTGTTGGTGACGAGGAGACGGATGCGGTCGCCCTCGACGGCCTCGATCATGGGCCCGGGCGACTGGCCGTTGTAGCCCCAGCAGTTGACGACCACGCCGGGCGCGAACTCGCGCTGCACGGGCTCGGCGACGAGGCGGAAGACCTTCACGCCGTTGTCCATCTCGAAGGGGAGGGTTGGCGTGTCGGGCATGATGACGGGCGTGTAGGGCGATGCGCCGGGAACAGGCGCCGAGACGACAGAAGGTCCGGGCTTAGGCGGCGCTGCGGGGGGCACGGTCGGCGGCGCCCCGTGGCCCTTGTGCTCGGGCTGAAACGCGGCGAGCACCGGGACCGCGGCGAACGCGCCGGCAGTTGCGGTGAGGATTTGTCGGCGGGTCAAAGGGTGGTTCACGGTCGTGTGCTCCGAACGATCTGGGCGGGGCGGGTTCGTACGGCCTCACTTCGGATTCATGCCGGGCATGTCGGGCATGGTGGGGACGGGCGCGGTGGGCGGCGGTGACTTGGGATCGGGCGCAGGCGTCGACATGCCCGGCATGTCGGGCATGGCAGTCGGAGTTGCGTTCTTCAGAGCCGGCATCGGCGATGGGATCGGCGCGGCCACCGGCAGGTCAGGGAGCTTCACGCCGATGACGCGCTCCAACTCGGCCCGCGCGGTCCAATAGTCCTGGACGGCCCGGGCCTGTTCGCTACCGACCCGGATCTCCGCGGACTTGGCCGCGAGCAGGTCAGGAACGCCCACAATCATCGCGTTGTACTCGGCTTGGGTGAGGCCAACGATCTTCTGCCGCAGGGGCACGATCGACCGCTCGTAGCGTTCGGCAGCGCGGCGGGCCAGCGCCATGCGCTCGGCGGCGATGCGAACCTCAGCACGTGCCGCACCACGCCGACTCGCGAGCCGGTCCTCGGCCTGTCGGATCTGGGCCTCGCGCCGCGCGTAGACCGCCTGGTGCTGGTGGAAGATCGGAAGTTCAAGGCTGATGTGCGGACCCGTGCTCTGCACGCCGTCGCTGCTCCGCTCGGTCTCGACGCCGACCGCGCCGTTAGTCAGCAACCAGTTCTTGTCCATCTCAAGACCCATGCGTTGGAGCTCAATCTCTCGACCCAGGAGAGCGAGGTCTACGCGCTTGTCGAGTGCCGTGGCGACCAGCGTCTCGGCGTCGGGCTCCGCCGCGGGAAGGGGAGTTGCCGCGAGCGATTCGTCGATAGTCCACGGGATGTCCGAATCGGTCAGGTCGAGCAGACGGCGTAGGGTCTCGCGGCTGATCCGGGCGGCGACTTCCGCCTGGTCCAGGGCAAGTCCGGCCTCCTCCGCGGCGGCTTGCTGATTCGCAGAGTCGAGGTCGGCGATGTGACCCTGCGCCTGCTGCCGCTTCGCCAACTCGGCCCCTATCTCGGTGAACTCGACGAGCGCCCGCTGATAGGTGAGCACCCGAGTGTCGGCGAGGTATTGGAAGTATGCCCGGCGAACCAGCGTGGCCTTGTCGAGCACCGCGTCGGTAACGCGGAGCAACGATGCCTCCAGTTCGGCCCCGGCGATTCTCTTCCGAAGCGGCACAAGGAAGATGTCCAGCCAAAAGTCCAGGCCGACGTTCCAGTTGACTCCCGAGGGCCCGCTGTCTGGGAAACGAACGAACCCGGCGAGATCGGGGTTCTTGAGCAGCCCCGCGTGGACCAGGTCGGCCTGCGCGACGCCGAGGTCTTCGTACACGGCCTGCAAGTCCCGGCTGCGGAGCAGGGCCACCTGAACGGCCCCCTCGGGCGTCAGCGGCCGGGTGAGCAGGTCGTTCACAAGGGCATCGGCCTGCCCATCTTCAGGCGTCCCCAGCCGCCAGTGGACGCGGGTCATCGCCGGCCCGAGCCGGTCGTCGATCTGCCGCTGCACATCGGGGAAGCGTTCGTCGGGCTTGACGGTGACGCAGCCTGCCACCCCGAGCATCACGCCCGACGCGACAACGCCGATGCACAGGATTCGCAGCGGTTTCATGGACATGGTGCTCCACCACAACAGCGGCCCCGCGGACAACGGGTTCGATCACGCGCGGCTTCCGCAGTCCGCTTACCGCGCCCCGACGTTGTACGAGCCGGGCGGCAGGCACTTGTCGCACGCCACACCCTCGGGCACGCACCCGCCACACTTGACCTTGGGCACGCCGTTCTCGACGTAGGTGGACATCTCGGTCTTGCAGCACGGGCACTGGTGGGTCTTGTGAGTCTGCTCGTAGCTTGCGTTGCTGCGCGACCCGTAGGTGTGAGTCATCTTGACGGACTCGTCGTAGCAATGCTGACACACGATGGTCATGCCCGGCCGGGCCTCGACCATCGTGTGCTTGTCGCTCTGGCAGGCGCCCAGGGCGAGGCCGCTCGCGGCGAGGGCGGTGAACAGGAAAGGACGGTGGACGCGGCTGGTCATACGAGACTCCTTGCTGAAGGCCGATCACTCCTCCGACAGCGCGGAGAATCTGTTGGCCAATGGAGTGATTGTCTCCCGAGCGATGCGATGCGGCCGTGCGGACGTTTCCCCAATCACCTCCGACGTCCTGCTCAATCGCACGGAACACTTGCCCGGCGGCCCGGCAAGCAACACTCACCGGCGTGAAGCCCAGTAGGCGTCCGCCTCGGCCTCAAGCCGGTCCAGCCGTGTGTAGTAATCCGGAAACTCCTTGAGGTGTGCCCACGCGATCTTGCCCGTCAATAAGACATCGTCGTTGGTGACGTTCGTCTCGGGATCGTGCGCGCCGTGCTCGAACTCCACCTCAAGGCCGCGTCGGAACTGATCCGGATCGATCTTGGACCAGTTGATGCCAAGCGTGCCTCCGATCCGCTTGGCTTCATCGACGCTGACCTTTCGCTTGCTCATGGACGATCTCCCATTCATTCCGACGCTCTACGCGAACGTGATGAGCGGCTTGAGCATCCCGTCTTCCTTGGTCTGCATCATCCCGAACGCCTTCTCGATCTCGGCGAACCTGAAGCGGTGCGTGGTCAGGGCCAGTGGATCGACACGCCCGGCGGTGATGAGGCGCATCAGGCGGACCATGCGCTCCGAGCCGCCGGGGCACAGGCCGGTGCGGATGGTCTTGTCGCCCATGCCCACGCCCCATTCCTTGCGTGGGATCTGCACGGACTCGTCCTCGCCGCCGTGGTAGCCGAGATTGGAGATCGTCCCTCCCGGCCGCGTCGCCTTGACGCACGCCGCGAAGGTCTTCGATGAGCCGAGCGCCTCGATGGCCGTGTCCACGCCCTTGCCGCCGGTCAGCCGCATGATCGCCTCCACGGCGTCTTGCTTGGAAAAGTCGATGACGACATCGCAGCCGTACTTCTTCGCCAGCGCCATGCGGTTGGGGACCGACTCGACGCCGATGACCAGCCCCGCGCCTTGAAGCCGGGCGCCCACGGTCGCCATCAACCCGAGCGGACCCTGGGCGAAGACCGCCACGCTCCCGCCGACAGGGATGTTGCCGTGCTCGGCGGCCATGAAGCCGGTCGAGAGCATGTCGCAGCAGTACGCCGCCTGCTCGTCGGTGAGGTCATCGGGGATCGGGGCCAGGTTCGCCACGGCGTCGTTGACGTGGAAGTACTCGGCCATGCTGCCGTCCTTGATGTTGGCGAACTTCCATCCGCCGAGCATCCCGCCGCACTGCGACGAATAGCCGCGCTGGCAGTTGTCGCAGGCGAAGCAGGGCGTGATGGCGTTGACGGCGACCCGCTGGCCGACCTTGAACATCTCTCTGGCCCTGACCGCCTCGCCCAGCTCATGGATCACGCCCACGGCCTCGTGCCCCAGCGTCATGTCCGTGCGCGGGCCGATGGCCCCAGCGAGGGTGTGCACATCCGAGGTGCAGATGAGGGCCGCGGTGGTGCGGATGATCGCGTCGTTGGGCCCAGCGCGGGGGATCGGCTTGTCGATGACCCCGACCTTCCCGATCGCGTGCATGACGAAGGCTTTCATGGTGGCGGGCATGGCGTGCTCCTGCTGCGGTGATGGGACGGTGGAAAGGGTGGGCGTGTGTGCCTGCGTCGAAGTCGCGACCGGGCGGATGTTCTCCGCCCCCCCCGCCCGGGCCGCAAAGCGATCTGAGTTCGCGGGCCTCTCAATGGTGCGGCTTGGAGTCGCACGCCACCATCAAGAGAGCCAGCGCGAGCGCCGCGGTGATGCGGGCCGCCGCGTATAGCGCCGGCATCCGGGCCGCGGCGTTGGCAAGGAGCCGATTCAGGTTGATGATGGTGTTCATGGCCGGATTCCTTTGTTCGCGGTGAGAGAACGGGTCACGGCGGCACGGCGTCGTCTGACCAATGAATGAGTTGTACACGGTGGCCCGCAACGAACGCACGCGGAGGTTTCCCCAATCCCCCAAGCGCCTGCGTGCCCGCCAACAGACACCGGCCCCGGCGCATCCCTGTGCGGGACTGCACCGGAGCCTTTCGCGATGTGCGTGGGCCGACCTAGCCGCGAGCGTATTGTCCGCCACACGGGTTGTTCATGCTCGCAGGGGCGATCGCCAGACACAGCGCGGGCGGGGTCATCCCTACATCTTGGCCATTTCACGGCACGAGGCGGCGCACTCGCGACAGGCCTTGGCGCAGTCCTTCATCACATCCCCCGCCATCTTGTCGCACTCGGCGGCGCACTTGTCGCAACACTTGGCGCAGCCCTCGGCCACCGCCGCGGTGACCTGGCTCTTGCGGCTGACCAGGGCGAGGCACAGGGCGCAACAGTCGCCGCAGTCGGCGGTCAGTGCCGCGATGGGGGCGTGCTCGCCCTTGCCGCCCTTGGCGATGTTCACGCAGTGCTCGCGGGCCTTGCCGCAGGCGACCACGCACGCGGTACACGACACGATGCAGTGATCCCAGTGATCGCCCGCCGCGCCGGGCTTGTGCCCCTCGTGGGCGGGCTGGCCGAACGCGGCGGGGGCGGAAAGGGCAAGCCCGGCGACGCCGACGGCGGCGGTGCCAAAGGACACGATGGCGTTTCTGCGGTTCATGGATGGCTCCTTGCTGGGGGACTTTCTCGGACAAACTACTCCGACCGGACACTCCGGCGAAGCGGGGTTGTGGTCACGGCGGCACAGTCTCGTCTGACCATTTGAAGAGTTGTACTCGGTGGCCCGTAACGAACACATGCGGACGTTTCCCCAATCCCCCAAGGCCAACGCCGGAGATGGTCAGTGGTGCTTGTACCACCCCACGCCCTTGATGTCGTTCCACGAGTTGGTCTGGTGGCAGAGGAAGCACTGCGACACGTCGGCGTGCTCGACGCCCGCGATCTTCATCGAGACCATGTTGAAGTGCATCATGGAGTGGCTCGGCGGGGCCGAGTGGCACTGGTTGCAGTCGGTCGAGAGGGGCGAGGGATGGCGGAACTCGGGGATGGTCCAGCCCCCCTTGGCCGCGCTTGTGGCGTGGCACGAGGCGCAGTCGGTGCCAAAGAGCGTGCGGTGGCGGTCCTGGTTCGCGTGGCAGGCGTTGCAGTCGAGGAGGGTCTCCCTGGGCGTGATCCGCGGGTGCTGGACCGGGAGCGAGGCGGCGGTGATTCCCGAGGGGAGTGGGTGGGCCTTCAGGCCGAGGGCGACGAGAACCGTGTGGTCCATGAGGATGGGCCGCTGGCCGACGCTCCCCGGAACCTCGTGCGCGGCCGCAACCTGATGCTCGACGTGGCAGCCGCGGCAATCACCCACGTTCGCGTGGAAGGCCGTCGATTGCGTGGCGAGGAGCGGGCCGTTGCTCGCGTGGCAGGCGATGCACTTGTCGGCCACGATCCCCTGATGCGGCGTGTGGCACGCGTTGCAGTCGTTGGCAAGGAACTGGTGCTTGGGCGAGAGAGGGCCGGGCTTGACCATCGATTGCCAGACGGGCACGGCGGCCGAGCCGCGCGTGTGCGAGAGGTAGGGGATGGCAATGACCGCGCCGAACGCGCCGAGGATGACGATGCCGTAGATGATCTCGATGGTCTTCATGGGTCAGGTCCACCACCGGAGGCCGAAGTAGAAGCCCGACCAGATGTGCAGGATGAGCAGGGCGTAGAGGATGATGGAGAGCACGATGTGCACCATCAACGCCCGGGCGAACCAGCGCTTGAAGAGCTCGTGCGTGCGGATGGCGTACTCCAGGTCGGCGACCGACTCGGCGAGGCGGGTGACCTCACCGGCCGGACCGCGAGGCGAGACATCGAGCCCCAGCGCCGCCAGGCCGGCCGCGAAGAAGGGGGCTTTCGGCAGGGCTCGCGCCTCGGCCGGTGAGTTTTCGAGCACGCCCCACGCGCTGTCGAGATCGCCCCGGGCGGTCTGGAGCAGGACCAGCTTGTCCTTGATCTCGCGGCCGGTGTACGTGAGCAGGTAGCGGATCGTGAAGCCGGTCACGACGACGGTCAGCATCACCGCCGTGAGCGCGATCCCTAGCGGGCTCTCGAACTTGTGGCCCGTGTGGATGATGCCCAGCAACGGGCCGAAGATGCCCGCGTAGACGTGCAGGGCGAGGAGCGACTGCATGGAGATGTGCCGCGTGATGCGGGAGTTGACGAAGGGAATCCGCTTGACGATCGGGTACGCGAGCGTGACGAGCATGAGCACGGCCCCCGCGATCCCGAACACCGCCCCGGCCGCGCTGCCCGCGAAGCGCGGCGAGCTGTGCACGAAGAAGCCAAGCCAGACCACCAGCAGAACGGTGAGGGCCGCAGTCACGACGACGCGTTCACGCTCGTTCATGGGCTATGCCTCCACCGCGATGTCGCTCGTGGGCTTGGCCTGGCAGGCGAGGATCATCCCGTTGGCCTTGTCGCCCTCGTCGAGGGAGTCCTGGACCGCCATCTCGACCTCGCCGGACGTCATCTTCACTTTGCATATGCCGCAGGTGCCGACGCGACAGGAGTTCTGGATGCCGATGCCGAGCTCTTCGGAGAGTTCGAGCACGGTCTGACCGGCCTTGATCTTGGCCGACTTGCTGTTGTTGGAGAACGTCACCAGCGGGCCGGTGGCGGGGGCGGCTGGTGCGGACGTGGTCCCCGCGGCGGCCGGCGCTGGCTTGGTGGCGCCGAATGCTTCGGTCTTCACCTGGTCGGGAGGCACGCCAAGCTCAGTCAGGGCGGCCTTGATGGCGTCCATCATCGTGGGCGGCCCGCACAGGTGGACCCGCCGCGAAGCGATGTCGGGAACGGTCTGCGCGAGAAACTCTGTGGTGATGTGCCCGCGCGGGCCTTTCCAATCCGTTCCTTCCGCGCGAGACATCACGACCGTGACGTGCAACTTCGCATTTGCCTGTTCGAGCGCGGCGAACTCGCGAGCAAAGATGTAGTCCGTCGGGGCTTTGCACGCGTAGATGAGAAAGATGTCCCCGGGCCAGGACCGCTCGGTGAGATACCGAGAAATGCTCATCATGGGCGTGATCCCCACGCCGCCGGCGATGAGGACGATGCTGTCCGCCTCCGTGCCGTCGAATGTGAACTTCCCGACCGGCCCGGAGGCCTCGATCAGGCTGCCGACCTTGAGCAGATCAACGATGTGACGGGAGACCGCGCCCCGCGGCTCGCGCCGCACCGTCACCTCGACATACTCGCGCTGTGTCGGCGCGAACGAGATTGAGTACGAGCGGTTCATCCGCGCGCCACCGATCGAGAACGCGACGTTCAAGAACTGCCCGGGCACGAAGGTGAAGGGGAGCACGCCGCCATCCGACGCGGGCAGGAGCCGAATCGTCTTCACGCTCGGCGTCTCCACGACGATGCTCCCGATGCGGAGTTGCCCCTTCCAATTCGCGGTCATGGGCGATGCCGGAGCCGCAGCCGAAGCGGCCGGAGGGGTCGCGGGGGGTGCGGCGTTGGCATCCGCCGCAGGTGGCGCGGCGGGGGGTGCGGAAAGCGCGGGTTTGCCTTCTGCCGCGGGCACCGGTGGCGTTTTGTCCACCGGGGGACTCTTCCCTCCAGGCGGCGGGCCCGGCGTGGATGGACCGGGCGTTCCGGCCAGCGGCGGCGCAGCTCCGGGCGGCGGCCTTCCGGAGCCGGATTCGAGGCGCCCGAAGAGTGCCGCAGCGCGGCGCATCTTGAAGAAGTACATCGCGATCATCACCGCCGCGAAGGCGATCAGGAGCGCCATCAGGATCAGGTGCTCCCACGACAGCCCCCACAGGCCGCGTGCCTCGGCGTGGAAAGGAGGCCCGGGCAGATTCATCTGGCCCTTGAACCACTGCACGGCCAGAGCGCGCGGGTCTTTGCCCTCGGCGATGGCCCGGTGCGCCGCCAGCCCGCTGTCGAATCTCGCGACCCCTTCCCGGAGCTTGGCCGTCGCCTCCTGCATGGCCGCGTAGTCGTTGGTCGGGGCGGCCTTCACCAGTTGGTCGAACGCCTCGGCCATGAGGTCGGTCCCGCTCTGCATCCGTTCGTGGGCGGCCCGCTGCACCTCGTCGCGTTTCTCGGGCGGCAAGTCAGGCAGGTCCATGAGCGACGGGTAGAGAGCCTTGGTCGGCGTCCCGCCCATCCCCTTCATCATCTCCCCCATGCCCTCCATCATCCCGCCCGCGCCCGCAGCGGGCGCAGTTGGGGACTGCCCACCTGGTTGGCTTCCGGAGGCGGCAGCGCCCGGGTGGTGCTTGGCGTGTTCTTCGGGGCTGACCTGCGCATTCACGGAACTGTTGATCGAAAGCACGATCATCGACGCGAGAAGCGATGATAGGAGTGGTCGATTCATTTGTTGACGACTCCCATCGATGGCGGTTGCGATCGTCGAATGACCTCATCACGTTGCCACTTGCGGAAGTTGGCGGTCTTGACGAGGTGCCCGGCGGAGATGCCGACGACGAAGTACACGCCGATCATCGCGAATTGGTCGGCGTTGGCCAGCAGGGCCTCGCGCCACGACCACAGGATGTGCCCGAGATAGAGCGTGCCGACCGCCGCCGCCGCGATCACACCGCCACGAACCTCGAAGGCCACCGCGGCCTTTAGGACCGGGACCATGAAGAGCCCCGCGAGCAGGATGTGCAGGCCGTGAACCGAATGGGTCCTGGTCCCCAGCGCGAAGTGAACCGCGGCGATCACCGCCGCCCACACCGCAGCGCTGCGAAGTTGAAAGGCTTTCTCCGGGTCCATCGGGGTTCCTCAGGCGAGCTGACGCAGGTGCTCCGCCTGCTCGGCGGCATCCTTCACCTCGATAATCCGGTTCATAGTCCCGAACTGGTTGGCCACGCAGTCGGGGCAGCCGTCGTAGTGCTTGTCGCACCCCGGCTCGCAGCACCACTGCCCGTCGATGACGAACTTGTACTCGTGGCGGCCCGGGGGCAGGTCGAGCGTCAGCGCCCACTGCCCGTCGCCGGTGCGTTTGAGCGGATGCGAAGAAGGGTTCCAGTCGTTGAACGTGCCGGCGACGAAGACTTCCTTGGCCTTGGGCGCCTTGGTGGACAGGACCAACCCGCCGTGCTTGCCATGCTTCCCGTTCTTGTCGTGATGTCCCATTGCGAATCTCCTGAAAGAGGGTGATTTGGTGGTCAGACGTTCCGCTCACATGTCCGACATTCCGCCGCCCGCGGGCATGGCCGGCGCGGCCGGGGCCATCGGCGTCGGTACCGGCGGGAGCATTCCGGTCAGTTGCTTGCGCTGCTCGTCGGTGAGCACTTTGGCCGCCTCACCGGCCGCGCGGATGAACGCGATGCGCTGCTCGCCCTGGAGTTTGGCGATCTGCTGCACCTTGGTGTCGATCGCCGCGGCGTCGGGCTGGTCTGCGGCGGTCAACACCCACAGTTCCTGCTCGGCCTCTTCGACCCTTCGCTGGAACTGGGCCTGCTGGAGTAGGGCCTGCTCCTTCTTCTGGCTGAGGGCGGTCTGTTGCTCAAGCGTCAGCGTGATGTGCTCGGGGTGGTCGAGGAAGAAGCCGGTGGCACCGATGTGGTAGATGTGGGAGGCGCCGGGGAAGCCGGGAAGGGCCGAAGGCATCGCCATCGCGGCGGGGCTGCCCGCTCCGCCCATGGGCATGCTGCCCATGCCCATCATCTTCATCATCCCGTCCATCTTCTGCATCATCCCGTCCATGCTCATCCCGCCGCCGGCCGCGCCGCCGCCCATACCTCCCATTTCCATCTTGTCGTCCATGTCCATCATGCCCATGCCGCCGCTAGCGGGCATCGGAGCCATTCCGCCCGCTGCCGGCGCGGCCTGGGGCTGTATCGGCCGCATAGGTTTCATCTGGCCGCTGCCCATGGGCTTCTGCATCTTGCCCTTCCCACCCATCGCCATGCCTGCGCTCGCGCCGGCCGGTGGCTGCGCGGTGTGCCCCTGCATCAGCGCCGCCTGGAGCTTGGCGACCTCAGCCCGCAGCGCCGCGATCTGGTTCACCAACTCCGCGTTGGCGTCGCTGGCCGCCCCAGGTTGCGTGCCAGCCGCGGGCCCGGCGGTAGCCTGTTTCAGGTGCGCCGCGTGCGTCGCCGCGTCCACGCCCGCGGGGGGCGTAGCCGGGTGGGTGGCGGGCGGCGTCGCGGGCTGTGTTTGTGCGAGTGAGGGAATGGCGAATGCGAGGAAGGCCGTCGCGGTCGCGGCTATCAGAAGAGTCTTCGGCGTGCGATTCATGGTGTATTCCTTTGCGAGATTGGAGGTTCGGCAGGTTGCGATGTGAAACGTTTGGCGGGCGGTGCGGGCCGTGGTGGGTCAGCTGGGGCGAACTCGGGCTCCGAGAACCCTGACTATTTCTCCTGGTAGCCGCTGGGGTTGTGATCCTGGCACTTGTGATCAGTGGCGTGTATCTCCGCGAGAAAGCCGATGCGTTCGATGGCGGCGATGAGGTCGTCGCACAGGCACGACTCGTCGTGCTCCACCGTCGCGGTCGCTTTGTAAAGATTCAATTCCACGCTGCCGACTCCTTTCACACGCCGCAACGCCCGTTCGATCCGATCGCAACAGGCGTTGCACTGGCATCCATACAGGAGGCACACCGTTCGCACATCACGCTCCTAGGCACCGCTTCCGTGAAGTAGCCCCAATCCGAACACGAGAAGCATCGCAGGCTCTGCCGTCGGCGAATAGGCGGACGTTTCCCCAATGCGGCTAGATACGGGCCTTCCGAGGCGGCGGGTAACGGGCGCAAGGCGCACCACCGACGTAAAGTGTTCCGATGGCCAAGAGGAAACGATCGCTGAAGACGGACGCTTGCCGGGAGGCCACGTGCCCCGTGCTCTCAGGCAAGGGGGAGGCTGGCTCCTCCGGCATACCGTCGGGCTGTGACTGCGGGCGGAACGCCGAGCTGGAAGCTGTCCTCGCCTCGACGCTCGACCCGGTGATCACGATCGACTCGTTCGGAACGATCCGCACCGCCAGCAACTCGGTCGAGCGCGTCTTCGGATGGAAGCCCGGTGAGTTGGTGGGCCGCAACGTCCATGTGCTCATGCCAGAGCCGCACCGCTCAGGCCACGACCAGTACCTCGCGAACTACCGCGAGACGCTCAAGACCAATATCCTCGGCCGCACCAGGGAGTTTGACGCCGTACGAAAGGACGGCACGCGATTCCCCATCGAGCTGTCGGTGTCGCGGGCCGACGTGCCCGGCCAGTCCTTGCCCGTCTTTGTCGGCATCATCAAGGACGTGTCGGAACGGAAGGCGGCCGAACGCGAGCTGCAGCGGCACCGCAGGCAACTGGATGCGATGGTCCGCGAGCGAACCCGCGCACTGGAAAAGAGCCACGAACAGCTCCGCATGGCCGAGCGGCTCGTAGCCATCGGCACGCTCGCCGCGGGCCTGGGCCACGACATGAACAACGTGTTGCTCCCCGTGCGAACGAGGATGAACGTCTTGGACGCGATGGCGCTGCCCAAAGCAGCCGCCGAGCACCTGGTCCAGATGCGGAAGTCGTGTGCGTACCTGCAGCAACTCACCGACGGCCTGCACATGCTGGCGCTCAGCCCGGATGAGGACGACGCCGCGGACGCGGCCACCGATCTGCACGAATGGTGGAGCACCGTCGGACCGCTGCTGACCAAGGCCGTGCCCAAGGGGGTTCGATTCGAGTCAATCGTTGCGAGCGGACTGCCGCGCGTTCCGGTTGCGCCCCACAAACTCACGCAGGCCGTGCTCAACCTCATCGTCAATGCTGGCGAGGCGATCCAGTCGATGCGCGAACGCCCACCTCGCGCGGTCGTGCGGCTGTGGGCTCACTCACCGGGTGGTGAGGCCGGGAGGAAGGTAGCGGTGGGCGCACGCGAGGTTCACCTGAGCATTGCCGATAACGGCCCCGGCATGACACCCGAAGTGCGGGCCCACGCGTTCGACGCCTTCTACACAACGAAGAGGCGTGGCTTGGGAACCGGTCTTGGCCTCTCGCTGGTGCGTAGCGTAGTGGTGAACGCCGGAGGAGAGATTGACATAGAGACCTCGCCGGGAAAGAGTGGGAAACGAGGCACCGAGATTGTCCTCACGTTCCCGATCGCTCGCGAACGCGAAGGCACCGACACTGCTCGCGCGGCGTCGGTGCACGTCCGCGATCGCCGCGCCGCGTCGATGGCCGCGCACATCCTGGAAGCGGCCGGGTGGCACGTCACCCGCACCGATGACCCGATCCCTCCACCGTCTCCCGCACCCGGCGGTTCAACGATCTGGGTCACTGAGCCAAGCGAGCGTGCGCTCAAGGCGGCGAAGGAATACGCGAAGGGTGGTCGTTCTGGCATTGTCGCCGTCGGAAAGCCGCGCCCGCTCGCCCCTTGGGCGAAGCTCGGGTCGATCGTGGTGGAGACTCCGCGCGACTTCGATGCCCTGCGCGACGCGATCGGGCGGGCAATTGCCGCCGTCACCGGAGCACGCCGATGACCCCACACCCCCGCACCCGCCCTCCCGCCAAACGCCGGTCATCTGCCCAAACGCCGCTCTCGGGGGCCGCAGGGAAGATCCGACTCCTCTGCGTCGACGACCATGCGTTTCTCGTCGAGGGTCTCAAGGCCCAGTTCTCCGTGTCGGGTGAGGGGCGGGAGTTCCAAGTCGTCGGACGGCTCGCGACCGCGCAGAACCTCGTCACCGAAGCACAGAGTCTTCGTCCCGACATCATCCTGCTAGACATCGAGATGCCCGGGCCCGACCCATTCGAGATGGCCGACCGCCTGCACCGGCAGGACGAGCGGGCCAAGATCGTGTTCCTCAGCGCGTACGTCCGCGACCACTACATCGCCGAGGCGTACCGGTGCGGCGCCTGCGGCTACTTCTCCAAGGCCGACGAGATCAACGACATCATCGAGGGGCTGCGCCAGATTGCCAGGGAAGGGGGAGCGGATTGCGAGTTCGTCTTCGGCCCCAAGGTCAAGGCCCGTTGCCGCCCGCCCAAGCAACAGCACACGCTCGGCGGGGTGCGCACCGCCAAGCGCGAAGCCCAGCCGCCGTCGCGATTGGAGACGCTCTCGGCCCGCGAGCTGGAGGTGCTGCGCCTCATAGGTAAGGGGCTGTCCCGCAACGAGGTCGCCGAGGCCCTCTCTCGCAGTGCCAAGACCATCGACCGCCACCAGGAACGGATGCTCAAGAAACTCGGCTTGGAGACCCGCGCCGAGCTGATGCGATTCGCTATCCGCGAGGGGCTGGCGGAGGCGTGATGCCTTCCTTCAGCCCGTTTCGATTCAATCGCCGCCCGGCCCGTGGTGGCGAATTTCATTTCTCCACGGGGTGAGCGGTAAAGCCGATCTCATTCACGAGCGCAACAATTGACTCGCGACTCACGCGGGCCTCATGGTCGATCACGGCACGTCCGGCCTCGCGGTCCACCTTCACCTCCTTCACGCCCTCGACGCGGCCCACAGCTCGCTCGATGCTTCCCGTACATCCGGCACAGTGCATGCCTTCGATCTTCAGGATTGTCTTCATGGCATGCTCCCAGTGTTCTCTTTGGTTGGGACGGTGGGGGACGGTGCAAGCCGCCCTCCTACCGCGTATTCCAGTTCGATGCGTGCGACCGCGGCCTGACGCTCAAGCTCGTTGAGCCGCGCCCGGGCGTCGGTGACCTCTCGCTGCGCTTCCAGCAGCACCGTCACATCGGCCTGGCCAGCCTTGAGCGCGGCTTCCGCGAGCGTCAGGTTCCGCTCCGAGAGCGCCAGCACCGTGCCGCGGTACTGCTCCACCAGCCGCAAGGCGCTGTCCAGTTCGACCCACGCGACGCGGGCCTCGCGCACGGCCCGCTGCGAGACCGCCTCGTAGTTGGCGAAGGCCGCGCGGGCGAGCGACCCGGCCTTGGCGATCTGAGCCTCGTTGGTGTCAAAGATCGGGATCGCCACGTCGACAACCGGGCCGATGGACTTCTTCCCGTCCACATCCCGCTCGAAGTCAGCCCCCAGCCCGAAGTCCTTCAAGCGGCTCCTCTCTTCGACGGACAGGTCCGCCCGCTGGGCTTCGGCGATGGAGCGGGCCGCCGCCACATCCAATCGCTGCGAGGCCGCGAGCGCGATCGCGGTGGTCTCGTCGAGTGAGAGCCCCGCGGCGAGGGATGCGTCCACCTCGGCGGTCCATTCCGCGTTCGCGCTGGCGAAGCCGATCAGTTCCAGCATCCGGCGGCGGTCCTTGGCGAGGTCGCGGACGATGATCGCCCGCTCGGCCTGCGCCTTTGCGAACTGCTGGCGGGCGCGATTGACATCCAGCGACGTCCCCTCGCCGCCGCGCACGCGGGCTTCGAGCGAGTCGATGGACTTCTGGATCGTCGCGAGGTTGTGGTCGGCGTGGTGCACGGCCAGTTGCCCGAACGCGATGAGGGCGTGGGTCGCCTTCACCTCCGCGACCAGCCGCAGCGCCTTGTCGGAGATGTCGAGCACGGTCTGGTTGAGCCGGGCATCTGCGGCCTTGATCTTGCCGCCGCGCAGCCAGAGGGCCGTGAACGACTGCACGACCTGCGCCCCGATGAACGAGCCGCCGCTCACGGGGTCGAAGGGGAATCGCAGCGTCAGCCCCACCACGGGGTTGGGCAACAGACCCGCCTGCACGAGGTCGGCCCGCGAGGCCGCGATCTGCTCGACTTGCGATCTGATCTCGCGATTGTTGCGGAGCGCCATTGCCAGGGCTTGCTCGACCTTGAGCGGCGCGCGGCCGTCCCACGAAGTCAGCGATGCCTCCCACGGCTCGATCCACGTCGGCGTCACGCCTGAGCGTTCGGCGACGGTCGAAGCGGCCCGGTTGATGTCGGGCTTTGGGTCGAGCGAAGCGCACCCGCTGGCGACAGCGAGCAGAACGAGCACCGCAGGCGCGAGCGTGCGACGCTTTGGGATCAATCGACGAGGTGGGCGGAACATCATGCGGGCAATCTCCGATCAGGAATCGCCACGCGCCGCGTCGGCGGGGCGGGGCGGTTGATTCGATTACTTGTTTTCGTGGCCGGCACCGTGGCCATGCCCGGCGTCGGGCGTGGTCGGCGCGGCCGCGTCGGCCTTCTTGTCCGCCCGGCTCGACCAGTGCAGGTGCGCGATCTTGGGCGTGCCGCCTTCGTCCACCACGACATAGGTCACCGCCGCGAGGTACTTCTTCGTGAGTTCCTTGTGATTTGGGTCGGGCACGGTGAACGAGCCGATCTGCCGCACGATCGAGGTCGTGCCGAAGGTCTGCACGTCCTCCTTCGCCACCGTCATCACGAAGCCGGGCATCTCTTTTAGTTCGGGCAGGAGGTGGTGATCCCGGTACGTCTCCCACGTCCCCTCATCGCCCGCGTTCTCACTCACGGTCGCGCGGCCTTTGTCGAGGAACAGCGCGTTCAACGCCGTCGCGTCAGCCTTGCCGCACGCGGCGAGATAGTCGCGGGCGACTTTCAGGGCCGGGTTGCTCACCGCATTGATGGCCGCGACCGCTTCCGGGGCCATCTTGGTCAGCATGGCCATCTTCGCCTCGT